>NZ_JBQHCW010000005.1:0-436116 GCF_052068115.1 Nonomuraea sp. ZG12
CATCAAGAAGCTCTACCTACATCAAGCCCCCTCCACGTTCGGGACACACGTACCGCTTCAAAACTCGTACACGTGGTCTGAGCTGGCGATTTGTCCGGCCTGCTATGCGGCTCGGTGGTACTCGTTGACGACTCCGCCAAGCACCCTTCGGCGCTGGATTCGGCCTTCCAACGGCACCACGACGCGCTCGTCTTGATCGGGTGGGCGTTGGTGGCGGGACTGGTGCGGGCGATGATTGTTGTAGTGCTCGGCGTACTCGTTCAGGACCGATCGAAGGTGTCGTTCGTCGTAGATCAGCATCTGGTCGGTTCATTCAGCTCGGACGGTGCGGATCCAGCGTTCGACGTAGCAGTTAGCGCGGGGTGTCCGCGGCGGAGTCTTCATCACCGTGACACCTGCCCCGGCAGAAATCTCATCGAAGACGGCAGTGAACTTGGTATCCCGGTCCCGAAAAGGAACCTGAACGAGGTGGCCCGCGCCCGAGGTCCATGAGCAGGTTGCGGGCCTGCTGAGCCGTCCAGGCGCCGGTGGGATGGGCGGTGACGCCCGTGATGTGAACGCGTCGTGCTTCTACCTCAATGACGAACAACACGTACAGGCGCTTCAAGAAGATCGTGTCAACGTGGAAGAAGTCGCAGGCGAGCAGCCCTTTTGCCTGCAGCCGTAGAAACGTCCGCCAAGAAGTGTCGAGGCTTCGTGGCGCCGGACGGTGCCGGCGCGAACGCAGGATCCGTCGCACGGTCGCTTCGCTAACCTGAACGCCGAGGCGAACGAGTTCACCATGTACCCGCCGGTACCCCCACCTGGGGTTCTCGCGGGCCATGCCAGGCCAATAGAGTGCTTGGGGTGACCAGTCGGTGAGCGCGCAGGGCCATCGGCAGGAAACCGGCCAACGCCGCCAGGACCGCTCGATCGGCCCAGTCCAGCTTCGGCCGGGCGACCTGGCGCCTTAATAAGGCCACCTCGTGGCGGAGCACCATGATCTCGACGTCTTTGGCCGCCTGACCACGCCCCAGCAACACCAGCCAGCCAGCCAAACACCCGAATCAAGGACAGGTACAGCAGCCGAACCGACACGGATTGCGATCTTGCCCGCTTGGTCGCCGGAGGTCAAAACCGCAGATCAAGCCCCACGCGATGAGTTATGAAGCGGTACAGGGTGTTCTGGATCGTGGACAACGGCTCCTCCCACTGTGGCCGGGCCGCCGCCGACCGGCTGGTCGACCGCTTCCCCAACGCGGTGATGATCCACACACACCCGTGCACGCCTCCTGGCTGAACCAAGTGGAGATCTTCTTCTCCATCGTGCAGCGCAAGGTCGTCACACCCAACGACTTCACCAGCCTTGACCAGGTCGAAGACCGGCTCATTGCCTTCGAGCGCCGCTGCAACGAGACCGCCCGGCCCTTCCGATGGAAGTACACTCCAGCGTCGAACTCCCGGCAACCCGCCGGCTGCGACCATCAGCCTGCCGTACTCGCCTCAGCCGCGTAACCCCCGAAGGATTCACGAGCGAGACCACTTAGTCGTGGTGGTCCCAGCGGTGGCCGGCGCCGGGGGCACTTGGCCGCAGGCGCTCCCGCCCCCCGCAGGACCGAGCGACAGTGACGTTCTCGAACGAGCTCTCCGTGGATGCGTAAAGCCCGACGCCGCCGCTGCGCACAACGGTGTCGCGACCCTTCAGGATCTGAACGCCGTTCAACGTCACGGTGATGCGGTCGCCGTGAATCGCCGCACCCAGTCGCACGGGACCTGTCAACGGGTTGCTGATGGATGCCTTGGCCACTGTGACGGGACCCGACGCGTGAGCCTCGCGGATGATGCTCGCGTACTGGGTTCCGTTGCTCGTCTTGCCGACGTGGATCCGATACCCGTACGCGTCCGTGGTGTCTCGCAGCGAGATTCCTGCGTCACCGACGGATCCGTCGATCGTGACCGTGGTCTCCACGACATAGTCGCACGCCTCGGAGAAGCGCTTCGGCAGTGTCGAGTCGGCCAGTACGTGCGCCCGGCCACCGGCAGGCGGCGTGAGGCGCAATTTGCCCGAGGCGACGGACACGGACCCTGTTATTCCTCGCCAACTGGCCTGATCGAGCCCTTCCCTGATCACGATGTTGTCGAAGGTCGCGGCCCGCCGATGCGTGAAGGCGGCGGCACCACCCGTCGGCAACTGTCCGTCGTCCGCGGAGATCGACGTATCGCCGACTTTGGCGCTCAGATGCCTCCCGATCGCGGACACGACCAGCTTGTGCGGGACGTTGGCGCTGCTCGGCAGTGCGGTCTGCGCGAGAACCTCGGTCTTCGAGTCGTATATCTTCACGAGCCGCAGCGTCGCTCCCGACGTGGAGTTGAGCACTTCGGCCCGATAGTAGTTGCGGGAATCGTGGTAGCGGAACGCGAGACCGGTACGGGCCGTCGTCTGGCCGCGTACCCCGGGAACGATGTCCGCGGCCATGACCACGTCATCGGGTACGTCCTGCAGCGCCGCGAACGACACCATGTCCGCAGTCGAGGTCTGTGCCAGCTGCGTGTCCGGCTGTGCGCCGGTCAGCGCCCAGGTCCCCTGGACCGGCGTCCAGCCGCCGAAGGATCCGTTGAAGTCATGGACGGTGCGGTCCAGGCCGGCATCGTCGAACTCGTCGTTGAGCACGGGTGCCGGGGCAAAGTGTTCCTCGAGTGACACTTCAATGAGGTTGCCCGTGCGGGTGAACGCGATCGGGGTGTCGTTCACCGTCACCGCGTTCGCGTTCGGCGCGTTGATGGAGAGCGTGCCGGTGAACGGGTCCCCAAGCGAGATCCGGGCGGTCGAGCCGCGCAGTTCCACACTGATATCGGACACCGGTGCGGATGCGCTGATAACGGTTTTGTCTTGGTCGATCAGCGACGACCCTCTGGTCAGAGCGTACCTGGTAAGCCCGCCGCCCGAAGCACGCTCGAGGTACGCGGTCTCGGCGTTGGTCGTGGCGGCCCCGAACGCCCTCGACGAGGGAGTCGCCTCGCGCGAAAGGTAGAAGCGTCCGGTCGCGTCCGGCAGGGCGATCTCCATCGCCGTCGCCACGGAGTGACTCACCCCGGGCATGGCGATGCGCTTCGCCGTCACCGAGGGCGCCGCGCCGGGCTCACCGGGAACCACGACCGTGTCCAGTCCCGTCGGCCCGGTGGAGGACCAGTCGTACGACAGGTAGTCGACGTTGGTGAGTACCTGCTCGCCGACGCGTACGGCGCCATTTTCGTGGACCCTGGGGGTTACCGCGGCGCCGGCCGTTGCCACCGGGATGAGCTGCACGCCGGCAACGGGTGCGGCTCCGGGCACGGTGTCGAACCCGACTGTGGCGACCTTCGTCGTCGGATTGACGGTCACCGGATCGCCGGGGAAGTGCCAGAGCTGCCGGTAGTCGTGCGCGGCGGTGTCACCGGTGAGGTCGTCGGAGACCACCCAGAAGCCGGGCTTGACGAAGTAGACCGCGCGATCGTGCTCGACCGGCCGGTAGCCCATCGCCGCACCGCGGTAGATGTCGAGGCCCGCGTTCGAGCGCCACAGCGACGTTGTGCGGGGGACGCCGGCGGTCTGCGGACGTCCGTCGACCTCGATGGTGTTGTGCGCCTCGGTGGTACGGCGCATCCAGTCGTTCGTCGGAGTCGCGCTGTAGTCCCCCACCCCGGAGTCGACGATCAGCGGACGCCCGTACGCCGCCATCACCAGGCTGAGGTCGTCCGGATGCCGATGCGAGGCGGTGTAACTGGAATTCTGGTTGTTGATCAGCATGTACCGGGCATCGGCGTCCCACCCGGAACGCTGAACCGCGAAGCTGATCGGAAACACCGTGGATGACAGCGTCGGGACGGTCCCCTGCGTTCGGCCGGAGGCGACCCAGGTGAAATCGGGCCAGGAGTTGCGTACACCGCTCCTGCGAATGGCCGACGTACCCGCGTAGTTGTTCGGCGTGTCGCCGATCGCCGCGGGTTCGAGATTCGGCTGACGGGTCGCGAACAGCGAATCCGCGATCCAGTCCGCCCCCTGGACGAGCGCATCAGGAACGGTTCGCCCGTTGGCATCCGCGACTGCTATGACGGAGTTGAGCATGTCCGCCACGTATGCCTGATAGTTGAACGCCGGCTCGCGATACACACCGTCGCCCTTCAAGTGCGCGCGCAGGAACCGCTCGGCCGAGCGCACCGCGAACCACTCCCAGCCAGACGATGACGAGAACTCGGGCAGGAACACGGCTGCCGCGTGGACGGAGCGGGCCATCGACACGTACCAGTTGTTTCCGACATGTATCTGCATCACGCCGACGAGGAAGTCCGTCGTGGCGTGCATGCCGGACAGGTACGCCACGAGATCGCTCGCGTCGATGCCAGGATCGGTCCGGAACACGGAAAACGCGCTGACCAACTGGGCGAGCCGCTTGGCCGCCGACAGGTTGCGGCCCTGCGGCCAGCTCTGATTGTCGGCGAAGAAGTCCAGCGAGATGTCCATCCACGCCGCCGCGTACGCCGTACGCTTTGTCGGGTCACTCTCGGACACGTAGGCGTATGTCAGTTTGGGCATGAACGTGAAGTCGCTCATCAGAGTCTGCGCGCCGCCCGGGGTGGTCTGCGTCCCACCCCAAAGGTCCTGCCAGTCGATGTCGATCCGCTGCTCGGCGCTGTTGTAGAAGTTGCGGGTCTCGGCGCCGAACCGGAAGATCCCCGCCGCGAGCTCGTCGGGGCCCGAGTCGCCACCGCCCAGGCCCTCGGCCGGAACCGGGTAGTGGACGTCGGCGCGGCCCGCGTAATACACCTTGAGCTCGCTCGCGGCGCCCGCTTCATCACCGGCGGCCAGCTTGGCCGCCACCGCGCCGAGCCCCGGGCGCGTCAGGTCGAGCAGCCTGCCGAGATCCGACATGTCGGCGACGGCGGCACTGCCCGGCGACAGAACCGCCACCACCAGAGCCAGCACGACCGCCACACGGGCCCGACCACGCGTGTACCAACGAAACGTGCTCCGTCTCACCACTGTCTTCTCCCTAACCCCGTGAGAGTGTTAGCTGAGTCCACGTCAACCACCCGCCTGCTCCTCGTACTCGGCCTTGATCTTGTTGCCCACCCGGTCCATGAACTTCTTGATGGCCGGCTGCCACGCCGAGACGGGCTTGTTCCCCAGCTGGATCTCCAGCAGCACCGAGTCCAGTTCCTGCTGCTCGCTGGCAGCCTTGCTGGCGGCGGTCTCCGAGTACAGCCCGAGGGTCGGGTCCGCGACGGCAAGCGGGACGCCGGCGACCTGGTGGTCGTGCTGGTCCTGTACGGCCTGGCGGTTGCCCGGCTCGTAGATGACGGGCGATGCTTCGGCGAGGTACCGCACCGGCAGGAATACCTGGCTGCGCCCGCTCTCGGTGAGGGTCGGGTCGGAGCCGTTGCGGGTGAACGTCTGGCCCTCGACGCCGTACCGGAGGGCCAGGTACTCGCTGCTGCCGAAGGGTGAGCACAACCAGTCGAGGACCTTGAGGATCTGCTTGATCCGGTCGGCGTTGTCGGTCTTGGCTATAGCGGTGAAACTGGACAGGGTCGGGCCGGGCGTGCGTACCTGCGTCCCTGTGCCGTCGCGGGTGGGCGAGAGCATGCCGGTCAGGCGGAAGCCGGGCACGTCTTTCGCCTGGCCGTAAAACTTGCCCCACCCGGCGTACCCGCCGATGGTGAACGAGGTCGTGCCGGCCAGCATCCACCCGTTGCGCTTCGTGTTGGGCGCGCCCGCGTGGTCGGGATGTATCACCCCCGACTTCACCAGCTCGACGGTGTCCTCGAGGGCCTGCATGAACTGCGGTGTCGTCCCGGAGTGGGTGAAGACGCCACCTTCGGCCTGCCAGACGCCGGCGCCGCCGGGCCAGTTGCCGGTGATCCCGTTCATCTCAAGGATCGTGTTGAACGGGATCTGTCCGAACGCCCACCGACCGGCCCGCTCGTCGGTCAGCGCGACAGCCATCTCCTTGAACTCGGCCCACGAATGGGGCTGGAGGCTGAGTCCTGCCTTGGCCAGCAGGTCGGCCCGGGTGTACAGCACGGTGCCGATCCGTGCCCGCGGCACGGGGATGCCCCAGATCCGCTGGTCGTAGACGGTGCTGCGCCAGGCATCGGTGGGCAGGGCGGCGAGGTTCGGGTAGGCGAGGACCGCGTCCCCGGACAGGTACTCCGTGAGGTCGGTGAATGTTGCCTTCAGCATGGCCGGCATCTGCTGGACAACGCCCTGGATAGCCACAATGTCGGGCATATCGCCACCGGCAATGGTCGTGGCGACCTTGCTCTTGTAGTCAGTCGAGGAGACGTACGTGATCTTCAGTTCGGTGCCGAGTTTGCTGTTGAGGTTCTGCCAGTAGGGGTTCGAGCCGAGCGCGGGGGCGATCGGGTCGTAGGTGTACGTCAGTGCCGTGATGGCTTCGCCCTGCACCGGTTGTGATGCGGCGCTGGAGGCGGTCGGGTAGGTGAAGTATCCCGGCGACACCCCGGCCGGCTCGGCGGCCAGGTCGGGCATGGCCGCGGTGACGGGCTTGTAGGTGGGCAGCTTGACCGACCCGGTCGAGCTGTTCGGCGAACTCGGGCTGCCGTCGCCGCAGGCCCCGAGCAGCGGGGCCAGCCCCGTTGCCGCGCCGAGGGCCAGGACGTGGCGGCGGCTGAAGGTGGGTGCCATGACGTCTCCTTGCCACATTGCGTGGACGACCGGTCAGCCCTTGACGGCGCCGACCATGAGTCCCTTGGCGAAGTGCTTTTGGATGAAGGGGTAGATGAACAGGATGGGCAGGACGGAGATGACAAGAATCGCCATCTGGACGGAGATTTGTGGTGGCAGGTTCTCCAGGTTCGAGCTGAGCTGGTCGGACCCGATCGGGGTGTTGTTGACGACGTAGGTGCGCAGCACCAGTTGCAGCGGCCACTTTTCCGACGACTGGAGGTACAACATCGCGGAGAAGAAGGCGTTCCAGTACGCCACCGCGTAGAACAGCCCGATCACGGAGACGACCGCCTTCGACAGTGGCAGGACGATCCGCAGCAGGATGCGCATCTCCCCGGCACCGTCCACATAGGCGCTTTCCCGCAGCTCGCGTGGGATTTCCTGGAAGAACGCGCGCATGACGATGACGTTGAACGCGTTCACCAGCACCGGCAGGATCAGTGCCAGGTAGCTGTCCAGCAGGCCAAGCTGTTTGACCGCCAGGTACATCGGGATGATGCCCGGGTTGAACAGCAGGGTGAACACCGTCATCAGCAGGATCGGCTTTTGCAGCAACGAACCTGGCCGCGACAGCGCGTACGCCAGAGCGATCGTGGTGACGAGGCTGAGTGCCGTGCCGACCACGGTGATGCCGGCGCTCACCAGCAGCGCACGGGTGACGATTCCTCCGGACAGGACGGCCCGGTAGGAGTCCAGCGTCGGTTCGTTCGTCCACAGCACGAAGCCGCCCGCCCTGTTGATCTCCTCCGGGGAGGCGATGCTGGTCATGAGCACCGCCCAGAACGGCACCAAAACCGCCAGGCAGCCCAGGCCGAGCACGAGTCCCCGCGCGCCGACCCCCAGCTTGCTGGGCTCGCCCATCCAGACCGGACGCTGGCTGCGGCCCGAGCGTGGCCGCCGCGGCCCTGTGCCCGCGGCGGGGCGCGCCACGGACACCGCAGTCGGCACAGGTCGGCTCGTCACTTGGCGTACACCCCCTGCTCGCCCAGGGCGTGGGCCAACCGGTTGGCGCCGAGCACGAGCGCGACACCGACAATGCCTTTGATCAGCCCCACCGCGGCCGCGGTGCCCCAGTCGCCGCCGACGATCCCGTGGTTGTAGACGTATGTGTCGAGTACTTCGCTGGCACCGGCACCGACCTGTGCCTGCTGCAGGATGATCTGCTCGAACCCGACGGACAGCGAGTCACCGAGCCGCAGAATCAGCAGCAGGACGATCACCGGGCGGATGTAGGGCAGGGTCACGTGCCACAGGCGGCGAGCTGCCGAGGCGCCGTCCACCACCGCGGCTTCCATCTGCGCCGGATCCACTCTGGACAGTGCGGCGAGGAAGATGATTGTCGACCAGCCGGTGTCCTTCCAGATCACCTGTGATGTGATCATGAGTTTGAACAACTCGGGTACGCCGACGATGTGGAACGTGGACAGGTCGGCCGAGCGCAGCCAGGCGTTGAGCATTCCGCCGTTGCCGAACATCTGCTGGAACAGGGCAACCACGATGACCCAGGACAGGAAGTGCGGCATGTAGAGGATCGACTGGGTGAGGCGTTTGAGCCGTTCGCTGATGGTCGCGTTCAGGATCAACGCGAGGCAGATCGGCAGCGGGAACACGAAGACCACCTGGATCAGCGTGATGATCAGTGTGTTGACGAGTGCGCTGACGAACACCGGGTCGCCGGTGAGCACCGGCTCGAAGTTGTCCAACCCGACGTACGGGCTGTGCCAGATTCCGAGGAACGGCTGGAAGTCCTGGAACGCGATGATGTTCCCGCCGAGCGGCAGATAGTGGAACAGCAGCAGCGCCGTGACCCCGGGAAGCGCCAGCAGCAGCAGGACCCGGTCGCGCCGCCAGCGATCGCGCAGGCTATGCATCGCCGGTCTCCACCGGTGCAGGCAGGCCGATGGGCTGGCCCGCGACGCAGGCTTGCACCGCCGCCCGCAGCCGGTCGTCGGCATTGGCCGCGACCCTCCTGCTCCGGGCGACCGCGGGCGCCGGGTCGGTGGCGATGTCGGTGACCGCCGCGACGACCGTCGCCGCGGCACGATGGTCGAGCTCGATCACCAGGTCTGGGGCGCCGAGGTCGGCGAACATCTGAGATTTCGTGGTCTCGGTCGGCTGCCGAAGGTAGACGGTCGGGATCGCATGTCGTGCGGCCAGGATCGGCGAATGACACTCCATGCTGACCACCAGCGACGAGGCGGCGTAGACCCCGGTCGCCTCCTCCAGCGGCCAGTACCGGTCCAGGAGCCGGACCTGACCGAGCGTCTGTGGACTGAGCAGGCTGGGAAGCTGCTCGTGAGCGAGCTCGACGGCATAGCTCATCTCGGGCACCACGACGGCCGGCAGGCCGCTGACGCGTACCCAGGTCTCGATCGCCGCCGCCAGCACCGCCAGGTCGTGCGTCACGGTGGCCCGGTTGACCGCGTCGCGCCGCATCTGCTCGCGGGTCGGTTCCGTGCCGTAGATCTTCGCATAGGGGGCGTAGCGCAGCCGCGGAACGAAGCAGGCGAACCGACCGGGCTGCAGGCCGAAACCCTCCAGCAGGCGAGCGGCGGCGACGGGGTCAGTGTGGTCGAACGCGAACGTGCCATCCGGGCCGAAGGCGAGGTCGGGCCCGGTTATCTTCTGGCCGCGCAGGGTGGCCAGGGTCAGCGTTTCGCGGCAGTACACGAAGTCGGCGCTGTCGAAACGGTCCTTGACGTCGTCCTCGAGATAGGACGGTGGGAGCAGATCGACCATCTGTGCCAGCTCCGGCAGCGTCGCCATGGTCGGTGGGCACAGCGGATCCACGGTGACCCCGAAGTACCCATACGGGCGACCCACGTGCTCGCGCCACCAATCGATCTCGGTGCTCTGGAAGGCGTCGGCGCCCGATCCGTGCATCAGGACGTCCGCGCCGTCGATGGCGGCGGCCAACTCCGGGGTGCTCGGCCCGTCTCCGCCGAGAGTGCCATCGACGACGCGCACGTCGGGAAACGCGTGCCGCAGCATGGATCGTTCGCGCTCCTCCAGCCGCACCGGCCAGAGGATGACCTCGACCTCGGGGGCGAACCGCTGAAACGCCCGCACCACGCCAGGGGAGTGAGCCACGTCGCCGATGTTCACCGTCGCCCAGGAGGACCGCAGGAGGACGGTGCGACGTGTTGATGTCATGTATGCTCCTTGTTGACGTAACGTTAATTCAAAATAGGGATGGTGAGACGTTACGTCAAGAACCGAGTAGGCTCTCACCATGGCAACGCAACGTGACGTCGCACGGACGGCTGGGGTGTCGCTCGCCGTGGTGTCGGCGGTGGTCAACGGCACGAGCCACACCCGGATGAAGGAATCCACCCGCACCCGGGTGCTCCAGGCGATGCAGGAATTGGGCTACCAGCCGAACCAAACGGCGCGCTCGCTGCGGCTCAACCAAACCGACATGATCGCGATGATCCTCAACAAGATCGACAACCCGGTCTACGGACCGCTGCGGCATGGGGTCTACGAGGCGGCGGCGGAGCACGGCGCGACGGTCCTGCTGGGCGATGCCGAGACGATGCGCTCCGGCAGCCAGTTCCTGACCCGGCTGCTCAGCCAGGGCACGGTCGACGGTATCTTGATCCGCGGCGAAGGGCTGCTGGACGACGACGTGATGGCTGAACTCCGCTCCCACCCCAAGCCGATCCTCATCCTGGAACATGCACTGGACCATCCCTGGATCGACGTAGACGATCGCCGCGCGGGCGAGATCGCGACGCGGTTCCTGGTCAACCTCAGCCACCGCCACATCGTCTTCGTCGGGGGTTCGGGATACCTTTCCCAGCAGCGCTACCTGGGCTACCAGCAGGCGATGGACGCCGCCGGCCTGACACCGGCTCCGCACCTGACCACCGGGTTCGGTGAGCAGGCCGGCGCCGACGGGCTCCGGCAGGCCATGCAGGCGGCAACCGCGCCGACCGCCATCGTCGTCAACAACATCATGAGCGCGGTCGGGGTCCTGGCCGCCGCACGCGACCTCGGCATCGCCATCCCCGACCAGCTGTCAGTGGTCGGCATCCACGACGTCGACCTGATGCAACACCTGCGCCCGGCCGTCACCGCGGTCCGGATGCCCATGTACCAACTCGGCCGGGCCGGCGTCGAGGCGCTATACGACCTGATCGCGGGGCGGCCAAGCGCAGGCGGTGTCATCACCGACCCCGAACCCGAACTGGTGATCCGTGACTCAGCGACTGCTCTGACCCGGATCCGCGATTAGCGTTCGCATGATCGCCCGCGGCTCATATCGATTGTCGTCAGCCTATGTGATGGGGCCCGGGTGGCTATGATCGGTGGCGCTGTAACTGCGGGCATGCTGGGCAGTGCCGGCCCGCGTCGGCGAGCGTGGAGAGTTACCTCCCTGGCGGACGCTCTGCCAACCAACGCAAACCAGGGCGGCCAAGGGATATCACCCCGCCCATGATTGCTCGGCGGGTGCTCATCGGCATCCGATACGGCATGACACTGGACGTCATTCTTGACCCGGGATGCCCAGTGGCAGGTGCCGTACGTGGGCAACGAGCCCGGCGAGCCGTGCTACGAGAAGTACTACAACGACGACATCCCGCCGACCTGCAACGGGGTGTGGCGGTGGAACCTGGATCAGGAAGTCGACCGCAACGAGAACGTGACCGACTACTCCTACAACCGGGAGACCAACTACTTCTGCCTGCCGTCGTGCACGCACGAGGTCTACGAGATGTTGCCGTACGACAGAGGCGGCGTGCTGGCCAGTGTCAACTGGGGGCACAACTCGCAGATCGCGGGGAGCACGCCGACCGCGCGCACCACGTTCACGACCGCCGCGCGTAACGGCGAGGACGTCCCCACCGACCTGCAGTGCGAGCAGGCCGCAGGATGTGAGAACGACGCCATCGCGTTCTTCTCCGGGCGTAAGCTCGTCTCGGTGCTGGCCGAGTCGAAGAACCCGACGTCGGGGGCGTGGGATCCGGTCGAGCGGATGAACCTGGCGCAGACGTGGATCTACCAGCGCACCGACTTCGGGCTGCCGTACGACCCGGTGATGTGGCTCGACACCGTACGGACCACCGGGCTGGCCAAGACGCCCGCGATCACGCTGCCCTCGCTCGACTTCGACGCGGTGATGCCGGCCGGTCGCATGGACTACAACACCATGTCCGACTGGACGGACCTGCTGTCGTGGCGGATGGTGCCGCGCATCGCGGGGATCGGCAACGGCATGGGCGGCCGGATCGAGGTCATCTACGGCCAGGCCGACCCCTGCGGCGGCGGCAAGGGCCGGGACGGCACCAACTATCTCCCGGACCAGACGAACACCCACCCGTTCTGGATACCGGAACTCAAGCGATGGGTGCCGGCCGGGGAGCTGAAAGCCGGTCAATGGCTGCAAGCCGGCGCGGGAACCTACGTCGAGGTCGGCGCGCTCACGAAATGGAGCGCGACGCAGCGCGTGCACAACCTCACGGTGGCGGACCTGCACACCTACCAGGTGATCGCGGGCGGCACTCCCGTCCTGGTCCACAACTGTGACAGCGAGATCTACTGGGACGACGAGAACGCGGCCATGAGCCCAGCCGCCCAGGCCTACGACGCCGGGGCACTGGGGTCACGGGCCGGAAAGGCGCCCGCGCTCCAGTTCTACAAGGTAGGCGGCAGCAAGCTGGCCCGGGTCAAGTTCGACGGACATGACTCGGCCAACGGTGTCATGATCGACCGGAAGCTGAACGTCACCGGATATCCGAAGACCAAGCGGCAGGCACAGAATCAGTCGCTCGCGTTGGAGCAGGATGGGCTCACCGGTGTCTGGGAAGTTCCGAATGCCGCCGTCGCGAAACAGGCGCGTAGAATTCTCGCGCAGCGGAAGATCACAAACATCACCGTGAGGATCGTGCCCCCGTGACCGATGTGGACCGTGTGCTCGCCAAGGCTGTGATGGACCTCGTCATCTCGATCGAGCTCACCGATGACGAGGACATCGATCCGGATGTCGCCACCACGCTGACCGAGCCCGTCGGCTATCTGCTCAACAGCCTTCCCGAAGAGGACCGCCAGACCTTGGCCGCCCTCTTCAGGGAAGTCGCGGAAGAGGAACAGGGAGCGGAAAGGCGAGCCCTGGCCATGGACTTCCCCGAAGCCATGGGACTGGTCGCCCCCGAATAGGAAGAACCGGAAGGCGCATGTGGGTGACGGGAGAATCACGTACCGTCACCTCCATGATTTCCCCCATGCCCTCCCCCCGGACCGCCCCGGACCGGCGGCGCCTGCTCACCGCGGCCGCGTCCCTGGCGGCGGCCGGCCTCGCCGGCTGCGCGTCGGCCGAGGTGCGGAACGAGACAGGCGCTGGGTGGCCAACGGGCTACGGCACCCGGATCGCGATCCCACCCGCCGGGAACTGCTGGCAGTCAGCCAGCAGCCCTACGGCGCGGTGCTGTCCTGCATCGGTTCCCGGGTGCATCCTGAGCGGCGCGCCCGCCTGACACGCGCGAGCTGCGATGATTCACCGGCGCTGGCCTGCGCCCGCGCGCGCAGGCGCGACTCCGGTTCCACCGCCACCACCTGCACCACTTCGGCCGGGTAGTGCGGGAAGTTGACGCCGTGCCCGGCGCCGACCTCGATCGCCTCGCCGCTCGGACCGGCCAGCAGCTCGCGGCGGCGCTCGGTCATGCCACCTTCGTCCATGGCGGCGGCCATCTTGGGATACATCCGGCCGAACAGCGGCCGCCTGCTCACCTTCCCGCTCGTCTTCGCCGCGCTCATGCCGCTCACCAGGTCACCGGCAGAGCGGTCAGCCCGCCGGTCAGCGTGCGCGTGTCGAAGGTCAGCTCCTCCACCGGGCAGCCCAGGCCGAGAGTGGGGAAACGGGCGGCCAGCTGGGAGAAGACGGCCTGCAGCTCGATGCGGGCCAGGGGTGCGCCGACGCAGTAGCGGGCACCGTGCCCGAACGACAGGTGCGCCGTGGCGGACCGGTGAACGTCGAACCGGTCAGGGTCGGCGAAGGTGGCCGGGTCGTGGTTGGCCGCGCCGGTGTCCAGCAGCACCAGATCCCCGGCCCGTACCCGCACGCCGGAGATTTCCAGGTCGGTACGGGCGTAGCGGGGGATGCCGCCGCCGCCCAGGCGCGGGGCGCGCAGGATCTCCTCCACCGCGGCGTCGATCCGGGCCGGGTCGTCGACCAGGACCTGCCACTGGCCGGGGGTGGCCAGCAGCCACAGCACGCCCAGGCCGATCGCGGTGACCGTGGTCTCGTGCCCGGCGAACAGCAGGAACATGCCCATCGCCGCCGCCTCGTCGTCGCTGACCCCCTCGGTGGCGGCCAGCCGCGAGATCACATCGGCATCCGCATCACCGGCGGCGCGCTTTCCGGCCACCAGCTGCTGTCCGTAGCTGAACAGCGCGCTCAGGCCTTGTGCGGAGCGGGCCCGGTCGGTGACGTCCGCGGTGTCCCTCGTCCAGGCGCGGAACTGCTCGCGGTCGTCGAACGGGACGCCGAGCAGCTCGCAGATGACGGCGATCGGCAGCGGCACGGCGAGCGCGGCGTGCAGATCGGCGGGCGGCCCGGCGGCGGCCAGCTCATCGAGCAGGTGGGTGGTGAGCGTCTCGACACGGCCGCGCAGCGCGCGCATCCGCTTGGGCGAGAAGTGCGGCTGCAGCAGCGTACGCATCCGCCGGTGGTCGGCCTGCTCGGTGTCGAATCCGCCGAGCGGGCCGCCGAACAACTCCGACTCGCCGGTACGGGAGGCGCGTTCGGGCTCGGGGTGCGCGCGGCCGAGCCGGTCGTCGTCCAGCAGGGCGCGCACCTCCTGGTACCCGGTGACCTGCCAGGCGGGGTCGCCGGTCGCGGTGCGGATGGCGTGGATGGGGCCCTGTGCCTGCAGCCGGCGCAGCAGCGGCGGCGGCTGCAACGGGCCGGGCTGTTCGTACGGAAGCTGGGCGGGGGCGGACGGCATGGCTCCTCCGATGAGGTAGACACAGGTTTATATACTTCGATGTCTATTAAGCTATATGTACACTTTGACTTCTACAAGCGGAGGTGGGATGAGCAAGCCCGAAGCAGGCGAGAGCCACCACGGGGCCGTCGAGGCCATGCCGGCCCAGCCGGTGCGCAGAATGCGGCGCGCGGAGCGGCGCGAGCAGATCCTGGACTCCGCTACCCGCGCCTTCGCCCGCGCCGGCTACGCCGCCACCGGCCTCGACGACATCGCCACCGAGGCCGAGCTCACCCGCGCGATGCTGTACCGGCACTTCGAGTCCAAGGCCGACCTGTACCGGGCCGTACTGGACCGCGCCTGCACCCGCCTGGCCGAGGCCACCGGCGCCGACGATTTCGACGAGAGCGCCATCTCCGCCCTGCTGCGCGCCGCCACTGCCGACCCCGACGGGTTCAGGTTGCTGTTCCGCTACGCCGCCCGCGAGCCCGACTTCCGCGACCTCATCGACTCGATCACCGCGGCCTCCCGCGAAGTCGGCCGCCGCAACCTGGCCCGCGTCATCCCCGAGGGGCCCTGGCTGGACTGGGCCGCCAACCTGATCCCCGGCTTCACCCTGGAGGCCGTCATCGCCTGGCTGGACGCCGGCCGCCCCGACCCCGACCAGGCCGCCGACCGCATCGCGGCGGCCGTGCACGGCGTCATGGCCGCCGCCCAGCCCGCACCCTGACGTACCGGAAAGTGTCAGCCGGTGCTGCCGGGCTGTCCTGCATGACGACGCTCATGTCGGATTCGATCTTCTGATGAACCGGACGGTCACGGACATGGCCGACCTGCTCCCAGGTCCGGCCTGCGGCCGCTACCGGCTCGCATGCGCCTCGATCTACATGGACAGGCTGCGGCGGCCGAGCAGCCCCACCCGGCCTCGGCCTGCACCGCATTCCAGGTACCGCCCAGCGCGGCGGCAGCCTCCACTGGTGGGCTACTGGCCTAGATCCCTGCAATTCCGAGCCGACAGCAGCAAGGCCCTATCGCCCCCGTTCAAAACTTCTGTAGCTGGTTTCGGATCCGTTCGAGAAGAGCCGGCAGAGGAACATGCGCAGGTCGGGTGGCGTAGCCGGGGAATCCTCCCCAGGCATGGGATCGGCGCAGGTATTCGACGAGCGAAATGGGCCCCGATACCGGTATGCCGATGAACGGCGGGTCGGGGTTCGCGCTCGGGAGATGGATGTAGTGATCTCCCCCGCTGAAGTTCGCCTTGGCCGCTCCATCAGGCGCGATGCTGAAGAAGAAACCGTTCGCATGGAACCCGCACAGTTCATCTTCTTCGGGATCCGTACAGGCGCACCCCAGGTTGACGTCTCCCACGGTCGAACTGAGCATGTCCCAGAGCATCCGGCCGGAGTGGAGGACCAGAGGGTCTGGGTCAAGTTCCCATGGCTCGCGTGGGGGTGTGTGGTAGCGGACGTGAGGCAGCATCGAGCCCCCATCCCCGCACAGATCGACGGCACCCACGATCTCCAGGCAAGCGCGAAGCGCTACAGGGAGGGGGCCGATGACGGCTTCGGCCTTCGCCATCGCTTCGGAATCAACCTCCGTGGGGGCTTGGCGGACCGCGTCAGGGCAAGCGAACGCGTACCCAGCGGAAGAGAGCTGGTCGACCAGCACATCCACGTTGAACGCCACCCGCCGCATGGTCTCGCGTGCGACGTCCTCGGCGTCTTCCCGGAGACTCTCAGGCACGCCTGAAGACCCGAAGGCTCGTAGGTCGTTCCACACCGCGACGTGATCGCCCGACCGATATCTGCTCGCCCACGATGTCACGGTCGATGATCCTAGATCATGGGGCAGCCGTGCACTGGCCACCAGGCCCTCCAAGGGGCTTCCCCATCCTTTGCGAGGCGAAGGCGGCGGAGTCCATGCTCTTCGGCGCGCGTCCGGCACATCGTCGGCCGGACACGAGAGCGAAATGTGCCGGTTTGCGCTGCCGGAGTTCGGTCACAGCATTGGGTGGGCGCCGCTCCTCTTCGCGGCGGACTCAGCGGGCCGTCGGGGCCAACGGCGCGACTGCCTGGTACAGCTCGGCGGCGGTCTGGGCGACGAGTTCGGAGAGGGTCGCGTCCGGGTCGGCCAGCCAGCGGGACGTGGCGCGCCGGGAGATCGCTATCGCCACGTCGATGATGAAGCGTGCCTCGCCGGGCTCGACGCCGCGGCGCTCGAGCGCCCGCGCCAGCGCGTCGGCGATGTCGGCGAGCTTGATCAGATCGCGTTCGGCCAGTGCCGGGCTGGCGGCGATCACCTTGACGCGGCGCAGGAGAAGCTCGCGCGGGCGGAAGATCTCGTCGGCGGTCCCCAGCGCGGTCAGCAGCGCCTCGATCGCTGTGAGAGCCGGGTCGGCCGCCTCGACCTGGGCGACGAGGTGGGCCTCAAGTTCGTTGCCGGCGAAGAGGACTTCCCGCTTGTCGGGGAAGTAGCGGTAGAAGGAGCGCTCGGTCAGCCCGGCGGTGCGCGCGATCTGCGCGACCGAGGTGCGCTCGAACCCCTGCGTCTCGAACAGCTCGAGCGCCGCGCGCTCAAGCCGGCCCTGTGCGTCGGACTCCCATCTCGGCATGCCGACCAGGATATGACAGCAGAGGCTGTCGTCGCGGTGCTACAGTCCACGACAACAGATGCTGTCATCATGTAGGAGATCGTCATGAAGGCTCTCCAGTTCGACCGGTTCGGATCCCCGGACGTGATCGTGCTCCGCGACGTTCCGAAGCCGGACCCGGGACCCGGCCAGATCCGGATCGCCGTACGGGCGTGCGGCCTGAACCCGGCCGACTGGGCGACGGTCGACGGCCTCCTCGCCGACCAGCTGCCGCCGCTGCCGCGTGGGCTCGGCCTCGAGGTCGCGGGCACCGTGGACGCGCTCGGTGAGGGTGTCACCGGCGTCGAGATCGGCGATCGTGTGTTCGGCCCGGCGACGTTCGACGGCCCGACGGCCGGGGGTGCCGAGTATGCGCTGATGGCGGCCTGGGCAGGCATTCCCGAGGGCGTCACCGCCGAGCAGGCCGCCGCGCTGCCGATGGCGGCCGAGACGGCGTGGCACGCGCTCGACGACCTCGGCGTTCAGCCGGGTGAGCTGCTGCTCGTCCACGGCGCGGGCGGCACCGTGGGCGAGGCGGCGGTGCGCCTCGCGCTGCACCGGGGTGTCCGGGTGATCGCCACCGCCGGGCCGGCGCGGGCCGCCGCCTTGGAAGAGATCGGCGCCCAGGTGACCGGCTACGGCGACGGCATGACCCAACGCGTCACCGCACTGGCCGGAGGCCGCGTCGACCGCGCCCTGGACACGGCCCCGACCGGCGGCCGGGTCGACCGCGCCGACCAGCCCAGCCCGGCCGGCGGCTCACTGCCGGCCCTGATCGGGCTGACCGGGGACCCGGACCGCGTCCTCACCGTCTCCGACTTTGCCGCCGCCGCCGACCTCGGCGCCCGCGTCACTCATATCGACATGCGCTACGACCTGATGGACGAGTTCGCCCGGCTCGCCGGGGAAGGCGTCCTCGTCGTATCGATCGCCCGCACCTACACGCTCGACCAGATCCAGGAGGCGGCCGGACTCAGCCAGTCCCGCCGGCCCGGCGGCAAACTCATCCTCGTCCTGTGAACGCCTTGCCCACGGCCGGCAGGCGGGCCCTGTCCATCGCGGCGTGCAGGTCCTCGGCGGTGCCCGGCCGGCCTCACGCGCCGGGCGTGAACACGATGCGCGTGCTGCTGTCCGCCGGGCGTGTCCAGGTCTGCTCGACGTGCTGCAACGCCACCTCGGTGGCGTCCACCGCGAAAGTGCCGCGGACGATCTCGGCGGCCACGGCGGGCACCTCGGCAGCCATGTCGGCGGTGGTCAGTGAGCCCTGACCGCTGCCGATGATCTGAAGCCGCGACGACCGCAGGGCCGCGGACGGGATCGACGCCTGCGGCCCGGCCATCGAGCCGAGCTCCACCCAGGTGAGCGGCCTGGTCGGATCGCTACGCCCGGTGACGAGAGCGGTCATCGCGGCGGCGGCGGGGGCTCCCCAGACGAAGTCGAGGACAACATCCACCTCGGCTCCTGCCCGCCCGATCGACTCCGGGTCGCTGAGCAGGGCGGTGGCGTCGGCGCCCGGGATCGCGTCGAGGCGCTCGGCGTCCCGGCCGACGGCGATCACCTGGTCGGCCCCGAACAGCCGGGCCACCTGCACCGCCATCCGCCCGGTGCCGCCGGTGGCACCGATGACCATGACGTTCTGTCCCTTCTCGAACGTGATCCGCCGGTTCAGCGCCAGCCATGACGCGATCGCGCAGTTCAGCGTCGCGGCCACCGTCACCGGGTCGGCGTGCCGGGGCAGGACGACGCTGCGGCGGGTGTCGATCAGCGTGCGCTCGGCCATCGAGCCGAGTGTGGCGCCGAGGGAGAGGAAGTACCACAGCCTGCCGTCGGGGCCACGCCCCACCCCGTCGATCCCGGGCACCAGGGGGAGTTCGTCGGTGCTGCTGTAGTGCGAGCCTTCGGCCTGCATCCGGACCCGTGGGTGCAGGCCGGCGGCCAGCACGTCGACCACCAGCTCGTGCTCGCCGGTCGCCTGCGGCTCGGGATGATCCTGGTAGTGCGGCGGATCGCTGAACGTGGTGACGACTGCTGCCTTCATTCGAGCCTCCTGAAGTCTGGGCGACACATCTGGGACAGGTCCTGGATCATTGAGAGGCGGCCCCGAGGAGGTCGGCGAGGTCGGCGGCGGAGACGGGGCGGCCGGGGGCGGCGAACATGCCGACCGGGTCGAGGTAGGCGCGGTGGGCGGGCGTGCCCGCCGCGAACCGGCGGCTCTCGGCGAGCGCGCCCGCGTCGTAGGCGTCGTATCCGAGAGCGTCGATCAGGGCGGCGACCGTCGTCTTGGCCGCGGCGTCGTCGCCGGCGATGGCCAGCGCGCTGCGGTCGGGGGCGCCGGCCGGGCGGCCGAGGGTGGCCAGGTGTTTGAAGAAGATGTTGTTGAACGCCTTGACGACGTACGACTCCTTCAGGTGGGCCTGCAGCAGTCCGCCGGCCGTGGTGTGGCCGGCGTCGATCTCATGGATGCAGCCGTCGCGGTCGGGGTTGTAGTTGATGGTGTCGATGACGACCTTGCCGCGCAGGGGCCCGGCGGGGACCTGCGTGTAGGCCTTCAGCGGGATCGTCACCACGGCGATGTCCGCCTCCTGCGCGGCCTCGCTCACCGCCGCCGCGCGAGCACGCGGTCCCAGCCGCGTGACCAGGCCCTGCAGGGTCCGCGGACCCCGGCTGTTGCTCAGGACGACGTCGTGGCCGGTGTCGACCGCGAGGCGGGCGAGCGTGCTGCCGACTTTTCCGCTGCCGATGAATCCGATGGTGGTCATGTCTTCCTTACGAGGCATGCAGGGTCCTTGGAAGATGAGGCGAAGGACGCGGCGCCACACCCGTTAAAGTGAAGGGGTAACCCGCACTTAATCGAAGGGGTGCCTTCACTTTAGCGAAGGGGTGCCTTCGTTTGTCAAGTTCCGCGTCCTGGAAGGGAGATCTGATGGCCGTGACCGAGGGCGAGAGCCCGGCCGAACCGCGCGTCACCGTGCGCCGGCCGCAGCGCGCCGATGCCCGCCGCAACTTCGACGCTCTCCTCGACGCCGCCCGCGAGCTGTTCGCCACCGACGGCGCCAACGCTTCCCTGGAAGGGGTCGCCCGCCGCGCCGGCGTCAACATCGCCACGCTCTACCGCAACTTCCCCACCCGAGCGCACCTGTTCGAGGCCGTCTACCTCGATGAGGTCGAGGCGCTGGCCCGGATCGCCGCGGAACTGGACGACCACAGCCCCTGGGACGCCCTGGTGACCTGGCTACGCCGGTTCGTCGGCTACGCGACCACCAAGAAGGCCGTCTACGACGCCATCGCCCACAACGAGGCGATGTTCGTCACCTGCCGCGACATCATCCACGCCGCCGGCAGACCGCTGCTCGAACGCGCCCAGCATGCCGGCGAAGCCCGCGGCGACGTGAGCTTCGACGACGTTCTCTTCCTGGTCAACGGCGTCAGCGGCGCGAATTTCGTGCAGGACGCCCAGCGTGATCGGGTGCTCACCATGGCCTTGGACGGCATCAAAGCCCAGACGTGACGCCCCGGCACGTAGCCAAAACCGACGCGGCCACCCGCCGGGACGCCTGAAGACCTTCAGATCCCTGGTACGGCCACCCCCATGGCGAGCATGCGGCCCTCGCGCGCCGACTTACGGGCTTCCTCGTGGAAGTCGGGTGCGGCGCACGCGAACAGCGTCGTGCCCGCGGCGCCGCCGAGGGCGCAGGCGTACACCGGTGAGCCGGGCTTGATCTCATCGGTGATCGTGCCGCCCTCGATCACCCGCACGAGCCGGCCGCCGATCGCGTCGGCGATCCACAGACCGCCCCGCGAGTCGAGGCAGGCTCCGTCGCCGGCGACCTGCAGCTGGGCGAGCGCCCCCGCGACTGCGCGGTCGGTGGGCAGCGGCCCGAACTCCGCCCACGTCCGCCGGTTGGCCAGCTCGCCGTCCGTGGTGATGTCGAACGCGGTGACGCGGTTACCGAACGTCTCCACGACCACGAGCACGTCGTCCGGGGTGATGACGATGCCGTTGGGGAACCACAGGTCGCCGGCGACCTCCGTGACGCGGCCGTCGGGGTCCACCCGGTGCAGCGAGGCCGGCTCCAGCGGAGCGCCACCCATCAGGTCGAACCCGAAGTTGCCCACATAGGCCCGGCCCTGGCCGTCCACGACCATGTCGTTGGCGTGCCCGGTGGCGTGCCCGCCGAGGTCTGCGTGAACCGAGAGCGTGCCGTCCGGCTCCCGGCGCAGGACCTTGCGGTCACGCATGGAGACGATCAGCAGCCGTCCGTCGGGAAGCCAGCCCAGGCCCGAGGGCTGCTCGGGGACGTGGGCCTCCTCGCGCAGGTCGGAGCCGTCCTCGTGGATGGACCGTACTCGGTGGGTGTAGAAGTCGGAGAACCAGAGGCGCCCCTCGCGCCAGCGTGGCGCCTCCAGGAAGCAGAAGCCCTCGGCCACCGTGATCGGTTCCGTCATGGTCGTCCTCCTTGCGGCGACGCCCTGTCATGGGCGTGCGCTCTTCTCTTCTCGGTCATGGCAGGGCACATGTCAACGCCGTGCCGCGCTCGCACGGCGGGCCCGGAGCCGTTCCACCGCCTGACGCAGCCCGGGGCTCTCGATGGCGACGATCACCGCGAGGAGCGCCGCGTACAACAGCTGGGTGGAGAAGTCGGGCAGGGCGGTGACCGCCACGATCTGCGCGAGCAGCGCCACCGAGAGGGTTCCGGCCAGCAGTCCCAGCGGGGAGCCGCGACCGCCGGCCAGCGACACGCCGCCGAGCAGCGCGGCCACGACGGCGAGGATCAGCGGCTGCAATCCCGGATCCGGGTTCGCCGAGGCGTAGCTGTAGCCGAGCAGGGCGCCGCCCAGTGCCGCCAGTGTCCCTGACAACGTGAAGATCCCGACGATCCGCCGGTCCACGCCGACGCCGGCGACCCGGCTGGCCCGGCGGTCGCCGCCGATGGCGCGCAGCTCACGTCCCAGCTTGGTGCAGCCCAGCACGGTCGCGGCGATGAGGAACGCCGCGAGCGTCAACAGGCTCCGGGGCGAGAAGACACCGGCGATCGTCTGGTCGACCCACAAGGTCGCGTCGCCATTGGTGTAGGTCTTGCTCAGCCCTCCGGACATCGCGTACGTCAACCCCAGAAGGGCGATGTACGTCGCGAGTGTGACGGGCATGGACGGGATGCGCAGCCGGGCGATCAGCCCGCCCTGCACCGCGCCGATGGCGGCGCCGGCGGCCACGGCGGCCAGGACGCCCATGATCGGGGACGATGTACCGGTCTGGACGGCGAGCATGCCGCCGAGCGCGTACGTCCCGGCGACCGACAGGTCGAACTCGCCGGCGATCATCGTGATCCCGATCGCGAGGGCCAGGAGACCGAGCTGGGCGAAGCCCTGCAGCGCGTTGTAGCCGTCGAACGGCTCAAGGGGCCTGCCGCTCAGCAGCGGCGAGCACGCGAACGCGGCCAGCACGACCAGCAGGGAGACCGTCGGCATCAGCTGCTCCGGCCTGGCCGGCCACCGGCGGGTCATCGCCGGCCCCTGGTGGCGCGCACGTGCACGATGATGACGACCGCGAGCACGAGGACTCCCTTCACGAGGATCTGCACGCCGGTCGAGTAGCCGCGCAGCAGCAGCACGTCGGAGATGACGGCGATGAGCACCGCGCCGCCCAGGGTCCGCACGGCCGAGCCGTGACCGCCGGAGATCGCCGTACCTCCCACGAGGACCGCCGCGATGGCATCGAGGGTGAGCGTGCCGCCGAGCGTCACCGTGGCGGAGGTGTGGAACGAGGCGAGGAAGATCCCGGTCAGCGCGACGCACGCGCCGGAGACGGCCCACGCGATCACGGTCACCCGGCCGACGGGCAGACCGGCCGCGCGCGCCGCGGCCCGGTTCTCGCCCACCAGGTACATCTGCCGGCCGGCCGTCGTGCGGCGCAGCGTCCATTCGACGAGCACCGTGACCGCGAGCAGGACGTACACGGCCAGTGGCAGGCCCAGCGGGGTGGAGTTGAGCACCTCGAACTGCCGCGTGGCGGGGTAGACCGTGGTCCCGCCGCTGAACCAGGTGGCCGCGCCGCCGATCGCGAACCCGCCGGCGATGGTGAGCACGATCGGGTCGGCGTTCCAGAAGCCGATGACCGCGCCCTGCGCCGCGCTGAGCGCGACGCCGGCCGCGAGCGCGATCAGCAGCGCGACCCACAGCCCCAAGTGCTGCGTGCCCAGGAAGACCATCGCCACGACGGTCGCGATCTGGGAGGTGGCCAGCGACACCCCGGACCCGGCGATCATCACCATGGTGGCGCCGACCGAGGTGATGCCCACGAAGGCGGCCGAGGCGAGGATCGCGCGCGCGTTGTCGAGGGTGAGGAACCGGGGCGTCGTCACGGCCGGGACCAGGAGCAGCACCAGGAGGAGGAGGGCGAGGCCGGCCGTGACGGCGCTCGCCGGCCACCTCCGAGGCGGGCCATCCGTCGACGCGGCCCCGCCGGCGCCGGATGGCGACGGGTCCGGCGTGGTGCTCACCGCGCCGCTGGTGGAGTCGTCGGCCGTGGTCATGCCTGTCCCGCTCCGTGGGTCATGTCGCGCAACAGCAGCGCGCCGTCGGTGTCGCCTTCGTATCGGTTCACCAGCCGGCCGTCCCGCATCGTGACGATCACGTCACCCAGTTCGAGCAGTTCCTCAAGCTCGGTGGAGGCGAACATCACGACCAGCCCGGCATCGGCGGCCTGGCGGAGGAGCCGGTGGATCGCCGCGCGACCCCCGACGTCCACACCGCGGGTCGGCTCGTCCAGCAGGAGGGCGAAGACGTTCTCGTGTTCCAGGCAGCGACCGACGAAGACCTTCTGCTGGTTGCCTCCGCTCAACGTCATCACCGGCTCATCGAGCCGCCGCTCCGGCAGGCCCGACCGCTCCGCGAGCGATCGGGCGGTGCTGCGCTCGCGACGGGACCGTACGACACCGGCGCGCCCCAGCGCGGGCAGGCGCGTCGCGACGAGGTTCCACGCGGTCGGCTTGCCGAGGAACAGACCCTCGGACTTGCGGTCGTTGGACACGAAGGCGACGCCGCCGCGCGCGGCCCCGACCGGGTCGCGGATCGCAACGGGCCGCCCGCGCAGCTCCGCGGTTCCCGTCGTCCCGGGGTGCAGTCCGGCCAAGGCGCGCAGGACGTCGGAGGCGCCGCTGCCGAGCT
This sequence comes from Nonomuraea sp. ZG12, assembly GCF_052068115.1. Lineage (NCBI taxonomy): Bacteria > Bacillati > Actinomycetota > Actinomycetes > Streptosporangiales > Streptosporangiaceae > Nonomuraea > Nonomuraea sp. ZG12. The sequence continues at coordinate 24,428 of NZ_JBQHCW010000005.1, forward strand.
GACCGGCCAGCGCGTAGATGCGGCCCGCCTGGGCGGTGAGGGTGAAGTCGTCGAGCCGTCCGGGCACGCGCAGGCGCTCGATCCGCAACGCGGGTGCGAGGTCCCGGTCCGGCCCGGGTGCGGCGGACGGCTGCCGGCGCGTCTCCCCGAGCATCCACCTGATCAGCTCGTCCACCGTCAGGTCCTCAGCGGGGTGCGTGGCGACGTCGCGGCCGTCGCGCAGCACGGTCACGACGTCGCACAGCTCCAGGACCTCCGGCAGCCGGTGGGAGACGAAGATGATCGAGCAGCCCGTGGCCGCGACCCGGCGGATCGCGGCGAACACATGCCGGCTCTCGGCCTCGCCGAGGGTCGCGGTGGGCTCGTCGAGGATCACCAGCCGGGCGTTCTGGCTGAGCGCCTTGGCGATCTCGACCAGTTGCCGCTCTCCGATGCCGAGCGTCGACAACGGCCGGTCCGGGCCGATGTGCTCCAGGCCCATGTCGTCCAAGATCTGCCGGCACCGGGCCGTGGCCTTGCGCCGGCGGTTGACGAACGGCACGTCGATGTCCCCGAGCAGCATGTTGTCGAGCACGGTCAAGGCCGGTACGACGCTCAGCTCCTGGTCCACGAGCGCCACGCCCGCGCGCTGAGCGGCCTGGCGACTGCGCAGCTCGACCGTCTCACCGCCGATCACGATGCGGCCGCGGTCGGGCGCGAGCTGCCCGGACAGCATCTTCACCACCGTGCTCTTGCCTGCGCCGTTGTGGCCGCACAGGCCGTGGATCTCGCCGACGCCCACGGCGAAGGAGACCTCCCTGACCGCGGGGACGCCGTTGAAGGCGCGGGCCAGTCCCTCGACGCGGACCGGGGGGCCGCCGGTGGCCGATGGGCTCATGCGTGGCTGCACTGCTCGGCGAACCGGCTCACGTTCGCGGCGGTGACCCGCTCCTCCTGGACGGTCTCGCTACGCGGCGGGTTCTTGCCCGTCAGATACCGTACGACGTAGTCGGCGGTCTGCTCGGCGATGGTGCCCGGGTCCTCGGTGGCCGTCCCGTACAACTCGCCTGCCTTGATGGAGTCGATGCCGGCCTTGAAGCAGTTGCTGCTGGTGACGATCAGGCCGTCCTTGCCGCCGATGGCGAAGCCGGCCTGCTTGGCCGCCTGGATGATCGGCAGGGCCATGTAGTCCGCCATGCCGTACGCGGCCTGCACCCCGTCCTTGCCGTGCTTGGCCAGGAGTTGCTGGGCGATGGAGCCGGAGAGCTGGGGATCCCAGTTGGCGTCCTGCTCCTCGACGACCTTGTACTGCGGCGCGGTGGCCAGGACCTTGGCGAAGCCTTTCATGCGGTGCTGGGTCACGAGCATGGACTTGGTGCCGGTGAGGACGATGATGTTGCCGGAGTCGCGGCCCTGAGCCTTGAGGCCCTCGATGATGTTCTGCGCGGCGTACTCGCCGAGCTTCTCGTTGTCCGAGAGCACCGACATGACCTCGTCCGCCACCGCCGGGTCTGGCGGGCCGTCGAAGGCGAGCACCGGGACGCCGGCGGCTTTGGCCTTCTTGATCGGCACCGCCATCGCCGTGGTGTCGATGATCGCGACCACGATCAGGTCCGGCTTCTGCGCCACGGCCTGGTTGAACTTCTGGACCTGGGTGCCCGGGTCCATCGTCGTCATGTCGCCGACCTGCACGCCGGTGGGTGCCAGACGCTCGGTGAAGACCTTGTTGAAGTAGGCGCCCCACGGGTTGCTGTTCCCGTAGCCGACCAGGGCGATCGTCTTGCCCGAGAGCGACGTCGCGGAGGCGCCGCCGGACGGCGGTGCGGCGGTCTGGCCGCCGCAGGCCGTCGTCAGGAGGGTGAGTGCGAGCGTGCCGGCGGCGAGAGCGGGGCCTCGGGATCTGGTGCGGAACATGGCTTTCCGACCCTTCGACGTGGTGGGTTTTGCGGCGGCGTGGAACGGCCGGTCACAGGAGTCGTGCGAAGTCGGCCATCTCCTGCGCCGGGTCGAGGACGGGTTGGAGGACCAGCTCGTCGATGCCGGAGGCTTCGAGGGTGGCGATGCGTTTGACCAGGTCGTCGCCGGTGCCGACCAGGCCGAGCTTGTCGACCAGGGAGGGGACGATCAGGTCGCGGTCCTCGGGATGGATCCGGCCGAGGTAGTTCTCGTACAGCCGGAAGTGGCGGTCGTCGGCGGTGGCGGTCGTGCCGCGCCGGTCGAGGAGCCGCTGCACCGCGTCGAGTTCCTCGGGTTCGAGCCCTTCCCTGAAGGCGGGGTTGTCCGCGGCGAAGGTGAGCAGCGCCATGGCGATGTGGCCCATGGAGTCACGGGCGAGGTCGCCGTAGGGGTTCTCGCCTTCGGCGAGGATGTGCATCGAGGTCATCACGTACGAGGTGGTCGGCGTCCGCGCGCCGGCCTCGGCGGCGGCGGCGTCGTGCGCCTCGACGAACGCCTGCCAGGTCGCCGGGTCGAGCAGACCGAACGAGATGGTCCCGGCGCCGCGGCGGCCCGCGATGCGAGCGGCCTTGAGCCCGAAGGCGGCCACGACGAACTCGATCGGGTCCTCGGTGTTGACGTGGTCGCCGACGTGCAGGAAGCGCACATCGCGGGTGCGGTCACCCTCGCTGTACTCGGTGGGGCGGCCGGCGGTGAGGTCCTGGAGTTGCCGGGTGAAGCGCTCCAGGGTGGCCATCGTGGTGGGCTTCATGCCCAGGGTGCGCCGGGCGGTGTTGCCGGTGCCGACGCCGCAGATGATCCGGCCGGGTGCGAGGGCGTTGAGGCTGCTGAGGGCCGCCGCGCTCGCGGGGGCCGAACGCAGGGCCGGCGAGGTGACGCCGACCCCGAGCCGGATGCGGCTGGTCGCCTTGGCGCACAGGGCCAGACCGACGAACGGGTCTCCGTTGACCATCGGCGTGTCGTAGACCCAGAAGCTGTCGTACCCGAGTTCCTCGGCCTTGGCCGCCAGATCCTCTACCCCTGGTTTCGCCGTGACCACGATGCCCTTGCGCATACCGCATCTCCTCGATTGCGAGCCAGGACTTACTTACTGAGCGCATAGTTACTGAGCAGCCGAGGAGGTGTCAAGATGTGCGCGTGGACGTTCAGCGGGACGGTAATGTCGGCGCGTCAAGGTGAGCACGGGGAGGATCGGGGATGGTCGCGAAGCGTCGCGGCCCACGGCGGGGTGGCAATCCCCCGCTCGTGCGGCTGGACGAACCGTCCGACAAGCTCTGGGACGCGGACCTCTCGGACGTGGCCAAGGCCCTGCTGGGCTCCGCCGTGCTCTGTTTCGCCGAGAAGGGGTTCCAGGCCACGACGACACGCGACATCACGGCCAAGGTCGGACTGACCCCCGGCGCCTTGTACGTGCACTTCGCCACCAAGGAGGAGGTGCTGTTCGAGATCGTGCGCAGCGGTCACCTCCGGGCTCTGGAGACTCTGCGGGCGGCGCTGCCCGCCGACGGCGACCCGGAGACCTGCCTGCGCCGGGCGGTCGCGGCGTTCGTGGAGTGGCACGCCGAGCACCACACCGCGGCGCGCGTGTGCCAGAACGAGCTGACGCCGCTGTCCCCCGAGCACTATGCGGAGATTCGCGAGCTGCGCGCCCAGTTCAACACCATCTTCCGGGACGCGGTGCGCCGGATCGTCGACGGCGCGACGGCGGACCCGGACGATGTCAGCCGCCTGGCGCGGTCGATCCTGTCGCTGGGAGTGGATCTGGTCCGCTGGTATCGGCTGGGCGGCACCGACACTCCGGCCTCGCTCGGCGCCTTCTATGCCGACCTGGCCGTCCACATGACCGCCGCTGTCCGCAACCGGCGCCCCACCGGCGCGTAAGGCTTCTGTCGTCGCCGCACGCTTGACAAGAGTCGTGCTCATTACTAACTATGCGCTCAGTAAGTGATGAGCTTTCTCCGTCCAGAAAGTCGGGCTCCAGAAAGGCTGTCGACGCGATGTACGGCTTGATGCAGGAGCACGCCCTGGCCCTCCCCCTCGTCTTCCGCCGGGTGGAGCAGTATTTCGGGCACAAGCGGGTGGTGACCGGTCGCGTCGACGGCGAAAGCGCTGTGACGTGGGCCGACGTCTGCGCGCGTACGCGGCGGCTGGCGGCCGCCCTGGACCGGCTCGGCGTCCCCAGCGGCGCCCGAGTCGGCACGTTCGGCTGGAACAGCCAGCGGCACGTCGAGTTGTACCTCGCGGTGCCGTGCACCGGCCGGGTCCTGCACACGATCAACCATCGGCTGTTCCACGAGCAGATCCGCTACATCGTCGACGATGCCGCAGATGACGTGCTCTTCGTCGACCGGTCGCTGCTGCCCACGGTGTGGCCGCTGGCCGAGTCCTTCAGGAGCCCGCGACACGTGGTGGTCATGGACGACGGCGCCGACGTGCCGCTGCCCGACGATCCCCGGATCGTCGGCTACGAGACGCTGCTCGCCGAGGTCAGCCTCTTCGACGGGGAGTTCTCGATCGCGGACGAGAACACCGCGGCGGCGCTCTGTTACACCTCCGGCACCACGGGCAACCCGAAAGGGGTCCTCTACAGCCACCGGTCGATGGTCCTGCACGCCCTGCTGCTGCTCATGACCGACACCTTCGGGATCAGCGAGCGCGACGTGGTGATGCCGGTCGTGCCGATGTTCCACGTCAACGCCTGGGGGTTCCCGTACGCCGCGATGTTGTGCGGGGCGGATCTCGTCCTGCCCGGACCGGCGATGCGGCCCGCGGAGCTGATCACGCAGATGGAGCGGCACCGCGTCACCTTCACCGGCGCGGTGCCCACGGTGTGGCGCGGCCTGGAGCCGCTGCTGGCCGACCACGACCTGTCCAGCCTGCGGATGATCGTCTGCGGGGGCGGCGCCGTCGACGACGCACTGTCGCGCTCGTACCAGCAGGCCATCGGGATTCCCCTCACCAATGCGTGGGGGATGACGGAGACCAGCCCGGTGGTGACGGTGCCGCGGCTGGCGACCGTACACGACGATCTGGACCCGGACGCGCAGCGCGCGGTCATCGGCTCGCCCGGGCTCGCGGTGCCGCTCACCGAGCTCCGGGTGATCGGCGAGGACGGTACGGAGGTCGCCTGGGACGGCAGCACGCCGGGTGAGTTGCAGGCGGCCGGCCCCACCATCGCCGCCCGCTACGTGGGCGAGGAGCGGCCAGGCCCGGCGTTCACCGACGACGGCTGGCTCAGGACCGGGGACGTCGCCACCATCGACGGTCACGGTTACGTGCGCATCGTCGACCGGACCAAGGACCTGGTGAAGTCCGGCGGTGAATGGATCCCCTCGGTCGAGCTGGAGGGCGCCATCATGGCCGATCCCCGGGTCGCCGAGGCCGCGGTGATCGGCGTGGAACACCCCCGCTGGGGCGAACGCCCCGTCGCCTACGTGGTCCCCAAGCCCGGCACCGGCCTCACCGCCGACGACGTGCGCGAGCACCTGACCTCACACGTCGCCCGCTGGTGGATCCCCGAGCAGGTGATCTTCATCTCCGAGATCCCGAAGACGGCGACCGGGAAGTTCGCCAAGCGACAGTTACGCCTTCAGCACCGGCAGGACATCCCCCCTGAGGAGTGAGCGAACATGCCCATTCAGCCTCGACTCATCGTCACCGGCCGGGAGCCCGACGGGACCTCGGTGTTCGTCACCGACCGACCCGCCGAGCCGATCTCCGTCGGAGCCATCCCCGGCTCGGACTTCTTCCTGATGTGGGGCACCGAGGACGGCGGGGCCACGGTCGGCACCGGGCCACAGCAGCCGCGACTCTTCCCCTTCTTCCCCGGCACCGGCGGCACCCGCGTCCTGTTCCTGCGCTGGGCCCCCGAATCCGCCGCCCCTGAGCGGCTCGGCGATCCCGACCGGCTCGCCGCCGAGGCGGCCGAGAAGCTGCCCGGACTGATGGACGTGTTCGAGCCCGACGACCCCGGCATGCACACCACCGACACCGTCGACTACGGCATCTGCCTGGAAGGCGAGTTGCACCTGGAGCTGGACGACGGCAAGGAGGTCAAGCTGACCCCCGGCGCCTGCGTGGTCCAGCAGGGCACCCGCCACGCCTGGCACAACCGCGGCGACCGGCCCGCGCTGATGTGTTACGTGCTCGTCGGGGCCGACCGCGCATCCTGACCTCCGAGCGCCGGCGGCGGCAGGCGTCCCCTGTCGCTCCCGCGTTCCCGCTCCCGGAAGGCCGCCTGTGGACCGACTGTTGTTCGACGACGACCACGATCTGTTCAGAGCCGCCGTGACCGCGTTCGCCTCCCGCGAACTGCTGCCCCACCAGGAGCGTTTCGCCGCCGAGCGACGCATCGACCGGGCCGCCTGGCGCGCGGCCGGCATCGGAGCGCCGTACCCCATGGCAGTCGTGGGCCGCGGCAACTGACGGCCTGGAGTGGGCGACCGATGAGCCTGTTTCCTTCTTGGGGAATCGAATGACACCATCGCGGTGCTCACCCCGTCGGCTGCCATTCGGCCTCCATCCAGGCCGTGTCGTCGTTGGTCAACGCTTCGACGCGCACGCCCGGCGTGGCCGGCGCCGGCACGTCGATCTCGCCGCAGTCGGCGACCACGCTGACCGACACCAGGGCGGCGCTGCCCACGACGGTGACGCGTGCCCGGGTGGCCGCGGTGGCGAGGACGACGAGGACCGCTTCGGTGAGGTCCCGCCTGACCGCCACCGGCGGCGTCGGCCACTGGCCGCGTGAGTCCAGCTCCACCACGACGCCCTTACGGTCCGCCACGTCGATGCAGTGACGTAACTCGTGCAGCAGGGGGTTGGCGGCCGTGTCGGACTCGGCGAACAGCCGGCGCATACGGGCCGCCTCGATGGCGCAGCTCCGTTGGACCAGCGGGTTCTCCGGGCGAAGTGAGCCGTCGGCGAGCCCCTCCAGCAGCGGCACCGTGGTCGCCGACAGCTCGGCGAAGCGCTGCTGCCTGCGGCGGTGCGATTCGGCGACGACGGCTTCCGCGACGCGTACCTGCTCGATCTCCCTGCGCGCGGCCACCGCCGCCGCGCCGAGGCTGCGCAGCACGGTCGCCACCACCGCCAGGCACAGCGGGAAGCCGATCACCGTGACCGACCCGGTCGCGAACCGGGCCAGCGCAGCCCGGGTGGGCTCCTCGAACAGGAGCAGGTTGAGCAGCGCGGTGAGCTCGTGGGCCAGCAGGAACATCGCCGCGGCACGCAGCGGGCGGTCCAGCATCACGACGAGGCCCGCCCAGTTGGCCGCGCCGAAGATCCAATCCTCACTGGTCGACGTGCGTCCGTCCGGCAGGGTCGCGTACGACAGCATGGACGCGGCGAGCACGAGCGCGATGGCCGGGCCGCGCAAGCGGCCCCACGAACGCCCGCGGACGAGCAGCGCGGCCTCGGTGAGCAGCACGGCGCCGAGCGCCGCGAAGGCGCCGAACTGCGCGAGCGGCATGTCATAGGAGTCGAGGTGGCGCACCAGGTTGGTGAGCCCGAGCCCGCACGCGACCGCCATGGCGACGACCAGCGTCGCGACCCGCAGGCCGCGCCGCAACTGCGCCCGCGTCGACTCCTCGACGGCGTCGCTCGCAACGGCCCAGCTCGCACCCGCCACGCCGCTCGACCCGGCGACGTGCATCACGGCGTCACCCACAACGACCTCACGAGCAGCAGCCTCACGAGCAGTCGCCTCGCTCGCGGCTCTGTCACCCGCAGTGGTGTCACTCTCGGTGGTGTCACTCTCGGTGGTGTCACTCATCGGCGGCGCGCCATTCGAGCCGGACCTGAGTCCCCTCGCCGACGGCGGAGGCGATCGTAGCCGTGCCGCCGACGCTCTCCATCCTGCCGCGGATGGACTCGCGTACGCCGCGCCGGGTCCCCGGCACGTCGTGCGGTGAGAACCCCCGCCCCTGGTCGGCGATGTCGAGGCGGAGCGCCCGCGCGTCGCCTCGGAGCCGGACGGTCGCGCGGGTGGTGCCCGAGTGGCGGCGCACGTTGGTGAGAGCCTCGCCCGCCGCGTCGGTGATCGTCCTGGCGACGCCGAACGGGAGGGGAAGCCGCTCAGGGCCGTCGAAGTCCACGGTCAGGTGTGTGACGGCGAGATCAGCACGCAGCAGGTCGACGAGGTCGGCCTCCTCGGGCGCCCGCCCGCCGACGGAGCGAAGTCTGCCCAGGTCGCGCCGCGCCTGCGGGGCCAGCCAACCGGCGTCCGAGCTCACCTGTCCCGTGCCGACCATCAGCAGGGTCGTCGCCGCCGTGTCGTGCAGCGAGTTGACCTGCTCGCGCTCCTCGGCGCGGACGGCCGCGGCCACCAGGGCCTCCCCGCGTGCTCGCAGGGCCTCGGCCGCCATCAGGTCGGCCCGTTTCGCCGCATGGCGGACGAGGGTCCAGGCCGCTCTGGAGAGCGCGGCGGCCGGTACCGCCCACATCGTGCCCGTGACCAGGCTCGCGTCGACCTCCCATGCCCCCGCCGCCATGAGGAGCGCCACCGCCCCGCCGCCGGCGGCGATCGCGGCCGCGCCGCCCAGCGCCGTCGAGGTGTGCCACTGGTAGGTCACGCAGGCGAAGGTGACCAGCAGCCGCAGCCACCCCGTGTTCCTGTCCGCCACGGCGTCGGTCCAGAAGCTGCTGCTGAACAGTCCCAACAGGACGACCACGTCGAAGGGGACGAGCGCGCTGCCCCGCCCCGCCCGCAGCCACCACGCGAACCCACATGTCCAGACCGCCGCGACGCCGACCACGACCGCGGTGCTCGCCAGGTGCTCGGCCGGGGCCCGGAACAGGGCGATGGCGCAGATCGGCACCAGCGTCGCCAGGCGCACCGCGGAGGCGTACCCGCGGCCGAAGCGCAGCAGCAGCCCCACGGCTTCCCCTGCCAACCGACACCTCTCGAACCACCCACGCCTCTGCCCGGCACGCAGCCTAACGTCTCCGTCATCCGGAAATGTCGTGACTTGTGAAATTCAACGCGGGAGGGCGACGCCGCCCACGACGAGGACATGAGCGCCGCCATCCTCAGGCTCTACCGGTCCGCCGGGCCCAACTTCCACGCCGACTGGGGGGCCGCCTTCACCGGCCCTGCCAAGCGTGAGCAGGAGATCTTGATGAGGACCGCCGCCGGGCGTACTTTTTGACCATGGTCGAGGACGAGCCCGGACAGCGTCTACTCGGGCACCCGGCGGTGACCGAGTGCGTCGTGGTCGAGGGCGAGCAGATGATCGCCTACGTGGTCGCCGGCGACGGCGAGCAGCCCAGGGAGTTCCTGGCCGAGCTGGTGCCGCTGCGCCGACTGCCCGACGTGGTGGCGGTGATACCCGTGTTGCCGCGCACGGCTGAGGGCGCGGTCGACGTCGCGGCGCTGCCCCTTCCGGTCGTGGAGGGGCAGCGGCCTACGGGCGGCAAGGGCGGCTTCGCACCAGCGGGGAGCGGCTCGCTGATGATCGGCGGCACGCTCCTGTTCGGCTTCCTCGCCTCTGCTACCACCAACGTATTCTGGCCCTTCTCCACTGATCTGTCCGGTGTGCCACTGCCCTGGGCGGCGCTGTTCTTCGGGCTCTACCTGTTCGAGTGGGCCTCGTTCGGGCTGGGCGTGATGGTTCTGCTGCGGGGCCGCCCGGCGCTGGCCCGGCTGGGCCGCTCCGCACCACTGACCACATCGGCCTGGCTGGCGCTCACCTGGCTGCTGGTGGCGTGGTGGCCGCAGGACAATTTGTACCGGCTGGCCGCCAAGACCGACTGGCCGCGACAGGCGGCCCTCGTCTACGGCTTCAACATCACCCTCATGATCGCCACAGCGGTGCTCGTCGCCTTCGTCGCCGGTCGACGGCGGTGACCACGTGTTCGGAGCCGTGCCGGGTGAACATCGTGCCGAGCGCCTCGTTGGCGGTCCGCACGGCCCGCTCTGCCTCGTCCAACTCCCGAAGCGTCCGGGAGGCGAGCGCGATCCCCAGGTAGGGGAAGGGGTCGAGCGCGGCGGTCGGAATGGTGACCAGGAGAATCGTGCCGAGTTCCGCGCATCGTTCGGCCAGCCGCGTGACGTGCTCACGCAGCGCGGTCGACGGCAGGCGGGCGCCCAAGGGCAGACAATCCAGGGTACGCACCACATGCCCGGCGCCATGCAGGCGATCCAGCGCCACCTGGAGGGTGAAGGCCACGGCGGGACCGGTGAGCCGCAGGTTGATCTCGGTGGGCACCAATGGTCCCGCCCGGTCGGCCACGAAGTCCACGTCGTACCAGCCGCGGTAACCGTAGGAGGCCAGTGCCGTGCCCACGGCGGCGCCGAAGCCGGCTGCGGTCCGCACCTGCTCGGCGGGGAGTGCGCCGGGGCCGAGAGTGACGCCCTGGTAGCGGGTGCCGTCGATCGTCATCGCACCCGTACCGACCGGGTGCACCCGCCCGTCCGCTGCGACGACGGCGTCGTACGTGGGGTTGGCGACGCCCGCGATGTACTCCTCCAGCAGAAGACCGCGTACCCTCCGGGGCGGCGGGGTCGTGGTCACGATCTGGGTGCCCACGCCGCCCACCCCGTACTCCTTCTTGAGCACATAGGGCAAGGCCGCCCCTCGCAGCTCGCGGCGTGATCCGACCCGGCGCTGTGCCGCGATCCGGATTCCCCGCCGGCCTGGAGCCAGCTCGCGGAAGAGCTCGTGGGAGCCGCGCTTGGACTCGAAGCGGCGGATGCAGTCCAGCACCCCGGCGGGAGCGGGCCGGATCCGGTCGAATGCGGGCGTGTGACCCCAGGCCAGCACCGTCGCTTCGGAGGAGATGAGCTCTGGCCGGCCGGCGAGGGCCGCCGACACCTGCCCGTCCGCCGCCAGACCCCCGCACACTCTCAGCTCGCCCCAGCCCAGCGTTTCGGACAGGTGCCGGATCCACCACTCCGGTACGGGCAGCGGCAGCACGACGAGGTCGGGCCGGGGACTGGCGAAGGCCGCCAGGCAGGAGTAGTGATCGCGCCCCGCCGAGATGCCGCCGAAGACGGAGTTGTACTCGGCGACATTACCGACATGGATGGCAGGCAAGCCCCCCGTCCAGGCGCTCACCCACGACGGCTCGGCGCTCGCCAGGCTCGTCACCGGGCCGCGACCTCTACGGCTTGCGTACGATCCCGCACCACTGGTCGACCTCGACCGGCAGGCCGCCGTCCCATTCGGGCTCGGGACGCCACCGTGAGCACGAGACCCACCCCGGCTCCACCACCTCCAGGCCGGTGAAGAACTCGGCGATCCGCTCGGGGGTGCGCAGCTTCAGCTTGGGCTGGGCGTCGATGTTCCACACGCGCACCGCCTCGGCGGTGGTCTCGCCGTTGACCGCCGTGGTGGTGTTGGCCACCGCGATGTAGCTCCCGGACGGCACCGCCGCCAGCAACCGGTCGATGATCCGCTGGAGCTCGTCGTCGTCACTGATGAAATGCATGACGCCCAGCAGCATGATCGCCATCGGCTGGGAGAAGTCCAGCGTCTTGGCCGCCTGCCGCAGGATGTTGTCCGGGTCGTGCAGATCGGCGTCGATGTAGTCGGTGGCGCCCTCTTCGGAGCTGGTCAGCAGGGCTCGCGCGTGCACCAGCACCAGTGGATCGTTGTCGACGTACACGATCCGCGACTCGGGGGCCGCCTGCTGCGCGACCTCATGGGTGTTGTCCTGGGTGGGCAGTCCGGTGCCGATATCAAGGAATTGCCGGATCCCCACCTCGGTGGTCAGGTACCGCACAGCCCGGCCCAGGAACAGCCGGTCGGCCCGGGCCAGCTCGATCACCACAGGGAAGATCTCGCGAACCCGTTCCCCAACCTCCCGATCCACCGGAAAATGGTCTTTACCGCCCAGCCAGTAGTTCCAGATCCGTGCCGTGTGCGGCACGTGCGACTGGAGCTTGTCCTCGGGCTCGTCGGCCATCATCAACCCTTCCAGAACGGCAGAAGCCCCCAGAATGGGAGATTCCGAGTCTATGACTAGGGTGACGTCGGCCAGTGGGGGCCCGCAAGCGACTGCCGCAGATTCTTGGATCTTGGACAAGAAAGATCGTTTCCGTCCGTTGTCCCCCGTGCGAGCTACCCGAAAGTGTCCTCTATGTGGTGACGATTACGGCATGGTTGATTCCGTAGCGTTTCCGGTGTGGCTGCGGCGCTTTGGTCGCTTCGGACCACACCGCCGTGCGAATCAGCTCACTGGAGGACCTAATGCGAGGCAAGATCAAGGCATCTGTTGTGGCCGCGCTGTGCTGCACCATGGTCGGTGCGGGAGTCGCCGGCGGCGGGGCCGCCTCTGCGGAGGAGTGGGACCCGTTCGCCACCACCACCTTGGCAGAGTGGGACCCCTTCGCCCCCACGGATCGCAAGGACCCGATCTCCGGCACCAAGAAGATCAAGATTGCCGGCAAGTCGGTGAACGTGTCCTGCTCGGGTGTCCCGAAGAGGGGCAAGCCGGTCGTCGTGCTGCTGCACGGAGCGGGTGACGGGGTGGACAAGCTGGCCGCCCTGCAGAAGACACTGAGCAAGAAGAACCAGGTTTGCTCCTACGACCGGCTCGGCGCGGGAGCGAGCGACCAGCCGGACGGCCTGCAGAGCTTCGCCAGCACCGGGAAGATCCTGACCGGGGTGCTCGACCAGGTCGCGGGTGACCGTCCGGTCGTGCTGGCCGGGCACTCGCTGGGCGGGCTGATCGCCGCCAGGTACGCCCCCGAGCACCGGGACAGGGTCAAGGGGCTGGTCCTGATGGACGCCACGTCACCCACCATGGCCGGCGACATCATGCGGGCGATCCCCAAGTCCGCCACGGGTCCGGCCGCCGAGTTGCGGGCGCAGAACCTCGCGGTGTTCCAGGGGCAGAACCCGGAGAAGCTGGTCGTCCCCGACGGTAAGGTCCGTTCCGCCGGCAGGATCCCGGTGCAGGTGATCCAGCACGGCAAGCAGTACCTCGCGGCCATTCCCCAGTACGGGCCGCGCCTGGAGCGGGCCTGGTCCGCAGGCCAGCGCAAGTGGCTCGCGGTGTCCAGTCGCGCCAAGCTGAGCACGGCCAAGAAGAGCGAGCACTACATCTACGTCGACCAGCCCGAAGTCGCCGTCAAGGCCATCCAGCTCGTCGCCTCGCAGGCCACCCGCCGCTAGGCGGTCCGGCCGCCGGCATCCGCTGAGGCTCCGCACGCCGGGGATGCCCGTCAGCCCTGGTTGCCGAGCAAGGAGCAGCGGTCGCTGATGGTGTCACGACGTAGTTTCCTCCGGGCGAATGGCGTGGTCCTCGCAGTCAACGGGCTCGGGATCACGCCCCCCGATCAGGCCGCCGCGCCGGAGCGCCGAACCGGCAGGGCTCATCGCCCGCGGACCAGTCTCAGGGTGACGAGTTCGAAGGGCCGCAGCCGCAGGGAAACCGGCTCGCCTCCGGGGTGCGGGTCGGCCAGGGGGCGCTCCAGCAGGTCGGCCGGGATGGCGGCGGAGATCGGGAAGTTCGGGGTCAGGGTGGCCCTGGCACGGGCGCCGCGCGACTCGTGGAAGCGTACGATCACGTCGCCGCTCTCGTCGTCGGCCAGCTTGACGGCGGTGACCACCACCGCGTCGTTGTCCAGCGTGACCAGGGGCGCCACCTCGGCGTCACCGGGAACGCGGCGCTCGGGCAGGTTGGCGAAGTGGCCCTCGCGCACCGCGTCCCCGATCGTCGCGCCCGGCACGAGCGCGTGGTGGAAGCGGTGCAGGCCCTGGTCGGTCTCCGGGTCGGGGAAACGCGGGGCGCGCAGCAGGGAGATCCGCACGGTGGTGGTCGTGCCCGAGTCGCCCGCCCGGACCGTACGGGTCACGTCGTGGCCGTAGGTGGAGTCGTTGACCAGCGCGACGCCCCAGTCCGGCTCTCCCACGTGCACGAAGCGGTGGTTGCACGCCTCGAACTTGGCCGCCTCCCAGCTCGTGTTGGTGTGGGTGGGGCGGTAGACGTGGCCGTACTGGCTCTCCGAGGCGTACCGCTCCGCGTGCACGTCCAGTGGGAAGGCCAGCTTGAGGAACTTCTCCGTCTCGTGCCAGTCGACCTCGGTGCGGATGTCGAGCCGCTTGGCGCCGGGCGGGAGCGTGAGCACCTGGGTCACCGTGGATGCGCCGAACGAGCGGACGACGCGGACCGAGCCCGGCTCGTCGCCCGGCGCCACCTCCTCGGCCTCGACCAGGTCGGTGACGGTGTTGCGGTAGAACTCGTCCACGTCCCAGGCGTCCCACATGTTGGGGAAGTCCGGGTGAATCTGGAGCAGGTTGGCCGCCTGGCCGGGCGCGACGGTCTCACGCTCGGCCGCGAGGTCGAACGCGGAGACCACCAGTCCCCGCCCGTCGATCTCCACCCGCAGCAGACCGTTGTCCAGCACCTGGCCGCCGTCCTCGCGTGCCGTTCGCCCGCTGGCACCGGCCCCGTCCGCCCGCGCGGCTCCTCCGGCCGGGACGGCGGCGCGGGTGTGCGGCGCGGAGTTGAAGACGACGACGCCGCCGGAGGGGGGCCCGGCCAGGGCTCGCTGGGCGGCGTCGATGATCGACTCCAGCTCCTCGGCCACCGCCGCGTAGGTGCGCTCGGCCTCGCGGTGCACCCACGCGATCGACGACCCGGGCAGGATGTCGTGGAACTGGTGCAGGAGCACCGTCTTCCAGATCCTGTCGAGCTGCGCGTACGGGTAGGAGAAGCCGGCGCGCACGGCTGCGGTGGCCGCCCACAGCTCGGCCTCGCGCAGCAGCGACTCGCTGCGCCGGTTGCCGCGCTTGGTCCTGGCCTGGCTGGTGAGCGTGGCCCGGTGCAGTTCGAGGTAGAGCTCGCCCGCCCAGACGGGCGGGTGCGGGTACTCCGCCTCCGCCTTGTCGAAGAAGGCGGAGGGAGTCTCCCAGGTGACGGTGGCCGAGCCTTCCAGGTCGCGCAGCCTGGCCGCCTTGGCGACCATCTCGCGGGTGGTGCCGCCGCCGCCGTCCCCCCAGCCGGTCGGGGCGAGCGAGTGCCTGGCGACGCCCTTGTCCTTGAAGTTCGCGGCGGCGTGCGCGATCTCCCGGCCGCTCATGGAGCAGTTGTAGGTGTCCACGGGAGGGAAGTGGGTGAAGATCCGGGTGCCGTCGATGCCCTCCCACAGGAACGTGTGGTGCGGGAACGTGTTGGTCCGGCTCCACGAGATCTTCTGGGTGAGCAGCCGCCTGGAGCCCGCCGCCTTGATGATCTGCGGCAGCCCGGCCGCGAACCCGAACGTGTCGGGCAGCCACACCTCGTCGTTGTCGACGCCGAACTCGTCGATGAAGAACCGCTTGCCGTGCACGAACTGCCTGGCCATCGCCTCCGATCCCGGCATGTTGGTGTCGGACTCCACCCACATGCCGCCCGTCGGGACGAACCGCCCGGCGGCCACCGCCTTGGTCACCTCGGCCCACACCTCGGGCCGGTGCTCCTTGATCCACGCCCACTGCTGCGCCTGCGACATGACGAAGACGAAGTCCGGCTCGTCGCGCAGCAGCGCGGTCATGTTGGACGCGGTGCGGGCCACCTTGCGCACGGTCTCGCGCAGCGGCCACAGCCAGGCCGAGTCGATGTGCGCGTGGCCGACGGCGCTGATCCGGTGCGCGGAGGGCACGGCGGGCGCCGACAGCACGCCGGCCAGCTCGGCGCGGGCGGCCTCGGCGGTGCCGCCGACGTCCTGAAGGTCGATGGCGTCCAGCGCCCGCCCGATGGCGCGCAGCAGCTCGTAGCGCCGGGCGGACTCGACGGGCAGCTCCATCATGAGCTCGCCCAGCACTTCGAGGTCGATGACGAGCTGCCAGACGGCCTCGTCGAAGACGGCGAGGTCCATGCGGGCGAGCCGGTACTGCGGGGTGGTCCCGGCCGTCTCCCTGTCGCCGAGCTTCGTCGGCAGGAAGGGGTGATAGTCGAGGATGACCGGGTTGGAGGCGGCCTCGACGTGCAGCCGCACCTCCTCCCCGCCCTCGACGGGGGCGCCGACGCGCACCCACTGGTTGCGCGGGTTGAGGCCCTTCACGGGAGTGCCGTCGGGACGGTAGACCAGGCCCTCGCACTGGAAGCCGGGCATGTTCTCGTCGAAACCGAGGTCGAGGATCGCCTCGACCGTCCGCCCCGCCCACCGCTCCGGCACGGTGCCGGTGACGGTGAACCAGCTCGTCCCCCACGGCGCGCCCCACTGGTCGCCCACCGCGATCGGCGCGGACGCCCCGGCCGCCGCCGCCAGCCCCTCGGCCACCGGGACCGGCTCACCGGGCGCGTGCCAGACCGCCACCTCCAGGGGTACGGACTCCTGATGGACGGCCGGGCGCACGCGCTCCTCCAGCACGCGCTTCAGACGGGCTTCGACCAGCGTGCGGTCATCATGCATCGAGCGGCTCCTCGTGGAGGGGGCGGTCAGCCCTTGATGGCGCCTTCCGCGACGCCCCTGAAGAAGAACCGCTGGAGCGTCGCGAACAGGATCACGATCGGCAGGAAGGAGATCATCGTTCCGGCTGCGATCAGGCGTGGATTGTTGGCGAACGTGCCGTTGAGGTACTGCAAACCGACGGTGAGAGTGTAGTTGTCGGGGTTGTTCAGGACGATGAGCGGCCAGAGGAAGTCGTCCCAGGCACCGATGAAGGAGAAGATCGTGACGACGCTGAGCATGCCGCGCACGTTGGGCAGGCCGATGTGGCGCAGCCGCTGCCACACCGTCGCCCCGTCGATGATCGCGGCCTCGTCCATCTCCTTGGGGATCGCCTGGAACGCGGTGTACATCAGCAGCACGTTGAGCATCGCTATCGCGCCCGGCAGCGCCACGCCGAGGAGCGTGTCGGCCAGGCCCAGCCCGCGCACGGTGACGTACTGCGAGATGATCGTGACCTCGCCCGGCAGCACGAGCGTCGCCAGGAACAGCCCGAACAGCAGCTTCGCACCGCGGAAGCGGAGTCTGGCCAGCGCGAATCCCGCCAGGGTCGCGCCGATCGCGTTGCCTGTCACCACGATCGCCGCCACGATCAGCGAGTTGAGGGCGTAGGACCAGACGGGGATGGTGTCGGCGACCCCGGCGTAGTTGTCCAGCGTCGGGTGCTCGGGCAGGAAGCTCGGCGTGGCGGAGTAGATGTCCTCGTCGAGGCTCTTGAGCGAGGTGGAGAGCTGCCACAGGAACGGTGAGATGGTGAGCGCCAGCACGAGGAGCAGCAGGGCGTAGCGCACTGCCTTCTCGCGGGTGCTGATCGTGTTGAAGCCGCCCCGGCGTGCGGCCCTGACGTGCGCCATGTCAGGACCCCCTCCGGTTGAGCCGCAGCAGGAGGAGCATCGGGCCGATCGTGATCAGCAACAGGACGATGCTGAGCGCGGAGGCGTAGCCGAGGTGACCGGTGAGCCCCCGGCTGTAGAGCTGGATGAGCATCACCACCGACATGTCGCGGCCACCGGGCCCGCCGGTGCCGTTCGACAGCACGTACAGCTCGGAGAACACGCGCAGGGCCGAGACCGAGACCAGCACGGAGATCAGCAGCATCGTGTTGCGCACCCCCGGCACCGTGATGCTCCAGAACCGCCGCACCGGGCCCGCGCCGTCGACGGCGGCGGCCTCATGCAGCTCGCGCCGGACGTTGCCCAGGGCCGAGAGATAGATGATCATATAATATCCGAGGCCCTTCCAGACGGTCAGGCTGATCGCGCTGAACAGCAGCAGCCACCGGTCGGTCAGGAACGGCAACGGCTCGCCGACCACGCCGAGCCATTGCGCGAAGCCGTTGATCGCGCCCCGATCGTCGAGCAGCCAGCCCCAGATCAGCGCGACCACCACGGCCGAGGCGACCACGGGGGTGTAGAAGGCGGTGCGGAAGAACATGATGCCCGGCAGCTTCTTCTCCACCAGGATCGCCATCAGCAGGGGCAGCATCGTGAGCAGCGGCAGGCAGATCACCATGTAGACGATGCTGTTGATCAGCGCGTCGACGAGCTGGGCGTCGTTCAGCAGGCGGTCGTAGTTCTCCAGCCCGGTGAACCAGCCGCCCCCGAGCGGTTTGGCGTTGGTGAAGGAGAGAACGACCGTGTTGATCGACGGCCACACGGAGAACACCATCAGCCAGACCGCGGCGGGGGCCACCAGGAGCCACGGCGTGAACCAGCGCTGCCGGGTCATCAGCCTTTGAGGAGCCGGTCGCACTGGGCCACCGCTTCGTCGAGCGCTTCCTTGGACGTCACGTCACCGCTGATGGCCGAGGCGAACTGCTGCGCGACGATCGTCTTCATCGCGTCGCTGACCTGGACCGGCGTGAGCAGCTTCGCCTTGGCCAGCGAGCTGAAGGCGAGGACCTTGGCGTCGCCGGAGTTCGTGCCGTCACTCTTGCTGAAGAACGGGTCGTTCGCCGAGGCCGTGGTGCTGGGGAAGATGTTCACCAGGTGGGCGAAGGCGGCCTGGTTCTCCGCGTTGGTCACCCAGCGGGCCAGCGCGACCGCGGCGGGGGCGTTCTTCGTCCTGGCGGAGACCGCCAGCCCCTGCACGTAGAGCGGCGGGGTCCCCATCGCGGCCGACGGCACGACCTTGGGCGCGAGGCCGGGATTGTCGCCGGCCAGGCTGGTGATCAGGTTGCCGCCGCCGGTGGTCCACGCCACGGTCTCCTCGGTGAACAGCTTGGAGTTGCCGGCGTAGGTGTCGGTCAGGATGTCGCGGGGCAGCAGGCCCTCCTTGTAGGCGGCCCGATACTTGTCGAGCAGGGCGACGGCCTCGGGCGTGTTGAAGGTGAAGCGGGTGCCGTCCGGGGACATGACCTGCACGCCCGCGTTGGTGAGGTCGAGCAGCTCCGGCTTACGGCTCATCAGGAAGACCTTGTTGCCGGCCTTCTTGAACGTCCTGGCCTGCTCGATGAGCTCGTCCAGAGTGGTGGGGAGCTTCTCGGGGTCGAGACCGTTCGCGGTGAGCAGTTCGGTGTTCCAGTAGTTCACGTCGGTGTTGAGGTACCACGGGTAGCTGTAGACGCCCTCGATCCCCGGATACCTGTAGGCGTCGAGGCCGCCGGCGACATACTCCTGGGTGACCTTCGGGTCCGCCTTGGCGACGTCGAGCAGCAGGCCCTGCTTCACCAGGGGGAGTCCGAACTCGGGGGGCAGGTTCGTGACGTCGGGGAGGTTGCCGCCCGCCGCCTGGCTCAGCACCTTCTCGGAGTAGTCCTCGGCGGGCTGGTCCAGCCACTCGACCTGGACACCCGGGTACTTCTTCTCGAAGCCGTCGATGACGCCCTGGACGTACTCGGTGAACTTCGGCTTGAGCGCCCACGTCTGGAAGCTGACCTTGCCCGTCACCTCGCCGGAGACGGACGCGCTGGGCGCCGCCGCCTGCTCGGGCGCGCCGAGCCCGCACCCTCCGGTCGCCCCCACGACCAGCGCCGTGGCCACTGCGGCCAGTCCTGTTCGGTGCCTTCGCATGTCGCTCTCCTCACACTTCCACCGACGTACTAAACCGCTCTAGTTGCCGGACTATCCACCGGGCTAGACTCCGATGTCAAGAGCTGTGGACAAAACCGTGCGGCGAGGGTTCCGCGCAGAAGGAGCACGTAGTGGCCCGACCGACCATCGCCGACATCGCGCGGCGGGTGGGGGTGTCCAAGGGCGCGGTGTCGTTCGCGCTGAACGGGCGCCCCGGCGTCAGCGAGACGACCAGGGCGCGGATCCTCCAGGTGGCCGACGAGATGAACTGGCGCCCGCACAGCGCCGCCAGGGCGCTGGGCGGCGCGCGGGCCGGCGCGGTGGGGCTGGTGATCGCGCGGCCCGCCAGCACCCTGGGCGTCGAGCCGTTCTTCGCCCAGCTCCTGTCAGGCCTGCAGGCCAGGCTGTCGGCGGAGTCGATGGCCATGCACCTGCTGGTCGTCGAGGACTCCGCGGCCGAGATCGAGACCTACCGGGAATGGACCTCGGCGCACCGCGTGGACGGTTTCGTCCTGGTCGATCCGACCGTCCGCGACCCGCGCTTCGAGGCACTGGAGGAGCTCGGCGTGCCCGCCGTGGTGCTCGGCGGCCCAGGGCGCTTCGGCGCGCTGTCCAGCGTGTGGGCCGACGACAGGGAGGCGATGCTGTCGGTCGTCGACTACCTCGCGGCGCTCGGCCACCGGCGCGTCGCGCACGTCGCGGGGCTGCCCGGCCTCCGGCACACCCAGCGCCGCATCCGGGCGCTGCGCGACTCCGTGCGCCGGCTCGGGCTGGTCGACACGGTGTCGCTGCCGACCGACTTCAGCGACGCCGAGGGGGCGGCGGCCACCAGGGCGCTGCTGTCACGCCCGCGGCGGCCGACCGCGATCGTCTACGACAGTGACGTGATGGCGCTGGCCGGGCTCGGTGTGGCGGGCGAGATGGGCGTACGGGTGCCCGGTGAGGTGTCGATCCTGTCCTTCGACGACTCGGTGCTCACCCGGGTCACCCACCCGAGCATCACCTCGCTCTCGCGCGACACCATCGCGCTCGGCGGGCAGGTGGCCGAGGTGCTGCTCCAGGTGATCGCCGACCCCGCGCTGCGCCGCGACGTCAAGACCGCCACCCCCCGGCTGGTGGTCAGGGAGAGCACCGCGCCGCCCGCTCTTGGCAGGGCCGACTAAAGCGGTTTAGATTCCAGGGAGATCGACACGACTCCCTGGAGGACGCGTGCCCCTGCCCCCGCTTCGTTTCGGCGCCAACTACGTGCCCTCGTCCGGCTGGTTCTACGGCGCGCTCGACCCTGCCGCCACCACCGCCGACGCCGTCCGGCGGGACTTCGAGGACCTCGCCGGGATCGGGCTCGACCACGTCAGGGTGTTCCCGATCTGGCCGTGGATCCAGCCCAACCGCGCGCTGATCAGGCAGGCGCCGATCGACGACCTGCTCGGCCTGATCGACCTGGCCGCCGAGTTCGAGCTGTCGGTCTCGGTGGACCTGATCCAGGGCCACCTGTCGAGCTTCGACTTCCTGCCGTCCTGGGTGCTCACCTGGCATCGGCGCAGCCTCTTCACCGACCCGGAGGTCCGCGAGGGCCTGGTCGCCTATGTGGACCGGCTCGCCCGGGAGGTCGCCACCCGCGCCAACGTGTTCGCGGTCACGCTCGGCAACGAGGTGAACAACCTCTACCCCGCCAACCCGACGACGCCCGAGGCGTCCGCCGCCTGGGCCGCCGAGCTGATCGCCGCCGCCCGCGCCGCCGCGCCGCGCCTGCTCACCCTGCACTCGCTCTACGACGCCACCTGGTACGAGCCCGGCCACCCCTTCCATCCCGCCGACAACGTCGATCTCGGCGATCTGACGACGGTCCACTCCTGGGTGTTCAACGGCGTCTCCGCGCTGGACGGCCCGCTCGGCCCGGCCACCGTCACCCACGCCGACTATCTGGTGGAGCTCGCCGCGGCCACCTCGGCCGATCCCGCCCGTCCGGTGTGGCTCCAGGAGGTGGGCGCGCCACGGCCCGACATCCCCGAGGACGCCGCCCCGGAGTTCGTGCGCCGCATGCTCGGCGACGTCACCGCCAACCCGGCTCTGTGGGGCGTCACCTGGTGGTGCTCCCACGATCTCGACCGCTCCCTCGCCGACTTCCCCGAGCGCGAGTACGACCTCGGCCTGTTCACCGTGGATCACGTGGCCAAGCCCGTGGCCAGGGAGCTGGCGGCGGTGATCCGCGAGCACCGCCGTCCCGCCGGGAACAGGCCCGCGCTGGTGTGCGACGTGGATCTGCGGGCCGAGCCGGAGCGCCGGGGCGAGGTCGCGCCGGGCAGCGCCTTCCACACCGAGTGGGTACGTCGGCGCCGGACCGGCCCGCTCGCCATCGTCACCGCCTCGCGGGCGGGTGACACCGCCTATCTCGACGCGCGCGGGATCGACACCGTGCTGACCCCGGCGTGAACCGCTACGACAGGAGAGCACATGCGACGAAGGCTCTTATCCACCCTCTGCGTCCTCTTCGCGCTGGCGGCTCTCGTCACCGCTCCGGCCCAGGCGGCCCCGGCGACGACGGGCGACCAGCCGTACGCCTCCTACTGGTACCCCGACACCATCCTGTCCTGGGATCCGGCGACCGATCCCGACGCCAGGTTCAACCGTTCACGGGTGCCGCTGCGCCCGCGGGTCCAGAGCCCGGCGCTGAAGGCCAACGCCAACGCCCGCGCGGGCGAGGGCCGCGTCGCCTCCCTGGTCTCCTTCGCGCCGACCTCGAACAACCCGTCACAGGGCTCGCTCGATCCCAGCTACTACGCCTTCGGACACTGGCAGTATGTCGACACCCTGGTCTTCTGGGGCGGCTCGTCGTTCGAGGGCCTGATCCTCGCGCCCAACCCCACGGTCATCGACGCGGCGCACCGCAACGGCGTCAAGGTGTACGGCACGGTGTTCTTCCCGCCGGCCGTGTTCGGCGGCCGGCTCCAGTGGGTGCGCGACTTCGTCCGCAAGAGCGGCTCCACCTACCCGGTGGCCGACAAGCTGGTGCAGGTGGCCGAGCACTACGGCTTCGACGGCTGGTTCATCAACCAGGAGACCGAGGGCGGTGACGCCGCGCTCGCCACCGAGCTGCGCTCGCTGATCACGTACGCCCGCGGCAGGGGCCCGGCCGAGTTCATGTGGTACGACGCCATGACCGAGAGCGGCACGATCTCCTGGCAGGAGGCGCTCACCAGCGCCAACGACGCCTTCCTCAACGACCCCGCCCGGGTCTCGGACTCGATGTTCCTCGACTTCGGCTGGACCGCCGCCAAGCTGAACTCCTCCCGCCGCCTGGCCCGCGAGCTGGGCAGGGACGAGCACGAGCTGTACTCCGGCATCGACACCGAGGCCAACGGCACCGGCACGAACGTGCCGTGGGACGCGGTGTTCCCGCCGGGGCGGCGGCACACCACCTCGCTGGGCATCTACCGTCCCGAGTGGACGTGGAGATCGTCGAGCGGCCCGGCCGACTTCCGCGCCAGGGACTCCCGCTTCTGGGTGGGCGCCAACGCCGACCCCTCCGACACCTCGACCACCTCGCCGTGGAAGGGCCTCGCGCACTACATCGCCGAGGCGTCGCCGGTCACCGCGAAGCCGTTCGTCACCGGGTTCAACGCCGGGCACGGCGACTTCTACAACGTCGGCGGCGTGCGCGTGCGCGACGGCGGCTGGAACAACCTGTCGGTGCAGGACGTGCCGCCCACCTACCAGTGGCTCGTCTCCTCGGCCGGCACCAGGCTCACTCCCTCGATCGACTTCGGCGACGCCTACGAGGGCGGCTCCTCGCTGCGCCTGCGCGGCCGGCTCGACGCTGAGAACACGATCAGGCTGTACCAGACGCGGCTCCCCGTGACGGCGGGCACCAAGCTGTCCGCCGTCGTCAAGACGCCGTCGGCGGGCGCCACGAACCTGCGCCTGGCGGTGGCGTTCACGAACGCGCCCACCACCTTCACCACCTTCGATCTCGGCGCCACCTCCGGCACCGGGTGGGAACGCAGGACCGTCGACCTGTCGGCGCACGCCGGCAAGAAGATCGCCCAGCTCGCCCTGCGGACGACCGGCACCAGGGACGACTACGACATCCGCCTCGGGCAGCTCGCCGTCTACGACGGCGCGGTGGACACGCCCGCCGCCCCGACGGGCCTCACCGTGCTGGGCGTCACCGACGTGTCGGACACCCGCAAGTCGCTGCGCCTGTCCTGGACCGAGTCCGGCCGCCGGGTCCACGGCCACTCCGGCCGCCGGGTCCACCACTACGACGTGTACCGCCGTAACCCCGACGGCACCCGCACCTATCTGGGCGCCACGCCGAACGACGCGTACTTCGTCCCCCGGCTCGACCGCGCGGGCGCCGAGTCCGCCACGACCATCGAGGTGGAGGCGGTCTCCGCCGAGTACGGCCGCTCCTCCGCCACGACGGCGACCGTCTCGTGGGAGGAACCGTCCCGCCCGCGTGTCTCCTGACCGGCGAGGGCCCCGCGACGCGTCGCGGGGCCCTCAGGGTGGAGTCAGCCGATCTTTTCGATCATCTTGCCTGCGTCGCGGGTGAGGACCTGGCGGACGTCGGGGCGTGGCACCAGGCTCTGATCGGCGGCGAGAGCCTGGAAAGCGGTCAGGTGGCGAAGGGCCTTGGCGTCGTTGCCCTTGGCCTCCGCCGTCCTGGCTCGGGTCAGCTCCCTGGTGAGGGCCGTGTGGGCGGGCAGGGTGAGCCAGCTCGTGGCGCGGAAGCGGTCCACCAGGTTCTGGATGTCGCGGAGCGAGGTCGTGACGGTGAACCTGACGTTCGTCGTCACGGAGTTGCCCGCGTTGTCGTTCGCGGTCACCGCCACGGTGTGGAGCGCCAGGGGGCGGGTGAACAGCGGAAGGACCGAGTCGGGCGCCAGCGCGGCGCCTTCCAGGGTGCCCGAGGCGGTCCTGACGCCGGAGGTCGTGTCCACGGCCTGCCAGGAGATGCGCAGGTCCTGGGCGTCGCCGTACACGTCGCCGTCGGCCACGCCGGACACCATCAGGGTGGGGCGGGTGCCGTCGATCTTGAGCACCGCGGCCTTCTCCGGTTCGGCGGTGCCGGCGGTGTCGCGGGCGCGGTAGCGCAGTTCGTGCGTGCCGTCCCCGGTGACGACCACGGGCTCATCGGGGTAGACCGTCCACTCCCCCTGGTCGAGGGCGTATTCCAGCCGGGCGACGCCGGAGGCGGCGTCCTGCGCCGCCAGGAGCACCGGCACGTCGCCGTCGTTCCAGCCCGCGTCGTTGGGGGCGGCGAACGACGCCGCGGTCACCGGCGCGGTGGTGTCGATCTTCAGGGTGAGTGCGCCCGGCTCCTCCACGTTTCCGGCGCCGTCCCGGGAGCGGTACTCCAGCTTGCGGCTGCCGTCCCCGCTGACCAGGACCGGTTCGGTGTAGGGGGTCCAGGCGCCCTCGTCCAGGCGGTATTCGGTCGCCGCCACTCCGGAGTCGTCGTCGGTGGCCGACAGGGTGACCCCGACCGGGCCGGTGGTGTACCAGCCGTCCGCACCGTCGGGGTCGGCCGCCTTGGCGGTGGTCGCGGGCGGCGTGGTGTCGGCTCCGGTGTCGGGGGTGAGGCGGAACTTCTGGTTGTCGGTGTCGGTGCAGGTCCACTGGACCACCTTGGCGTTGTCGGCCTGGGAGACGCCCTCGACGTCGAGGCACAGACCGCTCACCTCCGAGCTGATCTTCCAGCCCTCTCCGGCCGCCACCGGGTGGAAGCGCTGGTGGATCTGGTGCCCCTCGCTTGCGGGGTGGCAGGTCCACTGCAGGAGCTGGACGCCGGCCTCGGTGGAGCCGTTGGGCACGTCCAGGCACTTGCCGCTCTTGACGTTCTTGAACTGGTAGGCGCCGCCGCCGAGACGGATCGCCTCCCACCGCTGCTCGGTCCCCGAGGAGGCGCCCATCTGGACGATGAGGGCGTCGTCGTCGACGGAGCCGTTCTGCACGGCGACGTTCTTGCCGCTGTGCTGCGCGGTGAGCGTGTAGTTCCCCGCCTCGGGGCCCTGGCCGCCGCCGCCTTCGCCGCCGAACTGGACGGCGTCCAGGTCGAAGCCGTTGTTACGGGCGTTCTTGAACACGACGTAGAGCGTCCTGGTACGGACGTCGGAGCGCACCGGCACCGAGGGGGTCATCTGGTAGGTGTCCCAGCCGCCGGTGTTCGGGACCGGTGTGGTGGCCAGCAGCGTGCCCGTGGGCGAGTCGGCGCGCAGCTCGATGGAGCCGCCGCCGAACGGCGTGGACACCCGGTAACTGACGACGTCGATCCCGTTGAGGTCCATCGGGCTGAACGCGACCCAGTCGTTGTCGCTGACGTCGCCGATGCGCTTGCCGCTCTCGGCGCCGCCCTGGTCGATGACGCGCACGCCGGACATCGAGGTGAAGTACTCGGCCTGCTTGCGCTTGGGCTGCAGGATCGCCTTGGCGTAACCGGTGAGCGGATTGCCGCCCTTGTCGGTGTAGTGCGCGTTGATGACGTAGTAGAGGTTGGCGCCCGCCGGGTGCCCGCCGAGGCCGCTGGTGGAGACCGAGCCCTGGCAGCCGGGGATCTCGGTGGTCTCGTGCTCGTGGTCGTCGTGGCCCAGCGCGGGGTTGACGAACACGTCGTCGCAGTCGATCGTGCCGTCCTCGGGATCGGTGACCTTCACCGTGTACGGCACGTCGGTGCCGAACTCGATCAGCGTTCCGTCGATCGGCGTCTCCAGGGTGACCGTCGGCGCCGTGTTGCCCACCGTCACCTCGATGTTGGCGAATCCTTCCTTGCCCGTCGAGTCGGCCGCCTTGAGCTGGGCGGTGAACCTGCCCGCGCTCTCGTACACGTGGGTGGCCCTGGGCTGGTCGGAGTCGAAGTCGCCGTCGCCGTCGAAGTCCCACGCGTAGGTGATCGGGTCGCCGTCGGGGTCGAAGGTCCCGGCGCTGTCGAACTCGACCGTGAGCGGAGCCGGCCCGTTCGTGCGCGAGGCGGCGGCCTTGGCGACGGGGGCCCGGGCGCCGGCGGAGTAGTCGATCCGGTAGAGCCCGGAGTCGTTGTTGCCGCCGCCGAAGTTGCTGCCCCACTCCAGCAGGTACAGCGAGCCGTCGGGGCCGAAGGTCAGGTCCATCGGCTTGACGAAAGGCACGTCCGGCAGGAAGTCGTTGATCTTCAGGACCTTGTCGTCCGCGTCGCGGTGGATCTCCTTGATGTAGTTGCGCGACCACTCGTAGAAGAAGCCGACCCCGTCGAAGTACGGCGGGAACTTGGTCGCGGACGGGTTGTCCGCGTCGTAGCGGTAGACGGGGCCGAACATCGGGGCGGCGCCGCCCGAGCCGAGTTCGGGGAAGGCCGGCGAGGTGTCGTAGCCGTACCACAGGGCGGGGAGCTTCAGCGGTGGCAGCTCGGTCAGGCCGGTGTTGTTCGGCGAGTCGTTCACCGGGGCGGCGCAGTCGAACTTGGGGCCGATGACCTTGGTGTCGGGGTTGTAGGGCGCGTAGGCCTGGTTGTCGCCGTGGCAGAACGGCCAGCCGTAGTTGCCCGGCTCCTCGATGACGTTGTACTCGACGAGGCCCTCCGGTCCCCGGTCGGTGGTGGGCCCGCCGCGGTCGGGGCCGTAGTCGGCCACGTGCACGTGGCCGGTCTCCTGGTCCACGGTGAACCGGAACGGGTTGCGGAAGCCCATGGCGTAGATCTCGGGCCTGGTCCGCTCCGTTCCCGGCGCGAACAGGTTGCCCTCGGGGATGTCGTAGCCGCCGTCGGCCTTCGGCCTGATCCGCAGGATCTTGCCGCGCAGGTCGTTGGTGTTGCCCGCGGTGCGGGCGGCGTCGAGCATGTGCTGGCCGGGCCGCCAGTCGATCGGGGCGTATCCCTGCCAGTCGGGCGAGAGGTTCGGCGGCACGTCGTCGCCGGTGCTCAGGTAGAGCGTGCCGTCCGGGCCGAACTCCACCGCGCCGCCGGTGTGGCCGGGCTCGGGGTAGGTCCTGCCCCGGTAGGCGGGCACCTCGATGATCTTCTTCTCGGTGGCCGGGTCGATGCTGTCGTCGTTCACCGTGAAGCGGGAGAGCCGGTTCACGTCATCGTCGCTGTCGGCGGGTGACCAGTAGAGGTAGATGTGGCCGTTGTCGGCGAAGTCGGGATCGAGTTCCATGCCGACCAGGCCGTCCTCGCCGCCGGTGTAGACGTCGAGGGTGGCGGCGGTGACCGTGGTGTGCGTGTCGGGCTTGTGGATCTTCACTTCGCCCCGGCGCTGGATGTAGAACACCCGGCCGTCGGCGGCGACGTCCAGCTCCATCGGGTCGGCGGTGTTGTCGTCCAGCGTGATCTTCTCGTAGCTGCCGTACACCGTGCCGCCGCAGTCACCGGCCTCGACGCCGGCGGCCCAGCCGATGCCGCCGAGCACGTGCTCGCGGAAGAGCGGCTCGGAGTAGGCGGCGGACTCGTGGCCCATGGCGGTGGCCCATACCCGGCCGCCCTCGGCGTTGCGGCACCAGGAGATCGGGTGATCGGCGCCCATCGCCGAGCCGCCCGGGTTGTACGTCGTCTCGTCGGCCGTCACCAGGACGTGCACGTCGCCGCGCGGGTTGGGCGCGAAGTTGTACCACTCCTCGGCCCGCTGCCAGCGCAGCGGCAGGGTCTTGGTGGAGGGGTGGACGCGGTCGATGACCTTCGCCGTGCCCTGGAGCGTGCCGGGCGAGTGCGCCGGCATGTGCGCGCCGCCGTTGACGAGGTCGTCCCACCAGGGGAACTCGTTCTCGATCCCCATGTCGAGCGTGTTGTGCACGGCCACGACACCCTTGCCGGAGCGCACGTACTTCTGCATCGCCTGGCGCTGGGCGTCGTTCTCCCAGATCATGCCGGAGTTCTGCAGCATGATCAGCACGTCGAAGGTCGCCAGGTCGGCGTCGTTGAAGACGCTGGAGTCGTCGCTCTGCACCACCGTGAAGCCGTGCTCGGTGGCGAGCTGCTGGACCATCTGGATACCGGCGGGGATCGAGCCGTGCACGAATCCGACGGCCTTGGTGAACAGCAGGGCCCGGAAGGGCTCGTGGTGCGCGGTGTCGGCCCGGGCGGTCCCCACCAGGCAGGTGAGTAAGAGGATCGGGAGGAACAGGACGGCAAGCAGACGACGCATGTCGCATCTCCAGGTGAGAGGGGGGTGCAGGAGATGAGCTGTACAGGCTGGTTACAGGGTGCGCAGGAACGCCAGGCCCTCCGTGGCGAGTTCGTCCTGGGTGGGAGCGAGCGGCCGCCAGATGGAGGCGGCGGTGGCGATGGTCCGGTTGTGCGCGGTGAACGACTCGATGACGAGCGACCCGTCGTACCCCGTGTCGCGCAGGGCCTTGACGAAGGCGGGCCAGTCGAACCGGTCGGCGCCGGGCGTGCCCCGGTCGGTGCCGCAGACCTGCACGTGCGCGACCCGCCCGGCCGCCGCCCGCACGGCCCGTGCCGGGTCCTTCTCCTCGATGTTCAGGTGATAGACGTCCAGGCAGAGGTCGCACCCGGGGGGCAGGGCGTCGAGCGCCTGCTCGACCGTGTTGACGAGGCTGGTCTCGTAGCGGTTGAGCGGTTCGACGGCCACGCGCACGCCCCGGCCTGCGGCGTGGTCCACGACCGGTTCCAGGTTCCGCCGCAGCTCGGCGTAGACGGCCCGCCGCTCGTCGGCGGACATCCGCCAGGTGCGGCCGACCGAGGAGTACGCGGGGCCGCCGATCACCGGCGAGCCGACGGTGACCGCCACGTCGACGCAGTGCCGCAGGTAGTCCTGCGTCTCGCCGACGGTGTCCGGCGACGCGGCCACGAGCTCACGGCCCGGCGGCATGACCAGGACCACCGAGGCGGCCAGCCCGTGCCGCGCCAGCAGGTCCGCGGCGCGGTGCGGATCCCAGTCGCCGGGCCGCTCGACCGGCAGCTCGACGACGTCGAATCCCCAACCGGCGATCCGCGGGACCAGGTGGGCGAGGTCCTCGTCGGTGAGCGGCGAGGTCCACACCCAGGTGTTCACTCCGATGGGGAACATGGCGTCAGCCCTTCTTCCCGCCCCAGTTCTCGGGGAAGCCGGGCAGGTCCTCACAACCGCACAGCGCGTAGTGCAGGGGCGGCATGTTGGGCTGGAGGTAGTCGTCGAGGTTCGCCTGGGTGATCTTCGGCTGGGGCAGGTTCCACACCTCCGGCACCTCCTCCCCCTTGAGGATCTTGAGGGCGGCGATGATCGGCGTGCGCCACTGGTAGGTGGGGTAGGTGGGGGCGATGGCGGTGAGGCCGTCGTCCTTCCACTTGCGCAGGAAGTCCTGCTGGTCCTCGCCGGTGATCGGCGGGACGGGCAGCCCGGCGTCCTCGAACGCCTCGGCGACGGCCACCGCCGTCGCCCCGGCGTCCATCCAGATGCCGTCGATCTTGCCGTGCCGCTGGATGTAGTCGCTGACGATCCCCTTGCTCTTGGCGGCGTCGCCGTCGGTGAACTCCACGCCGGCGACCTCCAGCTCGCTGGCGTCGAAGGCGACCTTCGCCGCCGACCAGCGGGTCTCCAGCACGTCCACGCCGGGGCTGATCCGCAGGGCGAGGATCTTCCCGCCCGCCGGTACCTTCTCCACCAGGAACTCCGCGGCGTCGGCGCCGAAGGCGTAGCCGCCGATGGGCTTGATGAAGGTGACCGGGCAGTCGGTCTCCACGCCCCGGTCGAAGACGATCACCGGCAGCGCGTCGCAGGCGCCCTTCACGGCCGGCGTGAGCGTCGCGGTGGTGTTGGGCGAGATGATCAGCGCGTCGCAGCCCTTGGCCTGGAGCTCGGCGATGTCGGAGATCTGCTTGTCGTCCTTGCCCTCGGCGTCGAGGGCGGTGAACTTCTCGATGTCCTTGTGCAGTGCCACCTCGGCCTGCATGCTGCGCCAGCCGACCTGCCGCCACGGGTTGTTGACCGCCGCGTTGGAGAAGCAGATCTCGTACGGCCCGTCCTTCTTGTGGGTGGCGGTGTCGACCATCTTCGGGTCGATGGCCTGCTCCCACGGCTTGTCCGCCGGCCCCTGCGCCGCCTTCCCGCGCATGGCGAGCTGGGCGTCGTAGTCCGCCTGGACGAAGAACTTCGACTGTTCCCCCGTACCGGCGGCCGGTCCCGCCGAGGAGGACGCGCCGGGGGCCTGGCTCGCGGTGGTCGCGGGCCTGTCGCTGGTACATCCGGCGGCGGCGAGCATCGTCAGCGTCGTCAGCGCCACGGCGGCGTGGACGAGCGGGCTAGGACGCGGCATGTGCGTCTCCTTTGGCTCGGGAAAGGGAGGGGAGTCTCACGGCTCCGGCAGCCACGGCTGCGATGATGATGACGCCCTGCACGGTGAACTCCAGAGCGCCGGAGATGCCGTACAGGTTGAGCAGGGTGAACAGGGCCTCCAGGGTGAACGCGCCGGCCATGGCGGCGACGACCGTGCCGCGCCCGCCGCCCAGCACGACCCCGCCGAGGACGACGGCGGTGATGGCCTGGAACTCCAGCCCCTGGCCGACCTGGGCCGAGACGCCGGCGAACCCCCCGAGCAGGATCCCGGCGACGGCCGCGGCCAGGCCGGACAGGGCGAACGCGAGGATCCGCACCCGGGCGACCCGCACCCCGGACAGCGCTGCGGCCCGCTCGTTGTCCCCGGTGGCGATGAGGGTCCTGCCGAAGTTCGCCCGCATGAGCAGGACGGCGGCGACGGCCACCAGCACGAGGATGAGCACGGCCCAGCCGGTCTCCCTGCCGAACATCCGGAAGCCCTGCGACAGCGCGCCGCGCGGGGCGCCGCCCGTCCACAGGAAGACCGCGCCGGACAGCACCAGCATCATGCCGAGCGTGGTGATGAACGACGGCACCTTCAGCAGGGTCGTCACCACACCGTTGACCAGCCCGACGACCAGCCCCAAGGCGATCAGCAGGGCCAGGACCGGCCAGGTGGCCGCCTCGTTCCCGTCGATCAGCCGGGCGGCGACGACCACCTCGACGGTGACCAGCGAGCCGACCGACAGGTCGAACTCGCCGGAGACGATCACGAGGTACTGGCCCACGGCGAGGATCACCAGCGGCGCGGCGCGGCGGACGAAGGCGAGGAACCCCGCCGGTTCGAGGAAGAACGGGTTCGCGATGGCGATGGCGGCCAGCAGGACGGCCAGCACCGCGAGAATCGGCAGCGCGCGTCTCACGCCCGTCTCCTTCCGAGCATGCCGGTACGGCGCGCGTAGACGGCCACCGCGGCCACGATGACCACGCCACGCACGACGTCCTTGACGAAGGAGTTCACCTCAAGCTGGTTGAAGAGGCTGTCCAGGACGGCGAGCAGCAGCACGCCGCCCACCGTGCCCGCCACCCCACCCCTGCCGCCGGCCAGCGCGGTGCCGCCGAGGACGACGGCGGCGATGGACTCGAGGTCGTACCCGCCGTCGGTGCCCACGGTCGGCGCTCCGGCGCCGAGCCTGCTGGCCAGCAGCAGCCCGGCGATCCCCGCGCACAACGAGCACAGCACGTGCGTGACGATCACCACCCGGTCGGTGCGGATGCCCGAGAGCCTGGCCACGTCAAGGTCGCCGCCGACGGCGTACACGCGGTAGCCGTACCTGGTCCGGCGGAGCAGGAACCAGGCGGCGAGCGCGACCGCCGCCCACAGCAGCGCCGAGACCGGAACCGGCCCGATCCGGTCGTAACCGAGATGCTGGAAGGACTCCGGGACCCGCCCGGCGGGGCCGTCGTAGAGGTGATCGACGATGCCCTTGATGATGAGCGCGACGCCGAGCGTCGCGATGAAGGCGTGCACCCGCAACTTGGTGATCACCAGGCCGTTGACCAGCCCGACCAGCGCGCTGATCCCCGCCACCGCGGCCACCGCGGGCACGACGCCCGCGTCCTGGCCGGCCATGGTCTCGGCCGCGACCAGCGAGGTGAGGCTGATCAGATAGGCGACCGACAGGTCGAGGCTGCCGGCGAGGATGGCCAGCGTCTGGCCCACGGCGACGATGCCGAGCGCGGCCGAGCGCTGTTGCACCCCGACGATGTTCTCCAGGGTGAGGAACTGCCCGCCGGACATGGCGACCAGCACCCAGCCGATCAGGATCACCCCGGCGAGCGCCAGGAAGACCACCCGGGTCGGGTCGGTGAGCGCGGACAGCCGGGCCCCGCGTCCGGGAATCGCCGTCATGCGACCTCCCCGGCGGCCAGGTGCATGATGGCCTCCTCCGACGCGCCGGCCGGCAGGGCGCCCGCGACGCGGCCCTCCCTGAGCACGATGATCCGGTCGCTCATGCCGATGAGCTCGGGCAACTCGGAGGAGATCATCATGATCGCGGCGCCTTCCCCGGCGAGCTCGCGCATCAGATCGTGGATGGCCGCCTTGGCGCCGACGTCGATGCCGCGGGTGGGCTCGTCGAACAGCAGCACCTTCGGGGCGACGGTCATCCACTTGGCGAGGACGACCTTCTGCTGGTTCCCCCCGGAGAGGTAGCGGACCTCCTGCTCGGGGCTGGGCGGCCTGAGCTGCACCCGGTCCAGCAGCTCGCGGATGCCGTCGCGGCCGCCACCGCCGCCCACCGCGCGGGCCACCAGGAGCGCGTTGTCGCGTACGGACTGGCGGGGGGCCAGGCCCTCGGCCTTCCGGTCCTCGGTGACCAGGCCGATCCCGGCGCGCACACCCTCGCGGACCGATCGGGGGCGCACCGGCGTCATCTCGCCCCTGGTGAACGGCTCGGCGCCGAACAACGCCTTGGCCAGCTCGGAGCGGCCTGATCCCTGGAGCCCGGCGACGCCGAGGATCTCTCCCGCGCGCAACTCCAGGTCGATGTCGTGTAATCGGTCGTTGCCGCCGCCGCTGACCCGCAGGCGGGTCTGTCCGGGTGACGTGGAGCGGGGCGGGAAGTAGCTGCTGAGGTCGCGCCCGACCATGAGCCTGATCAGGTCGTCGGAGGTCACGTCGCGGGTGGGGACCGTGGTGACCAGCCTGCCGTCCTTGAGGACGCTGACGGTGCCGGCCAGGTCGAACACCTCGCGCAGCCGGTGGGAGATGTAGAGCACGGCGATGCCCCGCTCCTGTAATCGCCGCACCAGCCGGTACAGCAGCGCGACCTCGTGCTCGGCGAGCGCCGCCGTCGGTTCGTCCATCACGACGATCCGGGCGTCCAGCGACAGCGCCTTGACGATCTCGACCACCTGCTGCTGGGCCACCGACAGGCGCTTGACCGGCCGGCGGGGGCCGAAGGAGTCCTCACCGATCTCGGTGAGCAGCCGGGCGGTCGCCGCGTCCATGGCGGCCCGGTCGACGATGCCGCGCCGTACGGGTTCGCGGCCCAGGAAGACGTTCTCGGCGACGCTGCGTTCCGGCAGCAGGTTGAACTCCTGGTAGATGATCGCGACTCCGGCACGCTGGGCGTCGAGCGGGTGCCCGAACGACACGCGGCGGCCGTCGATCTCGATGGTGCCCTCGTCCGGTGCGTGGACCCCGGTGAGGATCTTCATGAGAGTTGACTTGCCCGCGCCGTTCTCTCCCACCACCGCGTGGACCTCGCCCGCGGTCACCGCGAGATTCACGCTTTCGAGCACCCGGACACCGAGAAAACTCTTTCCGATGCCGGTCATGCTCAGCATCCCGCCTCCTCCCCTGCCGAGGCAGGGGGCGAGGCGGGATGTCCGTGGAGGTGGGGGGTGTGACGGACGTATGAAATACACATCCGACGGTTATCAGCCGAATATCGGCTAATGTCCTCCATGTTTCGGGATGGTAAATCCGTCATATGACGATGGTCAAGCAAAAGTGAGTTAGAATTCGCCGTAACCCTCGACCCGCGGACGGAAAGGGGTCGGAGTTGGCAGACTCGCCAGGGGCACTGCTCTCGATCCTGCGCGACGGCCAGGCCCGCACCCGGGCCGAGCTGGTCCAGCTCACCGGCCTGGCACGATCGACCGTCTCGCAGCGGCTCGACGCGCTGTTGCTCCAGCGCTGGATCGTGCCCGCCGAAGACACGATCTCCTCGGGAGGCCGGCCCTCCACCGCGTTCGCCTTCAACCCGCTCGCCCGCATCGTGCTCGCCGCCGACCTCGGCGTCACCCACGCCCACCTCGCCATCACCGACCTGCACGGCGCGATACTCGCCGAACACGCGGGCGACCTCGCCATCGACAAGGGCCCCGAGCCCTGTCTCGGCTGGCTCCTTGAGAACTTCACCAAGCTGCTGGCCGAGTGCGGCCACGGCCTGGCCGACGTCTGCGGGCTCGGCGTCGGCCTGCCCGGTCCCGTCGACCACCAGAGCGGCCGTCCCGTCAACCCCCCGCTGATGCCCGGCTGGGACGGCTTCTCCGTCACCACCTGGCTCGGTTCCCGGATCAGCGCTCCCGTGCTGGTCGACAACGACGTGAACATCATGGCGCTCGGCGAGCACACCGCCGCCGGCCCGCAGGCCGGTCACCTGCTGTTCGCCAAGGTCGGCACCGGCATCGGCTGCGGCATCATCGCCGACGACCGCCTGCACCGCGGCGCCCGGGGTGCGGCGGGCGACATCGGGCACATCGGCGTGCCCGGGTCCGAGGTGGTGTGCCGCTGCGGCAACATCGGCTGCCTGGAGGCGGTCGCGGGCGGCGGCGCGCTGGCCGCGCGCCTGCGCGGAGAAGGGCTCCAGACGGCCGACGCGCGCGATGTCGTACGGCTGGTCAGGGCGGGCGACACGCGGGCCATCCGGCTGGTGCGACAGAGCGGCCGGGAGCTGGGCCTGGTCCTGGCCTCGATCGTCAACTTCTTCAACCCGTCCCAGATCGTGATCGGCGGCGACCTCGCCGACGCCGGCGAGCACCTGATCGCCGGGGTCCGCGAGGTGATCTACGGCCGCTCCCTCCCCCTGGCCACCCAGCGCCTCGACATCCGCCCCAGCGCTCTGGGCGCGCGAGCGGGTGTCACCGGCGCCGCCGCCATGGTCGTGGACCACGTCCTCGCCCCCGACGCCGTGGACCAGTCCGTCCAGCGCTGACCGCCGCGCCCTGCCGTTCCGCTCTCCCGCAACCGACTTTTGGCGGAAATCGGCACATGTAAGTATCTCTAACGACAAAATGCTCTTTACTTCCGGCAAAAGCGGGTCTATACACCGAATATCAACATATGTCCGGAGGTGCCCGTGACCGTTGGTGTCTGGCTTGTCGGCGCGCGCGGTTCCGTCGCGACGACCGTCGCGATCGGAGCCGCCGCCATCAGGTCGGCGTTAGTCCCGTCCCAAGGCTGTGTGACCGAGTTACCCGGCTTCCCCGGCACTCTCCCTCGCATCGCCGATCTGGTCTTGGGCGGCCACGACATCACCGACATCTCACTGCGCAAACGGGCCGAGCGGCTCAGCGAATCCGGCGTCGTCCCGGCCACCCTGCCCGCCCGGCTCGGCCGGGATCTCGACGCCGCCGACGCGGAGATCAGGCCGGGCGGCGTCCCGGTGGCCCGGCTCATCGAGGACCTCGTCGAGTTCCGCGAACGGCACCGCCTCTCCCGGATCGTCGTGATCAACGTCTCCTCTACGGAGCCTCCCGCCGTCTCCCGCCCGGAGTTCGAGGACCTGGCCCTGCTGGAGGCCGCCGGCGCCGACATCCTCCCGTCGAGCAGCCGCTACGCCTACGCCGCCTTCCGCGCGGGCTGCGGCTACGTGGAGTTCACCCCATCCCCCGGACCGACGCTCCCCGCGCTCACGGAGCTCGCCGCACGCGAGTCCGTGCCCTACGCCGGACGGGACGGCAAGACCGGCGAGACCCTGGTCAAGAGCGCGCTCGTGCCGATGTTCGCCGCCCGCTCGCTGCGGGTCCGCTCCTGGTCCGGCCTGAACCTGCTCGGCGGCGGCGACGGGGCGACCCTGGCCGACCCGGCCGCCCGCGCGAGCAAGGAGATCTCCAAGGCACGCGCCGTCCCCGCGGTGCTCGGCGAGGAGGTCGAGGGACGGACCCACATCGACTACGTCGCCGACCTCGGCGAATGGAAGACCGCCTGGGACCACGTGACCTTCGACGGCTTCCTCGGCACCCGGATGTCCTTGCAGTTCACCTGGCAGGGCTGCGACTCCGCACTCGCCGCCCCCCTCGTCCTCGACCTGGCCCGCCTGGTGGCACGGGCACACGAGAAGGGCCATGTCGGCGTGCTCCCCGACCTGGGCTACTTCTTCAAGGATCCACTCGGCTCCAGCGAGCACGGCCTGGCCACGCAGTACGAACGGCTCCGCGCGTTCGCCGGGGAGCTGACGTGAGGGCGGGACCGGACGTGCGGGCGTTGCTGGAGCTGGTACGGGCGCCGGCGGCGGTGTCGGTGCCTGGGGACACCATGGCGGGGGCGGCCAGTGCGCGGCGGCCCGCGGTGTACGGGCTGGCGCTCGCCTCGACGCTGCTGTACTGGGCCGGGATGGCGCTCAACGACTGGTCCGACCGGGAGGTCGACGCCGTCGAGCGGCCCGAGCGGCCCATCCCGTCGGAGCGGGTCACGCCCACCGCCGCGCTGGGCGTGGCGGTGGGCCTGACGGCCGGGGGCCTGGCCGCCGCCGCGCTCGCGGGCGGGCGTCGGAGCCTGACGCTCGCGGGCATGCTGGCGGGCTGCGTCTGGTCCTATGACCTGCTGTTCAAGGGGACGGCCGCCGCCCCGGCGGCGATGGCCGCCTGCCGCGCCCTCGACGTGCTGCTCGGCGCCGGGGAACGAACCCGACGGGCCGCGCCGATGGCGCTGGCGATCGGCGCGCACACGTACGGGATCAGCGTGCTCGGCCGCGCCGAGGTGAAGGGCGCCGAGCGCGGCACCGTCAACGCCGCCCTCACCGCCACCGCCACGGCCGCCACCCTCACCGCCTTCGCCTGCCTGCGCTCCCGCCAGGAGACCCGGGGGCGTGCCGGGAGGACGGTCCGCCACCAGGCGACCCGAGGCCCGGCGGAGGGTGTCGGCGCGGTGGTGGCGGGGGTGCTGCTGGCGGGGTACGCGGGGGCCGCCGCGCGTACGCAGGCGGGACTGCGCGCCGATCCGAGCCCGGAACGCGTGCGGGAGGCGGTGCGGACGGCGATCCTCGCCCTGATCCCGTTGCAGGCGGCGGTGATCGCCGGACAGGGGCGGCTCGCCCAGGCGACCGCACTGCTCGCCGCCCTCCCGGCGGGCCGCGCACTCTCCGCCCGGCTGGCGACCTCATGACCGCCCTGAACTGGTCGTACTGCACCAACGGGTTCTCCGGGCACCGGTTGCCGGAGGCGTTGGAGGTGCTCGCCGAGCTCGGGTACACCGGGGCGGCGATCACCCTGGATCACGGCCACCTCGACCCGTACGCCCCCGGCCTGCCCAGGGAGGTAGCGGCGATCGGCGAGCTCCTCGGCCGCCTGGGCATGAACGCCGTCGTCGAGACCGGCGGCCGCTACACGCTCGACCCCCGGCGCAAGCACCATCCCACGCTACTGGACGACGCCGCCGATCTCCGGATCGACTATCTGACCAGGGCGATGCGAGTCGCCGCCGATCTCGGCGCCCCGGTGGTGCACCTGTGGAGCGGCGCGAACCCGGCGGGCCTGCCCCCGGACGAGGCGTGGGCGCGGCTGGCCCGCGGCTGCGAGCGCCTGCTCCATGAGGCCGAGCGCAGCGGCGTGGTGCTCGGGTTCGAGCCCGAGCCGGGCATGCTCGTGGCCGACCTCGCGGGCTACGAACGGCTCCGCGACTCCCTCGGCGGCCCCGAAAGGCTCGGGCTGACGCTCGACATCGGGCATTGCCGCTGCGTGGAGCCGTACGACGTACCGGAGTGCGTCCGCCGTGCCCTGCCGTACCTCGTGCATGTGCAGATCGAGGACATGCGCCGGGGCGTGCACGAGCATCTGGAGTTCGGCGAGGGCGAGATCGACTTCCCGCCGGCGCTCGCCGCGCTCGACGGCTACCGGGGACAGGTCGCGGTCGAGCTGGGACGGCACGGCCACGCGGCGCCCGACGTGGCCAGCCGATCGATCGACTTCCTGAGGAGGGCGCATGAACGAATGGACCACCTGGGCCGTACGGCAGGCGCGGGAAGACCCTGAGTCGGTGCGCCGCCTGTTCCCCCAGGCCGAGCGGAAGGGCGGGCCGGAGGCGCGCCCGGCGCTGCTGGCCCTGCTGGACGCCGAGACGATCATGACGCTCTACCGGGACGGCGACGCGGGCGAACGCCTGTCGATCCTGCGCGCGCTGCCGGACCTCGATCTCGGCCCGGCCGCGCTGCCGATCGTCGAGGACGCGCTGCGTACCAACGACACCCGGCTGATCGCCGCCGCGCTGGGCCCGTACGGCTCGCGCTGGCTGGACGATCACGCGTTCCGCCAGGGCGTGCTCAAGTGCGTGTTCATGTCGATCCCCCTCGCCGAGGTGGCCGGCCTGGACCGGCGCTACGACGCCGAGCTCGCCCGGATGCTCGCCGACCACGCCGCCGAACGGCGGGCGGCGGGCCGTACAGTCCCCGAGGACGTGCTGGAGAGGCTCCGATGAGAATCTTCGACCCCCATATCCACATGACGTCACGGATCACCGACGACTACGAGCGCATGTACGCCGCGGGCGTGCGCGCCGTGGTCGAACCCGCCTTCTGGCAGGGCCAGCCGCGCACCAACGTGGGCAGCTTCCTGGACTACTTCGACGCCCTGCTGGGCTGGGAGCCGTACCGTGCGGCGCAGTACGGCATCCAGCACCGCTGCGCGCTGGCGCTCAACCCGAAGGAGGCCGGTGACCCCCGGTGCGCGGGTGTGCTGGCGGAGCTGCCGCGCTACCTGCTGAAGGACGCGGTGGTCGCGGTCGGCGAGGTCGGCTACGACTCCATGACCGCGCGCGAGGAGGAGGTCTTCGAGGCGCAGCTCACCATGGCGGCCGAGGCGGACCTGCCGGTGCTGGTGCACACGCCGCACCGGGACAAGACGGCCGGCACCCGCCGCACGCTCGACGTCGTGGCGGCCTCGGGCCTGCCGCCCGAGCGTGTCCTGGTCGATCATCTCAACGAGCTGACGGTCGGCATGGTCGCCGATTCCGGCTGCTGGATGGGTTTCTCCATCTACCCCGACACGAAGATGGACCCGGACCGCATGGTGGCGATCCTCAAGGAGTACGGCACCGCGCGGATGCTGGTGAACTCGGCCGCCGACTGGGGCCGCAGCGACCCGCTGAAGACCAGGCAGGTCGCCGACGCCATGGCGGCCGCCGGGTTCACCGCCGACGACGTCGAACGGGTGCTGTGGCACAACCCGGTCGCCTTCTACGGCCAGAGCGGCAGACTGGCTCTCGATGATCACCCTGCCGAGGCCCCCGCCGAGTACGCGGGCAACACGATCAAGCGAGGCTGACGCCGATGCGCCTGCTGCATCCGGACGGCTCGCTCGTCCATCTCGCCTACTGCACGAACGTCCATCCCGCCGAGGACCTACCCGGCATCCGTGCCCAGCTCTCCGGCTTCGCGGCACGGGTGCGCGACCTGCTCGGCGTCCAGCGGCTGGGGGTGGGGTTGTGGCTGCCGTACGACGCGGCGCACGCGCTGCTCGCCGATCGCGCCGAGCTGGTACGGCTGCGCGGCCTGCTCACCGATCTCGGGCTGGAGGTCGTGACGCTCAACGGCTTCCCCTATCGCGGCTTCCACCAGGAGGTGGTGAAATATCGGGTCTACTCCCCCGACTGGGCGTGCGCCGACCGCCTCCACTACACCCTCGCCCTGGCCGAGATCCTCGCCGCCCTGCTTCCGGACGACGTCACCGAAGGCACGATCTCCACGCTCCCCCTGGCCTGGCGTACCGGCTGGACGGACGCCAAGGCGGACACGACGGCGCGCATGCTGACGGAGCTGGCGCGCGGCCTGCGCGAGCTGTCCGAGCGGGCGGGCAAGGTGATCAGGGTCGGGTTCGAGCCGGAACCGGGCTGCATCGTGGAGACCACCGCCCAGGCCGCACGTCACCTGCGGGACGTGGACCGCGACTTCCTCGGCGTCTGCCTCGACGCCTGTCATCTCGCCGTCGGCTTCGAGGACCCGGCGGTCGAGCTGGACCTGCCGATCGTGAAGCTCCAGGTGTCGTGCGCGATCGAGGCCCCGCCCGGTACGCACGCCGCGCTGGCGTCGTTCGACGAGCCGCGCTTCCTGCACCAGTCCCGCTCCGCCTCCGGCTTCACCGACGACCTGGCCGAGGCGCTGGCGGGCGGCCTGCCGTCCGGGGAGACCTGGCGGGTGCACTTCCACATGCCGCTGCACGCCGCCGCCCCGCCGCCGCTCACCACCACCTCGCCCTATCTGCGCGGGCTTCTCGGCACGCTGCTGGGCGGTGCCACGCCGCGCACCCGGCACCTGGAGGTCGAGACCTACACCTGGTCGGTGCTGCCCGCCGAGGGCGGCGGCAACGGAAACCTCGCCGAGGGCATGGCCGCGGAGCTCGACTGGACCCGGCGGGAACTGCTCGCCCTCGGACTGAAGGAGCTTTGATGACCCCCGTCGTCGTCATCGACGTGGTCGGCCTGACGCCGCGTCTTCTCGCGCACATGCCCAACGTGTCCGCCGTCGGGGCCGCGGCCACCCTGCGGCCGGTGCTGCCCGCCGTCACCTGCTCGATGCAGACCACCCTGCTCACCGGCGCGATGCCGCGCGAGCACGGGATCGTCGGCAACGGCTGGTACTTCCGCGACCTCGGCGAGGTACTGCTGTGGCGCCAGCACAACGCCCTCGTCCAGGGCGGCCAGCTCTGGGACGCCGTCCCGGGTCTGAAGACCGCCAACGTCTGCTGGTGGTACGCGATGGGCGCGGCCAGCGACCTGCTCGTCACGCCGCGCCCGATCTACCACGCCGACGGCCGTAAGTCGCCCGACTGCTACACCCGCCCGCCGTCGCTGCACGACGACCTGGAGTCGCGTTTCGGCACGTTCCCGCTGTTCAGCTACTGGGGGCCGACCGCGGGCATCGCCTCCTCGCGGTGGATCGTCTCGGCCGCCCGGCACATCCTGCGCGAGGAGCGCCCGGGGCTGCTCATGGTCTACGTGCCGCACCTCGACTACGACCTCCAGCGGTACGGCCCCGACGGCCCCGAGGCCATCGCGGCGGCGAAGGAGGTGGACGCCGCGCTCGCGCCGCTGCTCGCCGAGGACGCCACCTTCGTGATCCTCTCCGAGTACGGCATCACCGCCGCCGCGCGGCCGGTCGACGTCAACCGGGCCCTGCGCCGGGCCGGGCTGCTGGAGGTGCACACCCAGGCCGGGATGGAGTATCTGGACCCGTGGGCCTCCCGCGCGTTCGCCGTGGCCGACCACCAGATCGCCCACGTGTACGTACGCGACCCGGCCGACGTGGACCGCGCCCGCGACGTCTTAGGAGAACTGCCCGGGGTGGACGAGGTGCTCGACGGCGGCGGGAAGGCGAGATACGGCCTGGACCACGAGCGGGCGGGGGAACTGGTCGCGGTGGCCGAGCCCGACGCCTGGTTCACCTACTACTACTGGCTCACCGACGACCGCGCGCCCGACTTCGCGCGGCTCGTGGACATCCACCGCAAGCCCGGCTACGACCCGGCCGAGCTGTTCATGGACCCCGCCGATCCACTGGTGAAGGCCCGCGCCGGGCTGGCGCTGGCCCGTAAGAAGCTCGGCTTCCGATACCTGATGAACGTGGTGCCGCTGAACCCGGCGCCCGTGCGCGGCAGCCACGGCCGCCTGCCCGACGACCCCGCCGACGGCCCGGTGCTCCTCGGCCCCTTCGACGGCGACTCCTACGCCGCGACGGAGGTGAAGGAGCTGCTCGTCACCCTGGCGAAGCAGGCGACGGCGGAGCTCGGCGCGCGGCGGATGTCCTGAGCCTCGCACCCCTCGGCGGATTCGCTTCGGGTCATGACCGCCCCCTGGGTGCTTCCGGGACTCGAAGTGTTTTACTGGGCTCGAGTCTCGAAGCATCCAACAGGAAGCGGATCGCTCATGCACGCCTACTCGAACACCACAGCCTTGGTCACCGGTGCCTCGAAGGGACTGGGCGAGGCCTACGCGCGTGAGCTCGCGCGCCGAGGTGCCGACCTGATCCTCGTCGCCCGCTCGGCCGATGTGCTCCGCGATCTTGCCGAGCAGATCCAGGCCGCGCACCACGTCAGGGTCGACGTGATCACCGCAGACCTCTCCGACCGCAACTCCCCGCAAGCAGTGGCCGATGAGATCAAGCGTCTCGGCCTGAGGGTGGACCTTTTGGTCAACAACGCCGGGCTGGGATCGCTCGGCCCTTTCATGAGCCGCCCTCTCGAACCCAATCTGCAGTCGATCGACGTGAACATCACCGCCATGGTGAGCCTGACCTACCTTCTGTGCGCCGACATGCTCAAACGCGGTCATGGCGGGGTCATCAACATCTCTTCCGCGGCCGCCTTCCAGCCCATGCCGTATCAGGCGAGTTACGCCGCCACCAAAGCGTTCGTGCTCTCGTTCACCGAGGCGCTCGCCGAAGAACTCCGGGGCACCGGCCTACGCGTGATGGCAGCGCATCCGGGGACCACCGACACCGAATTCTTCAGCCGTACGACCGCCTCCATGGACCCGAAGGCGGACACCCCGGAGAGCGTCGCGGCCAACACGCTCGACGACTTCGCCCGCGGCCGGCCCGCCTCCTATCCCGGTCGCGCCTCCCAGCGTGCCTGGACCCTGATGTCGCGCGTGCTGCCCCGGACCACGGCCGCCCGGGTCGCCGGCGACGTCAACCGCAAGTTCGGTTTCGCCGACGTCAGCGATCTCGACCCCGCCCCGTCATAGGACCGCCGGGGTCCCGGTCGGCCGGCGACGCCGGGCGAGCGGGCTCCGGCGCGAGGAGCCGGCCGGGCTCGCCGGGATCTCTCACCGCTCGGCGGGTGGGAGCGCCTTGTCCAGGAGGTTCATCAGCTGCAGCAGGTCTTCGGGGCCGAGGCGGGCGAACGGGCTCGTGGCCAGCGTCTTCGCGATCACTGCGGCCCGTGCGCGCCGCCCGCTCTCGGTCAGTGTCAGCACGCGTGAACGGCGGTCGTCGGGGTCGACGGACCGCTCGACGAACCCCCGGTCGACCAGCTGGTTCGTGACGAAGCTGAGGTTGGGCGCGTTGCAGAACAGCCGATTGGCCATCACCTTCATCGACGGCGGCGGCTCGTGCGGATCGATCATCCAGAGGGCCTGAGCGGTCGCGTGCGTCAGGCCATGTTCAGCCAGCGCGGCTTCCATCCCGTCACTGGTCAGCATGAACGTCTTGTGGTTCGCCACCACTACCGCTTCAAGGACGCTTCGGGTCATGAGCCCATCCTAACTTGGTACTTCGAGACTCGAAGTGTTAACTTGATTCGAGTATCGAAGCATTCAACAGGAAGCGACCGCTGATGCACGCCTACGCGAACACCACAGCCCTGGTCACCGGCGCCTCGAAGGGACTGGGCGAGGCCTACGCGCGCGAGCTCGCCCGCCGAGGTGCGAACCTCATCCTCGTCGCCCGCTCGGCCGATGTGCTCCGCGATCTTGCCGGGCAGATCCAGGCCGCGCACCACGTCAGGGTGGACGTGATCGCCGCCGACCTCTCGGACCGGCATTCCCCGCAGGCGGTGGCCGACGAGATCAAGCGTCTCGGCCTGGACGTCGACCTCCTGGTCAACAACGCCGGGCTGGGATCGGTCGGCCCCTTCCTGACCCGCCCTCTCGAACCCAATCTGCAGTCAGTCGACGTGAACATCACCGCACTGGTGGGCCTGACCCACCTTCTGGTCGCCGACATGCTCCAACGCGGTCAAGGCGGCGTCATCAACGTCGCTTCCTCGGCCGCCTTCCAGCCCATGCCGTATCAGGCGAGTTACGCCGCCACCAAGGCGTTCGTGCTCTCGTTCACCGAGGCGCTCGCCGAAGAACTCCGAGGTACCGGCCTGCGCGTGATGGCAGCGCATCCGGGGGCCACCGACACCGGATTCTTCAGCCGTACGACCGCCTCCATGGACCCGAAGGCGGACACCCCGGAGAGCGTCGCGGCCAACACGCTCGACGACTTCGCCCGCGGCCGGTCCGCCTC
Source organism: Nonomuraea sp. ZG12 (assembly GCF_052068115.1). Lineage (NCBI taxonomy): Bacteria > Bacillati > Actinomycetota > Actinomycetes > Streptosporangiales > Streptosporangiaceae > Nonomuraea > Nonomuraea sp. ZG12. The sequence continues at coordinate 68,700 of NZ_JBQHCW010000005.1, forward strand.
CTATCCCGGCCGCGCCTTCAACCGTGCCGGGACCTGGGCATCGCGCCTGCTGCCCCGGACCACGGTCGCCCGGATCACCGGCGGCCTCAACCGCAAGGCCGGATTCCAGGACGTCAGCGATCTCGACCCCGCCACGTCATGACACCAGAACCCGTGACGACGAGACGGTCGAACGTTTCGCGGTGACGGCGCACCAGGCCGGTCCGCCTCGGCTTCACCTTCCTCCAGGCGTGCCCGCTCTTTCGAGGAGTCGGGCGGTGGCCTCCCACAGGTGGCGTTCCCGCTCCTGGTCACGGGCGATGGGCCGTACCTCGGTCACCTTGTCGATCACCACGAACGCGCCGTCGCGCAGGTTCGCCCACTTGTCGTCGAGTGCGACCGAGGCCAGCGCGGGCCCGGAGCGTTCCGGGGTGGCCACGCCGGGCAGGCGCGCCACGCCGCGTCCGACCGCCTGGAGGGCCGGAGGCGCCTCCCGGCCCAGTCCGGTGCCGGGCATCCAGCCGGGTTCGAACACCGAGACGTTGATGCCGGACCCGGCGCGGCGCTGGAGCTCGTGAGCGTAGTAGAGGATCGCCAGCTTGGCGTTGGCGTAGGCGACGCCGGCGGCGTTGAGGCCCGGGTTCTTGTCCCCAGTCGCGGGCCGGGCGAGCTCGACGGGGTCGCGCCACTTCGCGGCGGGCACGCCCATGATCCGCCGGCCGAGGTTGGCGCTGTAGACGTTCGAGCCGAGCAGCACGATACGGGCGGGCTCGGTGAGTGAGCCGAGCAGGTCGCCGATGAGCTGGGCGTGTGCGAGGTAGTTCACCGCGAAGGTCTTCTCGTAGCCGTCGGCGGTGGCGACGCGGGTGTCGGCCGACATGTGGCCGGCATTGGCGATCAGCGCCCGTAGGGGCCGTACCGTCCGGGTGTCGAGCAGGTCCCGCACAGCCGCCGCGGCGGCCCGCACGTCGGCGAGCCGGGCCAGGTCGCAGCCGATCTCGTGGACGTTCGCCCCGCGCGCGCGGGCCTCGGCGGCGATCTCCGTGAGCGCCTTTCCGGCACGGCCCACCAGCAGCAGGTCGGGGCGTTCGCCGTCAGGGCGGTCCGCCATGGCGAGGGTGGCGGCCCGGCCCAGACCCCGGGTGGGGCCGGTGATCAGTGTGCTCGTCATGGATCGAGCTTCGGCGAACGCGGGCCGGTCAGCCAGCCGCCCTGTTGTCATAGGACCACCGGGGCCACGACAACGGGTGCATCTTCCCGCACACTGGACACGTGGAGTCGTGGGAGTTCGGCCGGATGGTGCGCCGTTGGCGTGATCGTGTGACGCCCGAGACCGTCGGCGTTCCGGTCGGCCGGCGACGCCGGGCGAGCGGGCTCCGGCGCGAGGAGCTGGCCGGGCTCGCCGGGATCTCGGCCGACTATCTGACCCGGCTGGAGCAGGGCCGGGCGACCGCGCCCTCCGCGCAGGTGGTGGAGGCGCTAGCGCAGGCGCTACGCCTGTCCGACACCGAGCGGGCCCTGCTCTACCGGCTGGCCGGGCACAGCGCGCCCGGCCCGGACGTCGTTCCGTCGCGCGTCACGCCGAGCGTGCAGCGGCTGCTCGACCGGCTGTCGCACACCCCGGTCGTCGTGTACGACGCGACCTGGACGCTCGTCCTGGCCAACGCGCCGTACGACGCGCTCATGGGCGAGACGTCCACCTGGCACGGGATCGAACGCAACGCCATCTGGCGCAACCTCCTCGGCCCCGGCACCCGCACCGTGCAGACCGCGGCGGAACAGGCCGAGCACGAGGCGCGACTCGTCGCCGACCTGCGACTGACCGCCTTCCGGTATCCCGCCGATCGAGCGCTCCGGCAGCTCATCGCGCAGCTCACGGACCAGAGCCGGCGCTTCGCCGAACTCTGGGACGCCGACGCCCCGCCTTCGCTCCCGGACCCGGGGAAACGCAAGGTCGTCGACCACCCCGCGGTCGGCCGGATCACGCTCGACTGCGACGCGCTCATCGTCGCCTTGGACGATCTCCGCATCTTGGTCTACACCGCCGAGCCCGGCACCGAGGACGCCGAGCGCCTCGCCCTCGCCATCGTTCTCGGCACCCAGACGCTGGTCGAGCCTGCCCCCTGACCGGATACGCGTCCTCCACGCCGTCAGCCCTCGAACCCGCCGCCGGTGACGATCACCTGGCCGCTGACGTAGTCCGCCTCCGGATAGGTGAACATGACGACAGAGCCGGCGGCCTCGTCCGGTGTGCCGGCGCGGCCCAGCGGGATCGCCCGGTTGAGGGTCTCCAGCAGTTGCGGGTTGACGCCGACCTTGATCTGCCGCCCCTCGACGTCGATGTACGCGTCACCGTCCGCCGTCGCTTCGGTGAGCCGGGTCTGGATGAAACCGAACGCGACACAGTTGACGTTGACGTTGTAGCGGCCCCACTCCTTGGCGAGCGTCTTGGTCAGCCCCACGATCCCGGCCTTCGCGGCCGAGTAGTTGGCCTGCCCCGCGTTGCCGAACAGACCCGCGACCGAGGAGATGTTGACGACCTTGCGGTGGACGGTCCGCCCGTCCGCCCGCTCCTTCCGCACCGCCGCGCTGATCACCGGCTGGGCGGCGCGCAGGATGTCGAACGGCGCCTTCAGGTGCAGATCGACGATGGCGTGCCACTGTTCGTCGGTCATCTTCTGCACCACGCTGTCCCAGGTGTACCCGGCGTTGTTGATGATGATGTCGACGCCGCCGAAGGTGTCAACCGCGGCGCCGACGAACGCCGGCGCGAAGCCGTCACCGGTGACGCTGCCGGGGAACGGCACCGCCGTGCCGCCGTTCTTGCGGATCTCCTCGGCCACCTCGCGGGCGGGGTCCTCGTCGAGGTCGTTCACGACGACGGCGGCGCCTTCGCTCGCGAGCTTCAGCGCGATGCTCCGGCCGATCCCCCGCCCGGCGCCGGTGACGAGGGCGGACTTGCCGTTCAGCTTTCCCATGATTGCCATCCTCAGGTTGTGCGTGCAGGGGGTCAGTCGAGCGCGATCTTGGCCTCACCGGTGAGGGTCACCGTGCCGTCGGCGAGTGCCACCGTGAGATCGAGTGTGGCGACCCGTTCGCCGTCGACGTCGTCGACGCCGGTGACCACGGCCTGGCAGGTGGGCCGGCCGTGGATCGGCGTGATGGCGGCGAACCGTACCTTGTACGACCGCAGCCGCTCCAGCGGGAAGTTGTCCGTCAGGAGCCTCGCGAGGTAGGCCATGGACAGCATGCCGTGGGCGAAGACGTCGTCCAGACCGGCCGACCTGGCCACGTCGAGGTCGATGTGGATCGGGTTGTGGTCACCGGACGCGCCCGCGAAGAGCGCGAGGGTGGTGCGGGAGATCGGGGAGACGGTCAGGTCGTCGAGCCGACTGCCCGGCTGCACGTCCAAGGCCATTCAGGAGCTCACTTCCGGCAGTGCGCGGACCACAAGGGTGTTCCGCATCGTCACGACGACCGTCCCGTCCTGGTCGCTGATCGGGAGCTCGGTCACCAGGAACCGCAGCGCGCCGCCTTTCTTCTCGTACACGTCGACGACCTTCGACGACGAGCGGAGCTCGTCACCGGCGTAGGCGAGCCGGTGGTAGGCGAACTCCTGCTCGCCGTGGAGCACCGCGCGCAGGTCGACGCCGAGCTCGGTGAGGTGACCGAACGGGTCCGGCACTTCGAGGTCGACGCCGAAGAAGAACGTCGGAGGCACGGGCAGGTCGCGGTGCCCGGCCCGCTGGGCGGCGTCGAGGTCGACGAACACCGGGTCGGTCTGTCCCGTGGCCTTGGCGAACATCCGCAGCTGGCTGCGGGTGACGAGCAGTGTGCCCCCGGCCCTTTCCGCGCCGATGAGCGACCGGTCCAGTCCCATCAGCCGCTCACCTTCTTGTACAGCGTGACGACGCAGGCGCCGCCCAGTCCCAGGTTGTGCTGCAGCGCGACGTCGACGCCGTCCACCTGACGGCCTTCCGCCCGGCCGCGCAGCTGCCACACGAGCTCGGCCGCCTGGGCGAGCCCGGTCGCGCCGAGCGGATGCCCCTTGGAGATCAGCCCGCCGGAGGGGTTGGTGACGACCTTGCCGCCGTAGGTGTTGGCTCCGTCGAGCACGAACTTCTCGGCGGTGCCTTCCGGAGTGAGGCCGAGGGCCTCGTAGGTGAGGAACTCGTTGGTCGTGAAGCAGTCATGCAGCTCCACGACCCCGATGTCCTCAGGGCCGATGCCGGACTCCTCGTAGACCTGGCGCGAGGCGGCGACCGTCATGTCGTAGCCGACCAGCTTGCGCAGGTCACCCTCGAACGTGGCCGGCTGGTCGGTGACCAGCGACTGCGCCTCGATCACGACGTCGGCGCGCAGGCCGTGCTTCCTGGCGTACTCCGGCGACACCAGCACCGCCGCCGCTGCCCCGCAGGTCGGCGGGCAGCACTGATAGCGGGTGAGCGGGCCGTAGATGTGCGGTGAGCCCAGCACGTCCTCGACCGTGAGAGGAGCACGGAACACCGCGTACGGGTTGGCCGCCGCGTGCCTGCGGGACTTCACGGTGATGTGGGCGAACGTCGCCGGGTCGATCCCGTGCTCGTCCACGTAGGCCTGGCCCGCCGCGCCGAAATAGGTGGCCGCGGGCGGCGTGCCCGGTTCCGGAACCCCTGCCACCTGGTCCCGGACCTGCGCGAAGGAGCCCAGCACGTCCGGCCGGTCGGACCACACCGAGCCGAGCGCGCCGGGGTTCATCTGCTCGAAGCCGAGCGCGAGCGCCACGTCCGCCTGCCCGCTCGCCACCGCCTGACGGGCGAGCCACAGAGCCGACGACCCGGTCGAGCAGTTGTTGTTGACGTTGACGACCGGCGCGCCGCTGTGACCCAGGTGGTAGAGCGCCCGCTGCCCCGAGGTGGAGTCACCGTAGACGAAGCCGACATAGGACTGCCGCACCGCTGGGTACTCCACGCCCGCGTCGGCGAGCGCGCGGCGTGCCGCCTCCGCGCCCATGACGTCGTAGGTATCGCTCCTCCCGGGCTTGGTGAAGGGAATCATGCCGACTCCCGCGACGATGACCTTGCCGCTCATGACGTGCTCCTCACATCTCGTACGCTGCGACAGTGGTGTGCTGCCAGGCCGCCTCGGTCACCCGCCGGGCGGCGACCGGCTCGGCCGCCGGGGTCCTGGAGAACCGTGGCGCCGGCCGGGGCTGGTCGACCCCGGCGATCGAGGTGAAGACCCCGCGCTCCACCAGGTGGGGGTTCTCCAGCGCCTCCTCGTAGGTCAGGACCGGGGTGACGCACGCGTCGGTGCCGGCGAACACCTCGGCCCACTCCGCCATGGGCCGCGTGCCGAACACGCCGGCGATGGCCTCGCGCAGCTCGTCGGCGCGCGCGTCGTCGTACTGCCCGGGGAGCGCGGCGGTGTCCAGCCCCAGGATCCGCATCATCGTCGCGAAGAACTGCGGCTCGATGCAGCCGACCGCCACACTGCGACCGTCCGCGCAGACGTAGGTGTCGTAGTACGGGCGGCTTCCGTCGAGCAGGTTCGTCCCGCGTCTGCTCGACCAGCGGCCCTCGCCGCGCAGGGACCACATCATGTGCGCCAGGACGCTGGCCCCGTCGCACATCGCCGCGTCCACGACCTGTCCCAGCCCGGAGCGTTCCCGTTCCCACAGGGCGGCGAGGACGCCGGCGACGAGGAACATCGAGCCGCCGCCGAAGTCGCCGACCAGGTTCAGCGGCGGGACCGGTCGCTCGCCGGCGCGGCCGATGCTCTCCAGGACGCCGGTCAGCGAGATGTAGTTGATGTCGTGCCCGGCGGTCTGCGCGAGGACGCCCTCCTGGCCCCAGCCGGTCATCCGGCCGTAGATCAGGCGAGGGTTGCTGACCATGCACACGTCGGGGCCGAGGCCCAGCCGTTCGGCCACACCGGGCCGGTACCCCTCGACGAGCACGTCCGCCTCGTCGGCCAGCGCCCGTACGCGGGCGACGTCCGCCGGAGCCTTCAGATCCGCCGCGACGACCCGCCTGCCGCGCAGCATGTGGTCCGTGTCCCCCACCGTCCGGGTGGGGCGCTCGACCCGGATCACGTCGGCGCCGAGGTCGGCGAAGATCATGCACGCGTGGGGGCCCGGTCCGATGCCGGCGAGCTCCAGCACCCGCAGGCCCGCGAGCGGCCCGTCAGTCACGGGCCGGCCAGTACTGCTCCCGGAGGCGCCGCTTGAACAGCTTGCCCGAGTCCTCGCGGGGCAGCCGTTCCTCGAACACCACCACCTTGGGCACCTTGTACTTGGCCAGGTTGCGCCCGACGTGCTCGCGCACCTGCTCCTCGGTCACCGTGGCGTCCGGCAGCAACTCCACATGCGCCGCCAGCGCCTCGCCGAAGTCGGCGTCCGGGATGCCGAACACCGCCACGTCGGCGACGCCGTCCAGCCCCAGCAGGGTGTTCTCGATCTCGGTGGGATAGATGTTCACCCCGCCGGAGATCACCATGTCGTTGAGCCGGTCGCTGAGGTAGAGGTACCCGTCCTCGTCGACATGGCCGACGTCGCCGATGGTGTAGAAGCCGTCGCCGGCGTCGATGGCGCGTCTCTTGGCGTCGTCGCCGAGGTAGGTGAAGTCCGGCCAGGCCGACGGGGACCGGCCGTAGACGACGCCTGTCTCACCGACCGGGACCTCGGCCATGTCGGGATCGAAGATCCTGATCGCCGCGTCGCCGACCGGCGAGCCGACCGTGCCGGGGTGGGCCAGCCACTGATCGCTCGTGCAGACGGTCCAGGCGCCGCCCTCGGATCCGCCGTAGTACTCGGTGATGATCGGACCGAACCAGTCGATCATCGCCCGTTTGACGTCCGGCGGGCAGGGCGCGGCGGAGTGCGAGACGTTCTCCAGCGAGGAGAGGTCGTACTTCGTCCGGACCTCCTGCGGCAACCGCAGGAGCCGCACGAACATGGTCGGCACCATCTGCGCGGCGGTGACCCGGTACTCCCCGACGACCCGGAGGAACTGCTCCGCGTCGAACTTCGGCATGATCACCACGTTCATCCCCATGGCCAGGGCGTAGGTCGCGGCCACGTTGGGGGCGGTGTGGTAGAGCGGCGCGGGGATCACGGCCGTGCCGCCTGGCCGGAAGCCCACCACCTGGCGCATGATCTCGGCGACCCCACCGATCTTGTCGGGGGCGATCGGGTCGCGCAGCACGCCTTTGGCCAGCCCTGTCGTGCCCGAGGTGTATATCACCGACATGGGCGGGGCGAGCACCGACTCCGTCGGCGGGTTGTTGTCCTCGATGAGCTGCTCGGCCATCGGATGGCGGCCGGTCGGCGCCACCGTGCCCAGCGCGAACTCCTCGGCCACCTCCGGCGGAACCGCGACTTCGACGATCCGCAGGTGCTCCGGTTTCCGCGCCTCCACGATCGGCACCAGGTCGGAGTGGACCACCGCCACCTTGGACTGGCTGTCGCTGAGCAGATGCCGCAGGTCCGCTCCGGTCCAGTGCCAGTTCACCGGCACGGGAACCGCCCCGATGAGCGACGCGGCGAACGTGGCCTCCAGCATGCTCGTCTCGTTGCGCATCACGATGGCGTACCTGTCGCCGGGTTCGACTCCCATCCGTCGCAGGCCCGACGCGAGGCGAGCCGCGCGTTCCTTCATCCTGGCCACCGGTAAGACGCGACGACCGGAGATGACCACTGGTTCGGTCATGTCCTTCTGCCTTTCGTTGAGGTTCAGAGGGATCGTGCGACGAGGTCCTTCATGACCTCGTTGGCTCCGCCGTAGATCTTCTGCACCCGGGCGTCCTGGTACATGCGCGCGATGGGGTACTCCCGCATGTAGCCGTAGCCGCCGTGCAGTTGCACGCATTCGTCGATCAACGTCACCTGCTGCTCGGTGAGCCACCACTTCGCCATCGCGGCCGTGGCCGTGTCGAGCCGGCCCTCAAGGTGCAGATCGACGCAGCTGTCGAGGAAGACGCGCGCGATCCGCGTCGCCGTCGCTCCCTCGGCGAGGGTGAACTTGGTGTTCTGGAAGTCCCAGATGGTCTGTCCGAACGCCTGCCGTTGCTTGACGTAGTCGACGGTCTGCTCCATCGCGGCCTCCATGCCGGCGACCGCGAGGACCGAGATGAGCAGCCGCTCCTGCGGCAGCTGGTTCATCAACTGCGCGAAGCCCTGTCCCTCCACCCCGCCGAGCAGGTGGTCCGCAGGCACCCGCGTCCGCTCGAAGGAGAACTCGGCGGTGTCGGCGCCGTGCTGACCGACCTTCTCCAGGATCCGCCCACGGACGAAACCCGGGCAGTCGGCCGTCTCGACGACGATCAGCGAGATGCCCTTCACGCCCCGGGCGGGGTCGGTCCTGGCCACCACCAGGACGAGGTCGGCCAGGTGTCCGTTGGAGATGAAGGTCTTCGCGCCGTCGATGACGTACGCCTCACCGTCGCGCACGGCTCTGGTCCGGATGCCCTGCAGGTCGGACCCGGTGCCCGGTTCGGTCATCGCGATCGCGCCGATCATCTCGCCGGCGGCGAGCCGGGGCAGCCAGCGTCGCTTCTGGTCCTCGGTGCCGTAGGCCAGCAGGTAGTGGGCGACGATGCCGCTGTGCACCATGTTGCCCCAGCTGGTCTCGCCGGCCCGGGCCTGCGCCTCGCAGACCGCGAGGTCGTGCGCGATGGTGCCCCCGCCGCCGCCGTACTGCTCGGGGATGGAGCAGCAGAGCAGTCCGAGCTCCGCCGCCCTGAGCCAGACGTCGCGGTCGACGTGGTGCTGTGCCTCCCACTTCTCCCGGTCGGGCAGAAGCTCCGACGACACGAAAGCCGAGGCGAGGTCGTACACCGCCCGCACGCTTTCGGTCTTCCACGCCGATGTGTAGGACCCGGGCATACACCCACCTCGATCCACTGCAGGAATGAACCTAACGCCGCTTGTTGACCCCTTTATCAGGGAGTCTTAACCGTGCGGCTCATCCGCGAGCTTACTCAACATTCACTTAAATGCAATGGCCGGTTTCGTCCCGGCGCCACCTACGCTGAGTCCCATGTCGACAGCCACCGTGCGACCGGCCGACGAGCCTCGACGCCGTCCACGCGACCGCAAGCAGCAGATCCTCGTGGCCGCGCGGGACCTCTTCGTCGAGCACGGCTACCCCAACGTGTCCATGTCCACGATCGCCGCGAAGGTGGGCATCCGCGCGGGCGCGCTGTACCGGCACTTCGACACCAAGGCGGTGTTGCTCGAGTCGGTCATCGCCGACAACTTCGGCTGGATCGACGAGCCGCTGAACACCACCGGCTTCGCGGAGGTCGTGGACGACGTCCTGGCGAGGGTGATCGACCGGCCCTATCTGTCGGACCTGTGGATCCACGAGGTCCGATATCTGCCCGCCGAGCAGGCGCGGCGGCTGCGGCACCGAATGCGACGGTGGACCGGCAGCCTGATCCCCCCGCTGCGGCGAGCGCGGCCAGGGCTCGACGCGGGGCAGGAGGAACTGCTCGCCTGGGCCATCCCGTCACTGACGTCCTGCGTCGGCCGGCGCGCGATCCACGCCCCTCAGTCCGTACGACTTCCCGTCGTACGCGCCGGCATCCACGCCCTGACCCGAGCCGTCCTGCCCCCGACGGGAGCGCAGACGGTGACGCCCCGGGCCGGACTGCTGCCGGTGTCGCGCCGGGAACGGCTGCTGCTCGCCGCCATCGAGCAGTTCGCCCGCAACGGATACCACGAGACGTCGATGACGAGCATCGGCGCCGCCGCCGACGTCACCGGGCCGAATCTCTACGGCTACTTCGCGAGCAAGGCCGACCTCCTGCAGGCGGTCTACGAACGCGGCACCCACACCCTGTGGCTGAGCCTCGACGAGGCCCTGACCAGCGCCGACTCCTCCGGAGAAGCGCTCACCGCCGTGGTGCGCTCGTTCGTGCGGATCGCGAGAACATGGTCAGCGATCCTGGACGACCCCACCGCCGAACCGGGAGTCGTGGCCGCGACACTCGCCGCCCAGCGGGAGTACGTGGGCGAATGGAGCACCCTGGTGGCACGCCTCCTGCCGCACCTCGACGCCCGAGCGGCCCGGCTGCGCGTACAGCTCGGCCTGTTCCTCGTCACCGACCTCTACCGTAACCCGCGAGTCTCCCGCTACGAATCCTTCCCCGAAAGCCTGACGGCGCTGGTCCTGGCGGTGCTGTGCGACGACTCCTGAGCACCGCCGAAGTGGCCCGGCCGATCCCCATCCGGCCCGATCCCCATCCGGCCAGATCTGCCTATCCGGCCAGATCGGCCAGGAGCGCGGTGGTCCGCGCCTGCTCCTCGTCCGAACCGAGAAGCACCACCACGAGCTCGGTCGCACCCGCGTCGAACAACCGGCGCAGCTGGCGTTCGACGCCCGCCTCGTCACCGATGACCACCGTGTCCTCGGGGCCGGCGGCGTGACTGCGGTCGAGCATGGCACGGTAGATGGGCACCTGCCCGACCATCCCGAAGTTCTCGGCGACCCACGCCCGGCGCTCGTCCTCGTCGGAGGTGACGCACACGATGGTGCTGGCGACCACGCGAGGCGTCCTCCCGCCCGCCGCCTTGGTGATCTCCGGCACGACATGATCGGCGAGGGAGGCCGCGGTGGCCCAGGTCGTGATCGTCCCATCGGCCAGCTCGCCGGCCACCCGCAGCATCGCCGGGCCGAGCGCGCCGACCAGCACGGACGGCGGCGTGGCCGCCGCCACGTCGACCGCGCCCACGGCCTTGAGCGTCTCCCCCTGGTAGCTGACGCTCTCGCCGCGCAGCAGCGGGGCCAGCGCGGACAGGTATTCACGCAGGTGACGGGCTGGGCGGTCGAAGGAGTACCCGTACTGGTCCTCGATGATGAACTGGTGGCTGACTCCGACGCCCAGGGTGAGCCGGTTCCCCACGGCCTCCTGAACGGTCAGCGCCTGCGCGGCCAGGGCGAGCGGGTGCCGGGGATAGGTCGGCACCACCGCCGTCCCGAGCTCGATCCCGGGCACCTGCCGGCCGGCCACCGCCAGCGTGGTCAGCGCGTCCCGGCCGGTCCGCTGAGCCAGCCACACCCCGGCGAAGCCCGCCTCGGCCGCGGCTCGGGACTGATCGATGACCGTCTCCAAAGACGGTCCCATCTCATCTACGACTAACCCGATCCGCATCGAACCACCCCGTGATTATCGACAGTGAACCTACCGACCATGCGCCCGCACCCTGTGCTCGACCAGTTCGATCTTGGCGCTATTGGCACGATACTGCGCCACCGGTCGCGACGCGCGCGGCCGAGGCGCGCCCGTTCGGGCAGGCGGAAAGCTCTCATGGCCTCGTGCCTGCGGGAAACCCGGTCCAGCGCAGGTCGGGCGGGAGGTGGCTCATGTCGTTGAACATCACGATCGTGGGCGGCAGGCCGCTTCGGTACTCGATGACCGTCAGCGCGGTGTTGGCGCTGTTCAGTCCGAGCCACCGGGACGGCGGCGCGTCCAGTGCGTGGCGCACCAGCCACGCGATCTGGTAGGCGTGCGTCACCAGGATCTCGTGGGTGTCTTCCGTGGCCGGGCCGGGGGCCTCGGCGAACCGGGCGACCAGGGCCTCGGCGAGCCTCTGGCCCGAGGCGGCCTCGGCGTCGTCGTAGCCGTCGAAGAAGCCGGCCCAGGACGGGGGTACTTCGGCCGCGCTGGGAACGTAGGGCACGTGGTCGACGAGTTCGGCGGCCTCGGCCACGGGCACGTCCGGGAGATGCCGGGCGAGTTCCTGCGCGCTCGCCACGGCGCGTGGAAGCGGAGAGTGCCACACGGCGTCGACCGGTACGCCGGCGAGCCGTTCGCCCAGAAGGACCGACTGCCGGTGCCCGATCGCGGTGAGCTGCCCGAACGCGTCGGCCGCGCCGTGGCGGGCCAGGTAGAGGTGTCGCGTCGTCATAGGTGGTCAGGGGCGGTGTCCGTACGGACCCGGTCCCCTCTCCTTTCGATCCAGTGATCAGTTACGCGTGCGTCGCCGTGACGGTGCCGGTGGTGCCGTCGATGGTGATGACGGTGGCGTCGTGGAGCCTGCGCGTCGCGTTCGCGATGCCGAGGACCGCCGGGATGGCCTGCTCGCGGGCGACGATCGCGGCGTGGGAGAGCACGCCTCCGGTCTCGGTGACGACGCCGCCGGCGATGCGCAGCAGCGGTGTCCAGGCGGGGTCGGTGAAGGGGCAGACGAGGATGTCACCCGGGCGCACGCGCGCGAAGTCGCCGGGACCGCGGACGATCCTCGCGACGCCGGTCACGGTCCCGTGACTGCCCGGCGTCCCGGTGAGCGTGGCCGCTGGGACGGCCGAGTCGCCGTCGGACGGTGCCGGGACTGCCGGTGCCGGGGCTGCCGGTGCCGGGGGTGCGGCGGTGACCGGTCGTGCCTGCAGGATCCAGGTACGGCCGCCGGCGATCGCCCACTCGATGTCCTGCGGGCCACCGAGCAGCACGGCGATCTCCTTGCCCAGCTCGGCCAGCCGGGTGGCGGTGGCGTCGTCGAGCGCCGGCCGGTTCCGGGTGTGGGTGGACGCGTCGCGTGTGACGAGCCGCGTGCCGTGCCGGTCGAGGCGGGTTCGCTTGTCCGCGATGGTGCGGCTGACCGGCCCGTCGCCGGCGACGCGGTAGGCGTCGGGAGTGACCGTTCCTCCGACGACGCTGGGGCCGAGGCCCCAGGACGCCTCGATCCGGGTGACGTCGTCCGGGCCCGAGGGGGTGAACATGACGCCGGACACCTCGGCGTCCACGTGGCGTTGGACGATGACGGCCATCAGCGGATCGACTCGGTCGTCACGGCGGTAGCCGACGGCACGCGGAGCGAACAGCGAGGCCCAGCAGGCACGTACGGCATCGGTGACGTCGCCGATGCCGTGCACGGCGAGGAAGCTCTCGTACTGACCGGCCGCCGAGGCCCGGCCGGTGTCCTCGTCCGAGGCCGATGATCGCACCGCCACGGGCGGGTCGCCGAGTTCGCCGAGTGCGCGTCCCAGCGCGTCGATCACGCTCGCGTGGACCGGGCGGGCCTCGATCCCCCGCCGCGTCGCGTTCTGCTCGCGGCGGTCCAGGTCGCGGACGGCGGCGAGGTAGGCGGCGAACGGGAGGACGAAGCCGTCAGGAACCGGCAGACCCGCGCGGAGCAGCGCGCCGAGCGCGCCGGCCTTGCCGCCGCAGGTATCGGCCGCAGCCTCCATGAGGGGTACGATCATCCACCCTGCCTTTCAACAGATTGTTGACAACATTTCGTTGATTGTGGAGCATGAGTCGCATGCCACGCAAGCAGGACACCGCTCACGCCTCGCGCGCTGACCACGTCCAAGCCCACCTCGAACGGGACGCGCGTCAGCGCCTGCTGAGCCTGGGCGCGGACACGCTCGACGCCCGTCCGTGGCGTCCCCCGCCCGCCCCGCTGTCGGCGGTCGACCTCACGCAGTTCGCCGTCTGGCGCTGGGCCGACCTGGACCAGGAGGGCATCCTGAGCGCCCTCACCCTCCTGCCCGCCGCCCGCGCCGAGGTCGACGGGATCGAGGCCGCCCTGCTGTTCACCGCCCGGAGCGCGGGACTGACCTGGGCGCAGATGGCGCACGCGATGGGGTTCAACTCTCCGCAGGCGTGCCAGCAGCGCTACACCCGCCTCACGGCACGACAGGACGCCGGCTCGTGACGCGGGACTCCGCGGCCGGCCTGCTCGTCCTGCACGCCGTGCGCATCACCGGGTACGCGGACACGCCGGTGATCGCGCATCGGTTCGGGCTCGACGCGGCCGAGACGAAAGAGCTGCTGTACGACGCCGAGGCGTACGGCTGGGTCGAGCACACCGCCTTCGCCGGCTCCGGAGGCTGGTCGTTGACCGAACGCGGCCGGGCTGAGAACGAGCGCCTGCTCGGGGCCGAGCTCGCACGCGTCGGCGGCGTCGAGGAGGTCCGTGCCGTTCACCGCGAGTTCCTCCCGCTGAACGCCCTGCTGCTACGAGCCTGCACCGACTGGCAGCTCCGGCCCACCGCCGGTGATCGGCTCGCCGTCAACGACCACTCCGATGCCGGCTGGGACGCCAGGGTTCTGCACGAGCTCGCCGACATCGACCGCGCGCTCGCGCCGCTCGTGGACCGGCTCGGGAGTGTTCTCACGCGGTTCCTCGGCTACGACAGGCGATTCACCGCGGCCCTGGCGCGCGCTCGGGCCGGCGAAAGCGCCTGGGTCGACCGTACCGACGTGGATTCCTGCCATCGTGTCTGGTTCGAGCTGCACGAAGACCTCATCGCCACGCTCGGCATCTCCCGGCACACGGAACCCTGACCTGCCACCCGGGCACGTTCACGCCTGATGTGCGCGTGCTTTCAGCTCGTCGGCCTTGGCCCGGATGAGTCTCCGTACGATGAGGGCGGACTGCGAGGGACGGCTGTCCTGACGCTGGGTCAGGCACAGGTGTACGGGGTCCGTGTCGCGGAGGGGAAGCCAGACCAGGTCGGAGATGTCGGCCGAGGTGTCGAACTGGGCGAGGATGCCGAGCCCGGCGCCCTGGCCGACCATCACCTTGACGGTGCGTGCCGACATGGCCTGGACGACGATGCCGGGACTGGCCAGGTGCCGGTGCAGCACCTCCCACATCACGGTGCCCGCCCGCATGGTGACGAGCGGCCAGGTCTCAAGGTCGCGCCACTCGACCTGGTCGCGGCCGGCGAGCGGATGGTCGGTGCGCGCGTAGACCCCGATGGGCGCCGAGACGAGCGGCACGCGGTGCAGCCCCGCCGCAGCCGGGCTCATCGGCATGGTGATCACCCCGAGGTCCAGCTCCCCGTCGAGCACGGCGGCCTCGATGTCGGCCGAGGCTCCCTCGCGGACGGTGAACCGCAGTCCGGGATGGTGTGCCCGGAGATGGCCCACCACAGGGGCGATGATCGTCTCCGCCGACACCGAGACCCCGCCGATCTGCACCCGGCCGTGGTACACCCCTCTGGCTCGCATGGCCGATTCGCGCACCGCCTCCTCGGCCGCGACCAGCTGACCCAGCGGCTCGAGAAGGGCCTGACCGGCAGGGGTCAGCCGCACCCCGCGCCGGCTGCGCGTGAGCAGGACGACGTCGAGCTCCTCCTCCAGCAGCGCGATCTGCTGGCCGATGGTGGGCTGGCTGACCCCGCACCGGTCGGCCGCCGAACGCAGCGACCCGGTCTCGACGGCGGCCAGGAAGTAGCGCGCTCGCTCCACCCGCATCGGCCCACTATAGAAGTAAAACCTTTCACCTGTGAGCTCGAATCATGCCTTCCCAGCGCTCCGACGACGGGGAGATAGTGACGTGAGTCTCATGCGAACCTGATTCGAGGTCCACGACGTGAAAGGAATACCTGGTGTCCAACGGCCCGATGAGCGGAGTACGCGTCCTAGACGTGTCGACGATCCTGGCCGGCCCGTTGGCCTCCTCGCTGCTCGGCGAGTTCGGTGCCGAGGTGATCAAGGTCGAGCATCCCGCCGAGGGCGACCCGGCACGGTCCTACCCACCGCTGGAGGACGGCGTGTCGGCCGCCTGGACGATGCTCGGCCGTACCAAGCGGAGCGTCACGATCGACCTGCACCACCCCGACGCGGCCGACCTGGTCGGCAGGCTGGCCGCGACCGCGGACATCGTGGTGACCAACTTCCGCCCGGCGACGCTGCGCCGGTTCCGCATCGACTTCGACGACCTGCGGGCGTACCGGCCCGACCTGGTGATGGTGCACGTCAGCGCCTTCGGCCGCACCGGTCCCTACGCCGAGCGACCGGGCTTCGCCCGCGTGGCGGAGGCCTTCGCCGGTCTCACCTACCGCACGGGTGACCCCGATCAACCGCCGGTCTTCGCCGGTTACCCCGTCGCCGACGGCGTCACCGGCATCTACGCCGCGTTCGCGGCCCTGCTCGCGCTGCGTCAACGGGATCTCACCGGCAAGGCCCAGCTGGCCGACATCCCCCTGTACGAGCCGTTGCTGCGGATGATGGAGGATTTCGTCGTCGAGTACGGCGCGACCGGTACGAGCCGGGAGCGTCAGGGGAACCAGAATCCGCACATCAGCCCCAACAGCCTTTATCTCACCCGCGACGGCCGCTGGCTGGCCCTGCCCGCCTCGACCGAGCAGATGTGGCGACGGCTGGTCGAGGTCATGGACGCCCCGGACCTGGCCGTCCACGACTCCATGACCGCCCGGCTGAAGCACCGCGAGGAGATCGAGGCGCGCGTCGCCGCCTTCGTCGCGGCTCACGACCTGGAACCGCTGATGGCCTTGCTGCTCCAGGCCGGCGTGGCCGCAGGACCGGTGAACTCGGCCGCGGACGTCTGCGCCGACCCGCACATCCGCGCTCGCGGGTCGGTGGTGGAGGTGGCGGACGAAGGCTCGGGACGACCACGCCTCATGCAGGCGCCGGCCGGCCGCTTCTCCGGCTTCGACGGCACCATCGGCCGGGGCGCGCCTGCTCTCGGGGAGCACACCACCGAAGTACTGCGGGATCTCGTCGGACTGACGGACCCCGAGATCGACGACCTGCGCCACCGAGGAGTGGTCTGACATGACCATGGCAGTCTTATCCATCATCGTGCTGGTCGCTCTCTTCGTGGCGACCCTGAGACCCGGGTTCGACCTCGGGCTCGCCGCCCTGTCCGCGGCGTTCATCCTCGGTCTGGCCGCCGGTGTGCCGGCGAACGAGGTGACGGGGTTCTTCCCGGCCGACTTCTTCGTGCTCATCGTCGGGGTGACCGCCCTGTTCGCCGCGGCCAAGCTCAACGGGACCCTCGACTGGCTGCTCGACCTGTTGCTGCGCCTGGTCGGCGGCCGGCTGTTGCTGGTGGCGCTGGTGCCCTTCATCGTCGGCGCCGTACTGACCGCGGTCGGCACCCTGCCCGCGGCCGCCACGGCGATCGTCGCCCCCATCGCGCTGGGCCTCGCCGCGCGGTACGGGATCTCACCGCTGCTGGCCGCCGTCCTCGGCGTCACCGGCATCATCAGCGGACTGCTCTCACCGCTCGCCGTGTACGGCGTCACCGCCCGCGAGCTGAGCACCAAACTCGGCATCGACCTTCCCGGCACGGCCCCGATGACCTTCCTGCTGGGCGGACTGCTCACCGGCCTGGCCGTATGCGCGGCCTGCCTGCTCATCGGCTCCCGCACCGGCGCCATACCAACCGGCCGAGCCCCCACCCCAACCCCACCCACCTTCGAGCCGGCTCCAGACACCATCCCGGCCCAAGCCGCCGAGCCCGCTCCAGACATCCCCGCCACCCGATCCGCCCGAAGCACCGAGCTGCACGCCACCTCGCCGGACCCGCAGGACGCGACCCGCGTATCCGGCACCACCAGCAGCACCGAAAGCTCCGGGAGCCCCGGGACCTCCGGGACCTCTGCGAGTTCTGGATCTGCGGCTGTCGTCACCACCGTGCCCGCGGCGACGGGGGCGGCGGGGAGCCGCAAGGCCCGCGTCCTCACGGTGCTCTGCCTGCTCGCCGTCGTCTCCCTCTCGGTCGGCTTCGACATGAACGTGGGCTACCTCGGCCTGACCGCGGCGATGATCCTGCAACTGGTCCTCGGCCTGAAGCCCGGCGCGATCGTCTCGATGATCCCGTGGGGCGTTGTCCTGCTGATCGGTGGTCTGCTGACGTACGTGGGCCTGATGCAGCATCTGGGCGCGTTCAAGGAGATCAGCGAGCTGCTCCAGGTCGAGGGTTCGACCGCGCTCAGCCTGCTCGTGCTGTGCTACATCGCCGGCGTCACGTCGTTCGCCGCCAGCTCCATCGCGGTGTTCGTGACCGCCATGCCGCTGTTGCCCCCGCTGGTGGCCGGCGGTCTCTCCCCGGTCGGCGGCGTGCTGGCCCTCGCCCTGGCCTCGGTGCTGGTCGACATCAACCCCCTCGGCATCACCGGAGGGCTGATCCTCGGCGCCGCCGCACCATCGGCCAGGCCCCGCCTGTTCCGCCAGCTTCTCACCTACGGCATCATCTCGATCTTCGTCGCGCCCCTCCTCGCCTGGCTCGCCTTCGCCTGGTGGTAGGCACGACGAAGGCCCGGAGGCCTGGGCTGCGGATCAGTCGACGAGTAGCTGGTCGTGTGCGAGCTCCCGATAAAGCGGGCTTTCCTTGATCAGGTCGTCGTGGCTGCCCTGTGCCAGGACCCGCCCCTCGTCGAAGACGATGATGAAGTCGGCATCCCGCACGGTGGCGAGACGGTGGGCCACGAGCACGAGGAGCCGTTGGGCGCCGCGTCCCCGTAGTCGAAGCAGACGTTGTCGAACATGTCGTCCCTCTCCGCCGGAGACGCGTGCCGCCACATCCTCACCACGTCGCGGACCCTCCTGTCGTCCAGGTAAGGATTGTCGGCCCCGGCGGCCGGCTTGGTGATCGACTGCACCGTCCAGCCGATTCCGACAAGACGGTTCAATTCAGGGCGATCGTAGGCACGCGTCAGGCTCGGGCCGGTTCGACGGCGCCGAACCACCGCTGCAAGGCTGTCCGGAGCGCTGCCAGCTCCGCAGGATCCGGCCGAGGTGAGGCCGATGCCCAGGCCACGTAGCAGTCCGGTCGAAGGAGCAGGGCCGTGGGCGCGTGGGGCTGGGGTCGGGCGGTGACGATCTCGACGCGGTCCCCCACCGGGGCGAGCGTCTCCGCGAGCGACGCGTCCTCGGTCAGGTCCAGCAGCAGCGGGCGCGCGGTCCTGGTCAGCTCGGCCAGCAGGACCGGCCCGGCCGAGGTACGCAGCTCCAGGTCCGGGGCGAACCGGCCGACCAGCGGGTGCGCCTCGGGCCCGCCCATGTCGTAGCGGACGTCGGCGCCCGCGGTGAGCTCGGCCAGGCGTCGTACGGTGTCCGGGTCGCGGAGCAGTTCGGTGAACAGTTCGCGCAGCCCGGTGACGTCGCCGCCGGGGGCGATCAGGGCCGACTGCGCCCGCGCGTTCAGGACCATGCGCTCGGCGGCCGATCGCCGCTCGGTCTCGTAGCTGTCCAGCAGTCCGGGCGGGGCGCTGCCCCGGATCTCGGCGGCGAGCTTCCAGCCGAGGTTGACCGAGTCCTGCAGGCCGAGGTTGAGGCCGGGGCCGCCTCCCGTGGCGGCGTACACGTGGGCGGCGTCACCGATCAGGAACACCCGGCCGTCGGCGAACCGTTCGGCGATCCGGGTGTTACCGCCGGTCAGCCGGCGCAGCGCGTGCGGCCCTGCGCCGTCGGGCGGACCGAGGGGCACGTCGACGCCGAGCACGCGGCGGATGCTCGCCCGTACCTCATCGAGGCTCATCGGGGCGTCGGTCGCGGGCTGGTCCCACTCCGTGACGCTGATCAGCGGCGGGTGGCCCGGCATCGGCGCGTAGGAGAACCCGCCGTGCTCGGTGCGGTGCGGCAGGAACGGCAGGACGGCGCCATGACCGGGCACGTTCAGCGCACCGGTCACGGGATCGACCCAGTCCGCCGGGACCGTCGCGTGCGCCGAGCGGAGGGTCATCCGGTCGTAGGTGACGCCGGGGAACCCGATGCCGGAGAGCTTGCGCGTGGTGCTGTGGGCTCCGTCCGCGCCGATCAGGTACCGGGCCCGCAGCCGGTACGCCTCGCCCGGACCCGTGACGTCGACGGTGACCGCGTCGCCGTCCTGCGACAGGCCGACCACCTCGTGTCCCCGCCGGATCTCCACGCCCAGCTCGATGGCGCGCTCCTGAAGGACCTGGACCAAGCGGCGCTGCGGCACCGACAGAGTGTGGATCGGGCTGTCCTCCAGCAGGCTCAGATCCAGGCCCAGCGCGCCGAACATGAAGTACGCGGAGTTCGGCCGCGGTGGCGCCGGGTTGCCGCCGAGTCGTTCGTACAGCCCGCGGCGGTCGATCATGATCACGACCTGGCCCAGCAGTCCGTTGGCCTTCGGCTCCTCGCTCGGCTCCGGCAGCCGCTCCAGCACGATCGGCCGGACTCCGGCCAGGCTCAGCTCGCAGGCCATCATCAGCCCGTTCGGACCGCCGCCGGCGATGACGACATCTCTGATCATCGGTGTTTCCTTCGTTCGCACGTTCTCGGGGACGGGTGAGCCCGCTCAGGGGACGGGGTGAGCCGGCTCAGGGGACGGGAAGGCCCGCGGTGAGCCGATCGAACACCTCGCGCAGCAGCGGCCCGAGCGGCGTCGGCCGGTCGGCGCTCAGGCAGTGCTCCACGGCCACGGCGCTGCCCGCGCCGACCACCGCCGCGACCAGCTTCGGGTAGACGTCATGGGCCACGTCGGTGCCGGTGCGCTCGGCGATCGCCTTGGCCAGCTCGTCCCGGGCGGCCACGTCCGCCTTGAGGACCTCGCCCTGCAGCGCCGGCTCGGCCAGCAGGAGCCGGAGCGCGTCGTGCCGGCGCCGGTCGGGGGGAGACCCGCCACCGTCTCCCCCACCGTCGCCCTCGCCCGGTGCGAGCTGGGCCTGCACCGCGTTCACGATCGAGTCCCACAGAGGCTCGTCGACCGGCCGCGCTCGCAGCTCGTCGGCGATCCGCAGCGCCCGCTCCAGGTGGCCGGCGGCGACCGCCTCGGCCTTGTTGGAGAAGTAGTTACGGAAGGTGCGCACGGACACGTTCGCCGCCTCGGCGATCTCCTCCACGGTCACGTTGCTCAGCCCGCGCTCAAGGCACAGGCGGATCGTGGCCCGGCTCAGCGCGGCGCGGGTCTCCCGCTTCTTGCGCTCCCGCAGCCCGATGTCGATATTTCCCGTCATGTCCTCCACCGTAGCAAATCTTGCCGAAAATGCAAAAATTCCTTTTCGGCAAGATCATCGGATGAGGTCAGCGTTCGGCGGGCTCCCACCACGTCAGATGGGCGGCCGCCTGGGACACCGGCTCGATGATCTCCCACGCCTCGGCGATCAGCCCGTCGTCGAGCCGCCAGATGTCGACGACCACGATCCCCGGCTCGGCGCCGGGCAGCCAACGCCGTGAGCGCATCACCACGTGATCACCGTCGGCGAGCACGTGCCCGATCTCGACCTGCATGCCGGCGAGCGGGATGAGCGCAGCCCCTACGGCGGCGAGCCATTCCGCCTTGGTCGAGGAGGAATCCGGCCGGTGATGGATGAAATCGTCGCTCAGCAACGGCGCGAGCGCATCGGCGTCGCCCGTCGCGACCAGTGCGGTCAGCGCTCGCTGGACGATGCTCTTGTTGTCCGTGGTCATGTTCTTCGCAGTCATGCGGAGCAGTGTTCCCGCCGTCGCGACGGCTGTCGATGAACTCGCATGTCATGGCGTCCCGCTCACCGAGGAGTAGCATCGGCGGCCATGCACACGGTGGGGGAACTGCTGCGGCAGTGGCGGCATCGCCGGGGGCTCAGCCAGCTCGATCTCGCGATCGCCGCCGACGTCTCGGCTCGTCACGTCAGCCTGGTGGAGACCGGCAAGTCCAACCCGAGCGCCGACATGATTCTCCGGCTGGCCGATCAGCTCGCCGTGCCGTTACGCGAGCGCAACCGGCTGTTGCTCGCCGCCGGCTTCGCACCCCGCTACGCCGAACGGCCGCTCGACGGGGACGCGCTGTCGGCCGCCCGGGACGCGATCGCCAAGGTGCTGCGCGCGCACGAGCCGTACCCGGCGCTGGTCATCGATCGCCGCTGGAACCTCGTGATGACCAACCGCGCCATCGACCCGTTCCTCGCGGACGTCGACCCCGACCTGCTCCGGCCGCCGATCAACCTGGTGCGGCTCGGACTGGACCCGCGCGGGCTCGCCTCCCGGATCGTCAACCTGGCCGAGGTGCGTTCGGTGCTCCGCACGCGGATCACGCGTCAGCTCGCCACGGCTCCCGACCCCGAGCTCACCACGCTCTACGAGGAGTTCCTCGCACCCGGCTCCGACGACGCGAGCCAGCCGATCGAGTCCGAGATCGCGGTCCCGATGATCTTTCGCTTCGGCGACCGAGAACTCCGGCTGTTCTCGACCACCACCACGTTCGGCACCCCGATGGACATCACCCTGGACGAGGTCTCGATCGAGTCGTACTACCCGACGGACGCGGAGAGCGCCGCCTACTTCACCGGATCCGTGCCGCCGGCGTCCACCGCGCCGGACCCGGCGTCACGACCTCCGGAGGACCCGGCCGAGACCTGGTGACGATGTGCGGGGCACCGCCTCGGCGGCAGATTGAGCCGGGTGAACACCTCTCATCCACGGATCCGCCGTACGGTCGTGATCATCTCTGTCTGGTCGGCGAGCTATCTGGTCCTCGGCCTTCTCTGGGCTCTCGGAGCACCCGGATACCCCTTCGACGCCGGTCGCGCGGGCGCGGGCAACACGCTGCTCGACCCTCATCCGGCGGCGGTCGGCGGGAGTGTGCTGGCGGTGGCGGCGGTGGCGGCCGGCGTCGTCGCCGCGCTCGCCGCCAGGGGCCGGCTCAACCGGGCCGCCGCCGTCGTGGCCGTGGTGACCGGCGTCGGCCTGGCGGTGCTGCTGCCCGACGTACGCATCATGATGACCGCAGGGTACCTGCCGGTGATGCTCGCCGCCGCGCTGGCCGGCCAGGTCGAGTTCTCGATGATCGCGTCCATGCTGACCTGGCCGAGCGTCAACCTGCTGATCCTGATGGCGGCCGGCGTCAGCCTGATCGTCCTGGGGACGCGCGCGTTGCTCGCGGGACAGGGGCGGCCCGGCAGCGCCGCCGGCGCGCTCCGGGCCGGGCGGTACGCGGTCGCCGTCGCGGTCGCCGTCCCCGTCGGGTACGCCGTCACCCGCTTCGGCTGGCTGCTGGGCGTTCCCGTGGGCGTCAGCGACGAGTTCCTCGCCTACATCGCCGAGATCACCCCGATCGGCGCCGGGCTCAGCGCACTCGGCCTCCTCGGCGCGGTCCTGACCGTCGGCCTGGTCCGGCCATGGGGTGAGACCTGGCCGCGCTGGGTGCCGTTCCTGCGCGGGCGGCCGATTCCGGCCCGCCTCCCGGCCGGTTCGGCACTGGCCGTATCCCTCCCGATCACGTCCGCCGGGCTGATGTACGTACGCAAGAAGGTCAGCGGCGAGCAGGTCGGCCCGGCCGGGGCCGGCGATGAGCTGGGCGCCTGGCTGCCGGAGATGTTGTGGCCGCTGTGGGGCGCGGCCCTGGCGGTGGCCGCCCTGGCGTACCTCGCCCGCCGCCGGAGTCTCGCTGACGGGGGCTGACCATAATGTCAGGTGTGGAAGAGTCCCCGTCTCCGGCCGAGGCCGCGGTGGATTCGTTTCTCAGCCGGCATCCGGTGAGCGGCGACGCCGTGCTCGCCGTCCTGCTCGCCCTGCCCCTGGGCCTGGTCTCGGTCGCCCTGCTCCGGGCCTCGGACAGCCCGCTGCCTCTTCGCCTGCTCGCGGGGCTCGGGCTGCTGGTGCTGCACGGCTGCGTGGTTCCGCGCCGGCTGCGCCCGCGGGCCGCGTACGGCCTGGCCGCCGCGGCGATGCTGCTGCTGGTGCTGCTGCCGCCCCTGCACGATCCGGCCGGCGCCTATTATCCGGCGGTGCTGCTGCCGAGCTCGCTGGTCTTCGGGCTGCTGCTCTATACGGCGTCCGGCCGGCTCGATCTCCTGCCCGGCCTGGCCTGCCTGGGCGTCGCCCTGGCCGGGGTGGTCCTGGTCGTGGCGCGGTTCTGGGATCCGGCCTCGTGGGGCGGCTCGTCGGGCGGCTACGACCTGGTCCCCTGGCGGATCGGGCTGTCGACCGGTCTGGTCGCCGTGACCGCGTGCCTCTGGTCGCTGGGCCGCCTAAGCCGCGTGCGGACGTTGTTCCTGGCCGAGCTCAGGGCGAAGGCGGAGCGGGCCGAGGCCGACCGCGCGCGGGAGCGGGCGGACGCGGCGCGGGCGGAGCGCGACCGGATCAGCCGCGAGATGCACGACGTGGTGTCCCACTCGCTCGCCGTCATGGTCAGCCAGGCGGAGGGCGGCAGGCTGTCCGATCCGGACGCGCCCGGGGCGGGCGTGTTCGCCACCATCGCCGGCGTCGGGCGCGACGCCCTGCGCGACATGCGCGGGCTCCTGGGCGTGCTGCGCGCCGACGGCGGCACCGCGCCGCAGCCGGGCCTCGGTGACCTCTCCGACCTGCTCGACCAGATGCGCGGTACGGGTGTCCGCGTCGCCGTACAGGAGGTCGGGGAGGCCAGGCCGCTGCGGCCGGCCGTCGACCTGACCGCCTATCGCGTCATCCAGGAGGGGCTGACCAACGTGATCAAGCACGCGGGGACGACGGCCACGGCCGACATGACGCTCGCGTGGCGCCCGGACGGACTGCACATCACCATCGCGGACGACGGCGCCGGACCGGCCGTGGAAGAGCCCGGTGTCGGGCTGACCGGGATGCGCGAACGTCTCAGCATGGTGGGCGGCACCCTGGAGGTCGGCGGGCGGCCCGGGGCGGGCTTCGTACTGTCGGCCGCCCTGCCCTATGAGCCGAGGAGTCTCCCATCATCAGGATCATGATCGTCGACGATCAGGAGCTGCTGCGCAACGGCCTGACCATGGTCGTCAGGTCCCAGCCCGACATGGAGGTGGTCGCCGAGGCCGGTGACGGGCTGGAGGCCCTGAAGGCGCTGCAGGCGCGGCGCGTCGACGTGGTGGTGATGGACATCCGCATGCCCCGGATGGACGGGGTCACCGCCACGAGGGAGATCCAGCGGCTGGACGACCCGCCGAAGGTGCTGGCGCTGACCACGTTCGACCTCGACGAGCACGCCTTGGCGGCGCTTCGCGCCGGTGCGAGCGGGTTCATGCTGAAGGACGCGTCCGGGGAGGAGATCATCGCCGCGATCCGGCACGTGCACCGGGGCGACTCGATCATCGCGCCCGCCACGACCCGGCGGCTCATCGGGCAGCTCGTGGCCAGGGCGGGGAGCGACCCGGACGCCGTGCTCAAGGTGCTCACCCAGCGTGAGCGCGAGGTCTTCCTCGGCCTGGCCCGGGGCGCCTCCAACGCCGAGATCGGGGCCGACCTGTTCCTGTCGGAGACCACGGTCAAGACGCATGTCGGGCGCATCCTGACGAAGTTCGGGCTGCGCGACCGGGTGCAGGCGGTGGTCCTGGCCTACGAGTCGGGCGTCGTCACTCCGGGTGAGCGTTAGACGCTCTGGGGCCCGTTGGCCGATAAACGAGCATAAATGGCAGTTATCGATCTTCACATGCGGCCGGGTGGACTCCAAGGTGAAGAAATCCCACCTAACACCCGCAATGGCCGCAAAAAAGGATTTTTCGTGAAATACCGTACGATCGGCAGCGACCCGAAGACCCGCCGCCGCGTCAGCGAACTCAGCCTGGGCGCCATGATGTTCGGCACCACCGTCGACGAGGCGACGTCGTTCGCCATCCTGGACCGTTTCGTCGAAGCCGGCGGCAATTTCCTCGACACCGCCAACAACTACGCCTACTGGGTCCACGGCACCCAGGGGGGCGAGAGCGAAGCACTGCTCGGCCGCTGGCGGCGCAGTCGCGACCTCACGGATGAGATCGTCATCGCCACCAAGCTCGGCGGCCGCCCCACCGCTCCCGCGACCACCCTCAGCCGCGACCTCGAAGGCCTGTCCGCCCCCGTGATCCGCGAATCCTCGGCGCGCAGCAGAGAGCGCCTCGGCGTGGAGAAACTGGACCTTCTGTACGCCCACACGTACGTCGAAGGCTCGCAGGTGCCACTAGAGGAGACCGTCGAGGCCTTCGCGGGCCTGGTCGAGGACGGCGTCGTGGGTCTGCTCGGGGCGAGCAACCACTGGGCGTGGCGGCTGGAGCGAGCCCGGAGCCTGGCGGCCTCGGCGGGACTGCCCGGTTACGAGGTCCTGCAGTATCACCACACCTACCTGCGCCCGCGCACCGATCTGCCGACGCTGCGCTCCGAGGACGGCAACCTCGGCGTGGTCGGCGGCAACCTGCTCAGCTATCTGCGGGCCGAGCCCGAGCTCACACTCGTCGCCTACTCGCCCTTGCTGGGCGGCGGATACGTACGCGAGGACAAGCCGCTCGACGGCGCGTTCGACCACGCGGGCACCCCTCGGCGGCTCGCGGCGCTGCGGGAGGTGGCGCAGGAGACCGGCGCGACGGTGAACCAGGTGGTGCTCGCCTGGCTCATGGGCGGCGAGATCCCGATGATCCCGCTGGTCGGCGCTTCCTCGGTCGAGCAGTTGGAGGAGAGCCTGGCCGCGGTGGACCTGGAGCTGACGGCGGAACAGCGGGCGAAGCTCGACGCCGCGTACTGAACGCCCCGCCGCTCCGGCGAGAGCCACGAGGGCGGTTACGCGGAGGCGAAGCGTCGCCAGGCGAGGTCCTGCTGCTCGGGTGCGGCGTCGACCTGTTCGGGGCAGTCCAGGCGCAGGTCCCGGTCCCCGAAGGCCGCGTCCAGGTAGTCGCAGTGGTGCGGGTTCACGGGGTCCGCGTGGACGCGCGGCCGGAACGAGCGGCAGGTCACGCAGATGCGTTGCGGCGGGATGTCGCCGTTCTGCTGCAACGTGCGAATCAGCTTGACCAGCGCCCGCAGCATGACGACCTGCTCGCGGGAGTCGAGCGTTTCGACGGCGCCGCTCAGGAAGTCGGGCCACTCGCTCGCCCGATCCGCCATCGATTCGCCCGCCTCGGTGAGACGCAGCGTCACGGATCGCTTGTTCGCGCCGGACTCCTTCACCACGAGCCCCTTGTCCACAAGGGTGCTCACCGCGTTGCTCGCGGTCGCGGCCGAGACGCCCAGGCGAGCGGCCAGCGCGCCGAGACTCGTCGGCCTCCCGCGCAGCGACTCCAGCGCCTGCGCCTGGGTCGGCGTCACACCAGCCGACCCGGCGCCCTTCCACGCCCGGCTCCTGAGCACCGTGCCGATCTTGGACAGGCCGCTCGTCACACGCCTCGCGACGGGCTCGCCGATCGCGTCGAAGCCCTCAGTCATATTTCGTACTCCTAACTTTGGCTTGACGTCCTGCCGCTCATCATTGATAGTACTGCTAACAGTCAATCGCGCAAGGCGCTTCACCTGCGCAGACTGCTCACATGCGGGCGAATCGTACGTTCCGCGTATCCCATGATGATGACAGGAGCACACCCATGTCCCGTGTCAAGCTGATCGACGCCCAGAGCGCCACCGGTGGGTCCAAGCCGCTGCTCGACGACATCACCGCGACCTTCGGCACGACTCCGGCCATGTTCAAGGCCGTCGCCAACTCGCCCGCCGCGCTCAAGATGATGTGGACCGGGTTCGGCGCCCTCGGCGGCGGACGCCTGGGCGCCCAGCTCGGCGAGCAGGTCGCCGTGCTCGTCGCCGACCGCAACAGCTGTGAGTACTGCCTGGCCGCGCACTCCGCCCTGGGCCGCAAGGCCGGCGTCTCAGCGGAGGACATGAGCCACGCCCAGGACGGACACTCGCACGACCCGCGCGTCAACGCCGCGCTCGAGTTCGCCGCCAAGCTGGTGGAGGACCGCGCACAGGTCACGGACTCCGACGTCGAGGCGCTGCGTACGGCCGGGTTCGACGACGAGGAGATCGTGGAGCTGCTGGCGCACGTCGCGCTCAACCTGTTCACCAACTACGTCAACGTCGCGCTGTCGGTCCCCGTCGACTTCCCGAAGGTCGCGCTGCGCAAGGCAGGCTGATCGGATGAGGGCGGGCAGCGGGCGTCTCGCCCGCTGCCCGCCCGTTCTCGTTCCTCGCGCCGCACGCGTATCATTACGGTGATTAGGAGTCCTACGCTTCAGGCGGGTGGCATGACCGAGCACATGACCGAGACCAGCGGCCCGGCCGACTTGGACCGGCGGCTCGCCGACGCGCTCGAGCGGATCGGGCACGGTATGCGCTCGCTCACCCAGCGGACCGCCCGCGAGCACGGGCTGTCTCCGCTGCAGCAGCAGACGGTGCTCGCGCTGTCCCGCCAGCCGACCGTCCGCCGCGAGGTGAGCGCGCTCGCCGCGGAGTTCGACGTCACCACGCCGACGATGTCCGACGCCGTCAGCGCGCTGGAGCGCAAGCAGCTGGTGACGCGCTCGCCGGGCGCGGACGGGCGCCGGCGGCTGCTCACCCTGACCGACAGCGGCGAGGAGGTCGCGCGCCGGCTGACGCCATGGGACGGGCCGTTGCTGGACGCGCTCGCCGGGCTGCCGGTCGAGCACCGGGCGGTGACCCTGGACAGCCTGCTGCACGTGATCGCGGAGCTGCAGCGCCGGCACGTGGTGAGCGTCTCAAGGACATGTACGACCTGTCGCTTCTTCGGGGCCCACGCGCACGCCGACCCGGCCGCACCCCATCACTGCCACCTGCTGCGGACGCCGTTGCCGCTGACGGACCTGCGGACCGACTGCCCCGAACACCAGCCGGCCACCGCCTAGCCGACCACCGGCGGCCCTGAGCGGGCCGCCGGACGTTGTCGTTCAGAGCGCGCCGATGACCTCGCAGGCCTTGCGCACGCCCGCGCCGTAGGCGGGATCGGCCTTGGCGCAGTGCGCGATGTGCCGTTCGGCGGTCTCCTTCCGGGCGCCCTTGATGGCCCGTGCGGTGTTGTCGAACAGGGCTTGCCGCCGCTCGCCGGTCATCAGGCGGAACAGGTCGCCGGCCGGCGCGCCCGCCGCCGTGGTCAGGCGGTGGCCGTACGCCTGCCGCCGGTTGTTCTGGGGGGCGCGCCTGGCAAAGTAGGTAGGACTCCTAGCAATATTGTGGCATGCTTGCTGAAGTCGGCACAACAACGGAGGAGGCCGCTATGCAGGCGGTAGTCGTCCAGCACGTCCCGTACGAAGGTCCGGCCCTGATCGCGCCGGCGCCGGCCGTGGCCGGCGCCGAGGTGCTCGTCGACCGGCATGAACCACTGCCGGAGGCGTCGCGGCTCGACGTGCTCGTGGCCCTCGGCGGGCCGATGGGCGCGCTCGACGACCGCGACCACACTCATCTGGCTGCGACCGCGTTGCCGCGGGCTCGGCGATGAGCGGCGCGAGGGTGCTCGTCGTGTCCGTCGGCGCCGTGCGACCGCTGAACTGGCGGGGCCGCGCCGTGGCGTCGGGCATCGGGAAGACCCCCGTGGACGGGCCGGTCGAGGTCGCCCGGCTCGGCCTGACCGGCGACGAACAGGGCGACCGGAAAAACCATGGCGGACCCGACAA
This sequence comes from Nonomuraea sp. ZG12, assembly GCF_052068115.1. Taxonomy (NCBI): domain Bacteria; kingdom Bacillati; phylum Actinomycetota; class Actinomycetes; order Streptosporangiales; family Streptosporangiaceae; genus Nonomuraea; species Nonomuraea sp. ZG12. The sequence continues at coordinate 97,673 of NZ_JBQHCW010000005.1, forward strand.
AGCGGTCCTCCTCTACCCGAGCGAGCACTACGACGCATGGGCCCAGCGGGTCGGCCCCCTCACCCGGCCGGCGTTCGGCGAGAACCTCACCATCTCCGGGATCCTGGAGAGCGACGCCGTACTGGGCTCGGTCTACGCCATCGGCACCGTCGTGCTCCAGGTGACCCAGCCACGCCGGCCCTGCTACAAACTGGCCGCCCACCACGGCATCCCCGACATGGCCGTCATCACCCAGCAGAGCGGCAGGACCGGCTTCTACTGCCGAGTGCTGCGCCCCGGCCGCCTGCGCGCCGGCGACCGCATCGACCGGCTCTTCCGCCCCGGCCACGGCATCACCGCCGCCGAGGCGCACCGCGTGGTCAACGTCGACCGCGCCGACCGAGCCGCCGCCCTGCGCCTGCTCGACCACCCAGACGCACTGCCGGCCTCCTGGGCCGGACTGCTCCGCAAACGCCTCGACGGGCACCTCGACGACCAGACGAACCGCCTGCACGGCTCGGCCACCGTCACGCCCGACACCACGAAGGAGTCCGCATGAGCGACATCACCGGATACGACCACGCCACCGCCGAGGCCGTGGCGACGCCGCCGGGCGCCTGCTCGATCGACGGCACCTGTACGTGACCTCCCGGGGCCGGGGAACGGTACCGTTCCGTGGTGCTTGCCATGCGGATGAACGAAGCGGCGGCATCCGCCCTTCAGCCCTTGCTCCAGCCCTTTCCCGCCACCGAGCTCGGCCAGGCTCTCCTCGACAAGTTCGCGGGCGGGCTGGCGTACAACGAGGGTGCCTGGGTGTTCGCTGATCACGTCGGTCAGTGGGTGGGGATGCCGGAGTCCGCTTCGGCGGCGATCGCCACGATGGGGTGGCAGGACCTGTCCGGCTATGAGTGGTTCGTCAACGCCTTTCACCTGGAGGATTACGCGCCCGTACAGGTGACGAGCCTTGATGACCGGCCTCTGATCAGCCAGGAGGATCAGGCCGGGCTGCTGAGGCTGGGGCTGGTCGTGGCGGACAGGGTGTTCGGTCTGGTCCGGGCGCTGCCGGAGCCGGTTCCCGTTCGCTGTGTCATCGGGGCGAACGACACCAGTGTCGTGTTCCGCTTCCATCGGATCCGCCCGGGGGACGGCTGGATCGATGACGTGCTGCAGAAGCCGGATGACCCGGACATGATGGTCGTCGTCGACCGCGTTCCCTGAGCCAAGTGATCTGCACTGCCGAATCACCTCAAAGAGCCTGGCCGATGACGAGCGAGGTCGGCCTGACACCATAAAGTGGACCCAAGAGTCCAATGGAGGTTTCATGCGTTCGCTGACCAGCAAGGGAGCCGCGACGCGGCAGCGCATTCTCGAGGGCGCGGCCGCGCACATCCGCGAGCACGGCGTGCCCGCCACCACCCTCGACGACGTGCTGGCCAGGACGGCGACGAGCAAGAGCCAGCTGTTCCACTACTTCCCGGGCGGGCGGGAGGAACTGCTGCTGGCCGTGGCCCGCCTGGAAGCCGATCGTGTGCTGGAGGACCAGCAACCCCAGCTCGGCGATCTCACCTCCTGGCCCGCCTGGCAGCTGTGGCGGGACAAGGTCGTCGACCGCTATCGCAGGCAGGGCCGCCTGTGCCCGCTCAACTCCGTCATGTCACAGCTGGGCGACACGACGCCCGGCGCGCAGGCCGTGGTCACCGAGCTGACGCGCCGCTGGCAGGCCGAGATCGCCACCGGCGTACGGCACATGCAGGACATCGGCGAGATCGACCCCGGCCTCGACCCCGACCGCACGGCCGCCGCCCTGCTCGCCGGCATCCAGGGCGGCGTGCTGCTCCAGCTGTCCACCGGCCGGACCGCGCATCTGGAGGCGGCACTGGACCTGGGCCTCGCCCACCTGCGCGCCCACAGGCTCACCCCTCCGGAGCGGGGCATTTTTGGACTTGACAGTCCAATTTAGGATGCGCAAGCTGAGTGGACCGAAAGGTTCAAACGGCAAGAACGCGCCTCCGAACGGAGTAACACCCTCATGTCCCTCAACCACTACTACCTGCTCGGACGTTCCGGGCTGCGCGTCAGCCGACTGGCGCTCGGCACCATGAACTTCGGCACCGGCGGTTTCCACGCCGCCTACGGCAAGACCGAAGAGGAGGCCCGTCCCATCTTCCGCCGCTACCTCGAAGCGGGCGGCAACTTCATCGACACCGCCGACTTCTACACCGCCGGCGAGAGCGAGACCATCCTGGGCAACCTCATCGCGGAAGCCAAGGTGCGCGACCGGGTCGTGCTCACCACCAAGTTCACCAACAGCGTCGACCCCGGAGATCCGAACGCCGGGGGCAACGGCCGCAAGCACATGATCAGAGCGGTCGAGGCCTCGCTGCGCCGCCTGCGCACCGACTACATCGACCTGTTCATGCTGCACACCTGGGACCGGATCACCCCCGTCGAGGAGGTCATGCGGACCTTCGACGACCTCACCAGGGCCGGCAAGATCCGCTACGCGGGCCTGTCCGACGTGCCCAGCTGGTACGCGGCGCGGGCCCAGACCTACGCCGAGGCCCACTCCCTCGTGCCGGCGGTCAGCCTGCAGTTGCCCTACTCCCTCATCGAGCGGGCGATCGAGCTGGAGCACGTCGCGATGGGGCAGAGCCTGGGGCTCGGCATCACCGCGTGGAGCCCGCTCGGCGGCGGCTTCCTCACCGGCAAGTACCGGCAGGCCGACCGAGGCCTGGTCGGGGAGGGCCGGCTCAGCGACGGAGGCTCGGCCGGCCGCTCGTGGACGGACGAGCAGTGGCGGCTTCTGGCGACGCTGGAGAGCGTCGCCGACAGCCTCGGCGTGACGATGGCCCAGGTCGCGGTCAACTGGGTCGCCACCCAGCCCGGGGTCGCCGCCGCGATCATCGGGGCGAGCAGCGTCGCCCAGCTCGACGCCAACCTGACCGCGCTCGACTTCGACCTGCCGGCCGACCTGCGCGCCCGGCTCGACGAGGCGAGCTCGACGCCACCTCCGTCGGTCTACCGGATGTTCACGCCCGACTATCAGGCCTGGCTGATCAGCCCCGACGTCAAGGTGGCGGACAAGCCAGCCCAATACGCCCCACCGGTGCGTAACTGGGCGCATGACGGCAGCGACTGACGGCCCTCACCTCAGCGCGTGTCCATACGATCAGCCCGTACGGACACGCGCCGTCCCACGTCTAGCCTGCGGACCCGCAGAACACCTTGGTGGCGATGCCCATCACTTCCGCCGTGGAAGGGTTGCGGGTCGACGGGTTGATCGACAGGGTCAGCGACTTGCCCGAGTCCGAGCGGAACGCGAACGTCAGGTACCCGATCAGCTCGCCGCTGTGGCCCCACACCTTGCCGCACGGCAGCGGGTACGCCTGCAGGCCGAGCCCGTAGCCGAATCCGACCTTGGTGTCGACGGTCGTGCGCATGGCGCGCAGCGAGGCGGCGCTGGTCAGCTTGCCGTCCAGCAGGGCGGACATGAACCGCTCCAGGTCCGCTGTGGTCGAGATCATCTCCCCCGCCGCCCAGTCGAGCGAGGGGTTCATCCGAGTCGCGTCCACCAGGCGGGGCATCGGCTCGTACCCCTTGGCGTGCGGCGACGGCAGGCCCGCCCGATCGCCCGGCACCACCGTGTGGCGCAGCCCCAGCGGGCGCAGGATGCGGCGCCTGACCTCTTCGCCGTACGCCCTGCCCGTCACCTTCTCCACCAGCAGCCCGAGCACCACGTAGTTGGTGTTGGAGTAGTGCCACCGGCCGTCGTCGGGGAGCTTCTTGGCGAAGGCCACCTTCAGCAGCTCACGCGGCCGGTACGAACGGAACCGGGCGTCGCCGCGCCACCGGTTGGTCGAATAACCAGGTTCGCTCATGTAGTCGTACAGATGGCTGGTGTGGTTGAGGAGCGCACGGACGGTGATCTGCTCCCCGCCCGGTACGAGGCCCGGCAGGTGGCGGTCGACGGGGTCGTCGAGCCGCACCTTGCCCTCGTCCACGAGCTGGAGCACCACGGTCGCCACGAACGTCTTGGTGACGCTGCCGATCCGGAAGTGCCCGCCGGGCGAGGGCCGCCCGCCGCGCTTGACGTCGCGCACCCCCACGGCGCCGGACCAGGTACGGTTTCCGTCGCTGACCCGCGCCAGAGCGGCCGTCGCCGCGTCGCCCGCCACGATCTTCTCCAACTCGGGGCGTACGCCCGGCCCCTGGCCACCCGCCGCGACGGCCGCCGCCACCAGCACGTTCATCATCGTCTGCATCATGGGCGCAACGCTATGGAAGGCCGCCCGGTCGGCAGAATGCGGCGCCCCACCCACTTGCCCTGCGGAAAACCTCAGGTCAGGACGCGGTCACCGGGCCACGGCGAGGCAGTAGTTCTCGTCGGCGGTGAGGAGGTTGCGGTGGGTGTCCTCGGCGGTGATGACGCCGTCGTCCAGGACGAGGACCCGGTCGGCGGCGTCCAGGAGGGCCGGGCTGCTGGTGAGCACCACGGTGGTGCGGCCCCGGCGCAGTTCGGCGATGTTGCGCGCGATGAGCTGCTCGGTGACCGCGTCGACGGACGTGGTCGGGTCGTGCAGGACCAGGATGTCGGTGTCGGCGGCCAGGGCGCGGGCCAGGGACAGCCGTTGACGCTGCCCGCCGGAGAGGTTCGCGCCACGGTCGCGGACGCCGTGGTCGAGCCCTTCGCGATGGAGGGCGACGACGTCGGTCAGCATGGACGCCTCGACGGCCTCGGGGACCGTGCGGCTGACGCCCGCCGGGTCGATGTTCGTGCGGAGGGTGCCCGCGAAGATCTCCCCGTCGTACGGGTTCACCAGCATGTGCTCGCGGACCGCCTCGATCGACAGGTCCGCCAGCTCCCGCCCGCTGACCCGGACGACACCGTCGTAGGCGTCGGGCGGCACGTGCACGGCGAGGATCGAGGCGAGATCGGCCGCCGCGCGCGGCTGGTAGGCGGTGATGGCCACGAACTCGCCGGCGGACACGTGGAACTTCAGCTCGCGCAGGGTCCCGTACCGGACGCCGTCCACCTCCAGGTCGCCGCCCGGGGCCGGGCGCTCCTCCCCCGGGGTCATCACCGGCGGCGCGGCCAGCACCAGCGCCATCCGCTCGGCCGACGCGCGCGCGATCATCACGTACTTGGGCATCTCGGAGAACAGCCGGAGCGGTTCCATGATGAACTGCGCCAGCCCCACGGCCATGACGAGCTCCCCGATGGTGATCTGGCCGTTGAACGCCTGCCAGCCCGCCGTCAGGGTCACGGCGGCGGCGAGGATCGCGTTCAGGGCCAGCGCGGTGCCCGCGTACGCGCCGTTCACCCTGGCGACGGTGATCGCCTGGGTCTTGGCCTCCGTGCTGACCTTCCGGTAGGACAGGAAGGCCGCGTGGTTGCCGCCGAAGCCGTGCAGCGGGCGCAGGCCGCTGATCAGGTCGGCGACCTTGGCGCCCGCCCGCGCCACCCGGGCCTGCTGTTCGCCGGTGCTGGCGCCGATCCGCCGGGACATCACGCTCAGGATCGTCAGGATCGCGGTCGTGCCCACGATCACCAGGAGGCCGAGCTGGACGCTGGCCAGGCCCAGCGCGATCGCCGTGATCAGCACCGCGACGAGTGAGCTGATCAGCAGCGGCACCACCTCGATGATGTCGGCGGTCTGGTCGGCGTCCTCGGTGGCGATGGTCAGGACCTCGCCGGACTTGAGGTCGACGTTCCTGGCCACCGGCTGGAGCCCGCAGGCCGCGACCAGCACCCGCCAGCGGTGCGCCTCGGTCGTGTTGGCCTTCTGCAGGATCCGCATCCCGAACCGCCACGACAGCGACACGGTCGTGATGATCACCGCCAGCGCGGCGATCGACAGGCCGAGCGAGCCGAGGCTGCGGTCCGCCAGCGTGTGCTCGACGATCAGGCCGAGCGCGATGGGAAAGGCCGTCTCCCCCGCCTGGTACATGCCCATGAGGGCGGTGCCCCCGGCCATGGGGCCCGCGTTGCGCCGCAGTGCGGTCCAGAGGATGTCGGACCCCTTACGGGGCCGCCGCTCGTCAGTCATCGAGGTGCCGGGCAATCGCTTCCGGGGTGCGCAGGGTGAACAGGTCGCGGACGGTGATCCTGGGACCGTACTCGCGGCGGAGCAGCCCGATCAGCCGCACCGCCAGCATGGAGTGTCCCCCGAGGGACATGAAGTCGCTCACCGCGCTCACCTCGTCATCATCCAGGTCCAGCGCCTCGGCGAAGAACTCGCACACCACGGTCTCGGTCTCGGTCGCCGGGCCGCGCTCGCCCGCCGTGGTCAGCGCGCCCAGCGGCTTGGCCTCCGGCAGCGCCTCGGTGTCCGCCTTCCCGTTCACGGTCAGCGGGATGGTGTCGACCTGGGCGTAGTGCGTGGGGCGCAGGTAGTCCGGCAGCCCCGTGCCCACCTCGGTGGCGACCGTCGCCAGGTCGGAGCCGTCCAGCACGAGGTACGCGGCCAGCCGGTACGCCCCGTCGACCTGCGGGTCCGGCTGGGCGACCGCGGCGGCGAACCGGACCGCCGGGTGCGCCGCGAACACGGCCTCGACCTCGCCCAGCTCGACCCGGTGACCCCGGATCTTGACCTGCTGGTCGGTGCGGCCCAGGTACATCAGGTTCGCGTCGGGCCGCCGGATCACCAGGTCCCCGGTGCGGTACATGCGCTCGCCCGGTTCGCCGAACGGGCACGCGACGAACCGGTGCGCGGTCTGGGCGGGCTGCCCGAGGTAGCCGCGCGCGATGCCGACACCCGACACGTACAGCTCGCCGGGCACCCCGTCCGGCACCGGCCGCAGCCACGGGTCCAGCACGTACACGTCGGTGTTGTCGATCGCCACGCCCACCACCGGGTCCTCGCACTCGAAGGTGCCGACGCCGAGGGTGTTGATGGTGTACTCGGTGGGTCCGTACAGGTTGTAGCCGACCGTCCCCTCGGTCTCGGTGAGCCGCTGCCACAACGTCGGGGTGACCGCCTCACCGCCCAGCAGCACCAGCGCGGGCCGCCGCGCGGGGTCGTCGAGCAGCCCCTCGGCGACCAGCTGCTGCGCGTACGTGGGGGTCACGTTGATGACGTCGATCCCGTGCTCAAGGCAGTACTCCACCAGCCGGGACGCGTCGCGGCGCAGCTCCTCGTCGCAGATGTGCACCTCGTGGCCGTCGGCCAGCCACAGCAGCTCCTCCCACGACATGTCGAACGCGAACGACACGGTGTGCGCGATCCGGAAGACCCGGTGGTCGTGCTCCGCCAGCACCGGCTCGAAGATCCGGCGCTGATGGTTGATCAGCATGTTGGTGAGCCCGGCGTACTCGGTGACCACGCCCTTGGGCTTCCCGGTCGAGCCGGAGGTGTAGATCGTGTACGCGGGGTGGCGCAGCCGGTCCGGGTCGTCCGGCGCGAACGTCACGAACGGCTCCGCCTCCGGCAGCGGGCGGTCCAGCTCGATCAGGTCGCCGGTCAGCCGGGGCGAGACGGCGCTCACGGTGAGGATCACGTCCGGCCGGGCGTCCGCGACGATCGCGGCGATCCGCTCGTCCGGGTGGTCCAGCTCCAGCGGCACGTACGCGGCGCCGACGCGCAGCACGGCGAACAGCGCCACGATCGAGTCGAGCGAACGCGGGATCGCCAGCCCCACGGTCATCTCCGGGCCGATGCCGCGCCGGGCGAGCACCCCCGCCACCGCGCGACTGCGCTCCCGGAGCTGGGCGAACGTCATGGTCCGGCCGTGGGCGACGAGCGCCACCCGCTCCGGGCCCCGCTCGGCCGCCTGGTCGAACCGGTCGACCACGGTGTCCGTGCCCACCTCCGTGCGCTCGCCCGGCTCGGGCTCCGGACCCAGCCCGCGCAGCGCGCCCACCGGCCCGGTCCAGCGGGCCAGGTCGTCGAGCACGCGCAGGTAGTCGTCCAGGAGCCGGCGGGCGCCGTCGGTGTCGTCGTCGCGGTACTCCAGCTTGACGGTGAGCCGGTCGCCGGGCGTCACGACCCAGGTGAACGGGTAGTGCGTGGAGTCGTCGGCCCGCACCGACGTGATGCCGTGCCTGCTGTTCATCTCGGCGAACGCGTCCATGTCCAGGAAGTTCTGCAGCACGAACAGGTTGTCGAACAGGGTGTCGTGCCCGCTGGCCCGCTGGATCTCGCCGAGCCCCAGGTGCTCGTGCTCCATCGCGGCGACCCTGGCCGCCTGCACGGTCGACAGGTACTCGCGTACGGTGTCGTCCGGCCGGGCCCGGGTCCACATGGGCACGGTGTTGAGCAGCACGCCGACGATGTCCGCCAGCCCTGCGCCCTCCCGGCCGGAGACGGTCACGCCGAACACCGCGTCACTCCGGCCCGTGTGCGCGCCCAGCAGCAGGCCGAACGCGCCGGTCAGCACCGCGTTCAGGGTGACGCCGTGCGCCTTGGCCGCCTCCCGCAGCAGCTCCGACCGCCCGGCGGAGAGCGTGTGCACGAGCGTGCGCGGCAGCGCGTCGGTGAGCGACGGTGCCGGCCCGGCGAGCAACGTCGGCCCCGGAAGGCCGGTCAGGTGCTCCGCCCAGAAGCGCTCGGACGCGGCGAAATCCTTGGCGTCGAGCGCGCGGGCGTAGTCCTCGAAGCTGGGCGTGGCCGGGACCGGATCCAGCGGCTCGCCCGCGACGGCGGCCTGATAGGCGTCGAACAGGTCCCGCAGCACGATCTCGCGCGACCAGCCGTCCCACAGCAGCAGGTGGTAGCTGAGCAGCAGGCCGTCGCGGCCGCCGGGCAGCCGCACCACGGTCAACCGGATCAGCGGCGGCTCGTCCGGGTCGAAGCCCGTGTCACGGTCCCGGGCGCGCAGAGCCTCGACCTCAGCGTCCGCTCTCGCGTCCGCCTCAGCGTCAGTCCTCCCGTCCGTCCCCGTCGATAACTCGACCGTACGGACCTCGACGCGCCGGCCCGCCCCGAGGACCTGCACCGGGTTTCCGTCGGCGTCGGTGGCGAACCCGGCGCCTGCGACCGGGTGCCGCGCGATCACGTACGCCATCGCCTCGGCCAGGGAGTCGGTGTCCAGGCGGCGGTCGAAGGTGAAGTAGCTCTGCGCGACGTAGTGTCCGGCCGAGCCTGCCAGCTGGGCCTGGAAGAACAGGCCCTTCTGGAGCGGGGTCACCGGCGCCGTCCGCTCGGCGGTCGAGGCGGCGTCCGCGATCTGCTCCAGGGCGCGCCGCCAGTGCTCGGTGAGCTCGTCGGGGATGCCGTCAGCGAGGGTGAAGACCGCGCGCAGGCTCCCGGCGTCGATCCACGCGTTGACCTCGACGGCGTACGGGCGGCCCGGGTCGCCGCCGGTGATGCTCACGGCCTGGGATTCGCTGCCCCGGCCGAGGTAGTTGAACAGCACCTGCGGGCGCGCGTTCAGCAGGGGGGCCGTCTGCGGGTTGAGGTACCTGAGCCGGCCGTAGGCGACGTGTCCGCGCTCGTCCGGCTGGCGCTCGGCGACCTCGCGCGCCGCCGCGACGGGGTCGGTGTGCGCCGTGAGCCGTACGGGCGCGATGGCGGTGAACCAGCCGACCGTGCGGGTGTAGTCGTGCTGTTCGAGCACCGGGACCCGGCCGTGCCGCTCCAGTTCGACGGCGAGATCGGTGGGCGACGGCTGGATGTGCGTCAGCGCGGCCCGCAGCGCGCCGCACAGCAGCTCGGTGAGGCCGACGCCGAGCGCGGTGGGCGCGGTACGGGTCACGAGGGCGGTCACGTCGGCCCCGACCTCCACCATGATCTCGCGCACCGCGACTTCACGCGCCGCGCTCTCGCGCACCGATGTGTCGCGCGGCTCTTCCAGCGTCGGCAGCAGCGCGGGTGCGTCGAGCGTGGTGATCCAGTGCTCCAGGTCGTCGATCTCCTGGGCCGCTTGGGCGGCCAGTGCTTCGGCGTAGTCGGCGTACGACGTGGTCGGTGGCGCCAGGGGCGCCCCGCGCAAGGCGGCGGCCAGGTCGTCCAGCAGGATCAACCAGGACACCGCGTCGACGGCGAGGTGGTGCGCGGTGATCACCAGGGTCCGGCTCGCCGCCAGCCACGAGAACGCGATCATCTCCCCGGCCTCGGGATCGAGCCGCCCGGCGGCCTCGTTCGCCGCCGTCGTCGCGTCGGCCGCGTCCGAGCGGACGACGGTGACCTCGCGGGCGGGCTCGGTGCGCAGCGCCCACACCCCGTGCTCGACGCGCAGCCGCAGCCGGAGGGCCGGGTGCGCGGCGACGACGGCGTTCGCGGCGCGCTCGGCGTCGGCGAACCCGGCGCCCTCGGCCGCCACCAGCGTCCTGGCCTGGGCGAACCGGGCGAGAGAGCCGCCCAGCTCCCGCTGCCGCAGGATGATCGGCGTCGGGGGCAGCGGGCCGTCCTCGCGGCGGACGGGCGTCGGGCCGTCCTCCCGGCGGACGGGCGTGGCCGCCGGCTCCAGCGCGGCGTGCGTCCCCAGGTGCTGGGCGAGCGCGCGCGGCGTCCTGTGCAGGAACACGTCGCGCGGGGCGAGCGGCAGGCCGAGCGACCTGGCCCGGTTGACCACGGTGATGGCGACGATACTGTCGCCCCCGGCCCTGAAGAAGTCGGTGTCGCCATGGGCGTCCGAGCCGGGCAGCGTCTCGGCGAAAATGCCGACCAGCGCGGCGAGCGTGGCCGCCGCCGGGGTGTCGTCCTGGGCGGCGCGGTCGGTCAGGGCCTTGCGGTCGAGCTTGCCGTTGACCGTCAGCGGCAGGGCGTCGACCGGCAGCACCCGGCCGGGCACCATGTGCGCGGGCAGCTTCGCCGACAGCCGGCCGGCGAAGTCGCCGGGCACCCGGCCCACGACGTGCGCGACCAGGTGATCGCCACCGTCGACCACTCCGTCCGCCACGGTGACGGCCACGTCGACCACGCCGTCGAGCTCCCTGATCGCGGCCTCCACCTCGCCGAGCTCGATGCGGAACCCCTTGAGCTGCACCTGGTCGTCGGCACGGCCGGCGAACTCCAGCTCGCCGTCGAGCGTGCGGCGGGCCAGGTCGCCCGTGTGGTACATACGGCAGCCGTCGCCCGCGAACGGGTTCGCCACGAACCGGCTCGCGGTGAGCCCGGCTCGGCCCAGGTAGCCGAGCGACACCTGATCGCCGGCGACGTAGATGGCGCCCACCCGGCCGGGCGGCACCGGCCGGAGCCGGTCGTCGAGCAGGTAGGTGGCCAGGCCGGGGATCGGGCCGCCGATCGGGCTGACGTCGTCGCCGGAGGCGAAGTCCGCGCCGGTCAGCACCCGGTGCGTGACGTGGACGGTGGTCTCGGTGATGCCGTACATGTTGACCAGCTCGGGCGAGCCGGTGCCGTGCCGCTCGACCCAGCCGCGCAGCCGCCCGAGGTCCAGCGCCTCGCCGCCGAAGATGATCCGGCGCAGCGAGGTGACCGGCTCGCCCGCGTGCCGGTCCGCCTCGATGAACTGGTAGAACGCCGACGGGGTCTGGTTGAGCACGGTCACTCCGCGCTCGCGGACCAGCCGGTGGAAGTCGACCGGGGACCGGGTCAGCCCGTACTCCGGCACCAGCAGCTCACCACCGTACGCCAGCGCGCCCCACAGCTCCCACACCGCGAAGTCGAAGGAGTAGGAGTGGAACTGGACCCACACGTCGTGGGGGCCGAAGTCCATGTCCGGCTGGGTGTTCGCGAGCAGCGACACCACGCTGGAGTGCGGGACGACGACCCCCTTGGGCCGGCCCGTCGATCCGGAGGTGTAGATCACGTACGCCGGGTCGTGCGGGCCGGCCTCGGGCGCGATGGTGTCCATCGGCAGCTCGCGCCCCTGCGGCTCGTCTCCCTGCAGCTCGTCCCCCCGCACGAGCACGCGGGCGGCCACGCCCGCCCTGGCCGCCAGCTCGGTGAAGCGGTCCCGCTGGTCCCGGTCCACGAGCACGACCTGCGGGGCGGCGTCGGCGAGGATGTACGCCAGCCGCTCGTCCGGGTACGCCAGATCCAGCGGCACGTACGCGCCACCCGCGCTGACGATCGCGACCAGGGCGACGACCTGCTCCAGCGAGCGCGGGACGGCGACGGCGACCCGCCGGCCGGGTCCGACCCCGGCCGCGCGCAGCGCCGAGGCGAGCTCGTCCTTCGCGCCCGCCAGTTCGCCGTAGGTCAGTGACCGGCCGCCGCCGTCGAGACCGCACTGGGTGACGGCGGTGGCGGCCGGGTCGCGCTTCGCGGCGGCGTCGAACAGGTTGCCCAGGGTCGTCGGGATGACCCGGGCGGGGCGTCGATCGCCGCCGGGCAGCAGGTCGGGCCGCAGGTCGCCGACCAGGTCGTCCGGCCGGGTGAGCAGGCCGGTCAGGATCCGGTCGAAGGTGCGCAGGATCGCCCGGGCGCTCGTCTCCCGCAGCAGCTCGCTGTCGTAGATCAGGTTGAAGCGCGGGCGGCCGTCGAGCGCGCGCTCCACCACCAGCGTCAGCGGGTAGTGCGGAGCGCCCTCGTTCACGATCCCGGTGATGACGAGCTCGTCGCCTGGCCTGCGCAGGGCGGCGACATCGGTCGCGACGTCGAACACCACCAGCGTGTCGAACAGCGGGCCGCTGCCGGTCAGGCGGCCGATCCTGGTCAGCGAGACGTGCTGGTGCGGCAGCACCGCGCTCTGGTGCTCCCGCACCGAGGCGAGCAGCTCACGCGCCGTCGTGGTCGCGGCCCATCGGGCGCGTACGGGGATCGTGTTGATGAGCAGGCCCACCATGTCCTCGATGCCGGGCACGTCCGCGTCCCGCCCGGACACGGTGGAACCGAACACCACGTCGTCACCGTGCACGAGGCCGCCCAGCGTCACCGCCCACGCGCTGTGCACCGCGACGCTCAGCGGCACGCCCGCCGCCCGGACAGCGGCGTCGATGTCGATGTCGTCGTCCGGCTGCACGGCGGTGTCGGCGAACCGGTCGGAGGGGGTGTGCCCCTCGGCGACCAGCGAGGGGCCGGGGAGACCGGCGAGCTGGTCGCGCCACACCCGGTCGCTCTCGTCCTCGTCGCGCCCGGCGAGCCGCCGCACGTAGTCGGGGAAGCCGCCGCGTGGGTACGCGGTCCCCGGCGCGTGGTACTCGGTCAGCAGCGCGCGCAGCATCGGGGGCACCGACCAGCCGTCGGCGATGATGTGGTGCACGGTCTGCACCAGGACGTTCCGGTCGCCCGCGCGGATCAGCGTGTACCTCATCAGCGGGCCGGTAGCCAGGTCGAACCCGGCGCGGCGGTCCTGCTCGGCGTGGTCGCGGATCTCCTCGTCGGTGATGCCGGGGCGGTCCAGCGTGGTGAAGGGCGCCGCCACCCCGCGCTCCAGCACCGAGACCACGCGGCCGTCGGCGAGGGCCACGAACCGCGCGGCCAGGTTCGGGTACAGCGTGAGCAACCGGGTGGCCGCCGCCGCGAGCCGGTCGGCGTCCACCTCGCCGTCCAGCGTCAGCAGCTGCTGCTCGACGTAGCTGCCGGCCGAGTCGTCGTCGAAGACCGAGTGGAAGTACAGGCCCTCCTGCAACGGGGTCAGCGGCAGGATGTCCCGCAGCGCCGGGCCGTCCAGGGCGTCGACGTCGGCCTGGGTGAGGGACACCGCGCCGAAGTCGCTGGGTGAGTGCCCGCCCTGGTCGAGCGCGGCCAGCCCGGTCAGGGCCGTGCGGAAGTACGCGCTGATCGTCGTGATGTCCTCGTCGGTGAACACCCCGGCCGGCCACGAGACGGTGGTGACCAACTCGTACTCGCCGGTCGGGCCGGGCTCGGCGATGGCGTTGAACTCCAGGGCGCGCGGCAGGCGCATCTTCGGGTCGCGCTTCTCGCCCAGTTGCCCGGTGGCGCCCGCGAGCTGCCAGTCCCCGGCCCCGCCCGCGTCGAAACGGCCCAGGTAGTTGAAGAGCACCTGCGGCGCGGACGTGTCGAACTCGACGCCCGCCAGGTAGCGCAGGGCGCCGTAGGAGACGCCGTTGCCCGGCACCTGGGCGAGGTCTTCCTTGACCGCCTTGAGCGCGGCGGTCAGGTACTCGGGGGCGGTGGGGTCGGCCGCCGCGCCGGGGTCCACGGTGACCGGGAACAGTGTGGTGAACCAGCCCACGGTCCGCGACAGCTCCGGCTCGAAGCCGGCGGCGCCCGCCACGAACCGTCCTTCGCGGCCGTGGCCTTCGAGCTCGATGTGCGCGAACGTCTGATCTTGCCCGAGGTCGCGCCGCCACCGGGCGAGGGCGACGGCGAGCGCGGTCAGCAGCACGTCGTTGACGCCCGCGTGGAACCGCGCGGGAACCTCTCCCAGCAGCGCCGCCGTGACCTCGGGGTCGACCGGGACGGCCCGCACCCTCTCGGACGCGACGGTGTCGGCTTCGGACAGGGGACGCCTGCCCACCGGGCCGTCCGGCCCCGGCAGGGGACGCTGGAAGTAGCCGGGGTCCGCGTCGAGCGCCGCGCGCTCCAGCACCTGCGTCCAGCGCCGGAACGACGTGCCCACCGGAGGCAGCTCGATCGGTGTGCCCGAGGTGAGCTGCCGCCATGCCGTGGCCAGGTCGTCCATCAGGACCCGCCAGGACACGCCGTCGATCACCACGTGGTGGGCGACCAGGACCAGTTGCCGTGCCTCGCGCCGCCAGACGGCACGCAGCATCACGCCGCGGTCCGGGTCCAGCGCGTCGGTGGCGAGCGCGACGCATTCGCCGAGCGGCCGGTCGCTCTCCTGCCATCCTGCGACGGCCTGGTCCGGCTCCGGGATGTCGAAGCTCCAGCGGTCGCCGCGCACCAGCTTGGCGCGGAGCATGTCATGCCGCCTGACCAGGGCGGCGAGGATGTCGTCGAGGGTATCGGCGGTCAGGCCGGCCGGGGTGTTCAGCACCACCGACTGCACGAAGCCGTCGATCGCGTCCGTGGTCTCGCCGAGCCAGCGCACGATGGGCGACCCGGCGACGGAGCCGGTCGCGACATCCCCGTGGTCCACGGTGGAGACGTCGTCACGGCTCGCCACCGCCGCCAGCGCGCCCACGGTGCTGTTAGTGAAGATCTGGGTCGCCGTGACGTAGAGGCCGGCGTCCCGCAGCGCGCTCAACAGCGAGATCGCCAGGATGCTGTCGCCACCGAGCGCGAAGAAGTCCTGGTCGACACCGACCTCGGCCCGCCGCAGCACCGACGCGACCGCCGCGCACACCACGCGCTCGTTCTCGGTGGCGGGCGGGACGAGCGAGGTCTCGATCACCGGCTCCGGCAGCGCGCGCCGGTCCAGCTTGCCGTTCGCGGTGAGGGGGAACTCCCGCATCACGACGAGGTGGGCGGGAACCATGTACTCGACCATGTGCTCGGCGGCCCACGCCCTGACCTCGTCCGCCCGCAGGTCCTCGCTGCCGGCCGCCGGGATGACGTACCCCACCAGGTGGGTGCCGCCGGCCGCGTTCTTCTTCGCGACGACGCAGGTGTGCCGTACCCGGGGGTGCTCGGCGAGCCCGATCTCGACGTCCTCGATCTCCAGCCGCATGCCGCGGATCTTGATCTGGTTGTCGGCCCGGCCGAGGAAGTCCAGCGACCCGTCCGGGGCGAACCGGGCGAGGTCACCGGTCCGGTACAGCCGGGAGCCGTCCGTGGCGAAGGGGTTCGCCACGAACTGGGACGCCGTCAGGCCGGGCGCGTTGACGTACCCGCGGCCCAGCAGGAACCCGCCCGCGTACAGCTCCCCGCCGACGCCGACCGGCACCGGGCGCAGCTTCTCGTCCAGTACGTACAGCTGTGTGTTGGGGTTGGCCTTGCCGATCGACGTGGACAGGCGTTCGGCCGCGCCCCGGTAGATGACGTGGGAGACACCGATCGTCGTCTCGGCCGGGCCGTAGCCGTGGTACATGGGGATGTCGAGCCGGGTGCGGAACCGCTCGTACAGCTCGGGGGTCAGCACCTCGCCGCCGCACCACACGTGCCGCAGGCTGTCCAGCCGCCCGGAGTCGCCGGCTATCTCCAGCAGCACGTCCAGCATGGACGACACCAGGTAGGTGAAGGTGACGCGCTGCTCGGCGATCACGCTCAGCAGGTGGTGCGGGTCGCGCTCGCCGCCGGGCCGCAGGATCACCAGCCTGCCGCCGCGCACCAGCGGCAGGAAGATCTCGTTGATGGAGATGTCGAACGACAGCGGCGCCTTGAACAGCGACGCGTCGTCGTGGCCGAAGCCCAGGATCTCCTGGCTCTGCCACAGCAGGCGCTCGCTGATCGCCTCGTGCCGGATCATCGCGCCCTTGGGCCGCCCGGTCGAGCCGGACGTGAAGATCACGTACGCCAGGGCGGGGCCGGGGATGGCGACCTCGGCCGGCTCGGTGGGGTACGCACCGAAGCGCCAGTCGCCGAGGTCGACGGCCACGGCTTCCGGCTCACCCGCAGGGGGCTCGCCGGAGTCGTTGAGCTGCAGCACGACGCGGGCGTCGTCGATGACGACCGCGCGCCGGGCGGCGGGCCACTGCGGGTCGAGCGGCACGAACGCGCCCCCGGCCTGGAGCACGCCCAGCAGGCCGATCACCATCTCGGCGGAGCGGCCCAGCGAGATGCCGACGACCTGTTCTGCGGTGAGCCCGCGGTCGATCAGGTGGTGGGCCAACTGGTTGGACAGCTCGGCCGCTTCCCGGTAGGTCAGCGACCGATGCTCGTCAACGATGGCGACGGCGTCCGGCCGGGCCCGAGCCTGCTCGTGAAACATCTCCACGATGGTCGGGCGGACCCTGTCGACGTGGGTGTCGTTCCACTCGGCCAGGGTCGCAAGGCGCTCCGCCACGCTGGATTCCGTCATCGAAGCCGTCCCTTCCACACATAAGTCAGTTTTCTAACTGCCTTCTTGCCAGGCACGCCACAACCGCGCGTACCGGCCTCCCAGAGCGACCAACTCCTCGTGGGTTCCCTGCTCCACAACACGTCCCGCGTCCAGCACGGCGATGCGGTCCGCCACCATCGCCTGCGTCAGCCGGTGCGCCACGAACAGCGTGGTGCGGCCCAGGCACGCGGCCGACACGGCCCGGTCCAGCTCGGCCGCGCCCTGGCTGCCCGCCTCCGCGGTCGACTCGTCCAGCACCACCACCGGCGCCCGGCCGAGGACCAGCCGGGCCAGGGCGAGCTGGGCGACCTTGGTGCCGTCCAGGCGCTCACCGCCCTCGCCGACCACGGTCTCCAGCCCGTCGGGCAGCGCCGTCACCCACGCGTCGGCGCCGACCGTGCGCAGCGCGTCCATCAGCTCGGCGTCGGTCGCCGTCGGCGCGGCCAGCCGCAGGTCCTCGGCGAGCGCGCCGGAGAAGACATGCGTCTCCTGCGTCAGGATGCTCACCAGAGCCCGCGCTTCGGCCTCGTTCAGCTCGGCCAGATCGGTCGATCCGATGCGCACCGACCCGGCCTGCGGGGTCCCGATGCCCGCGATCAGCGCCGCCAGCGTCGTCTTGCCCGCACCCGTCGCCCCCACCAGCGCGAGCGATCCGCCCGCCGGGATCATCAGGTCGACGTCCAGCAGGACCGGCCGCTCGGACTCGGGATAGCTGAACGTCAGCCCCGCGACCGTCACCGGGTACGCCTCGGCGTCCGGCCGCGCGACGGCCGCATCACCCACCAGCTGTTCGTCCGGGGCCTCGCTCAGGACCCCGACCAGCCGGGTCAGGCTCGCCCCCGACTTCTGCGCCTCGTCGAAGGTGAACATGATGGCGCCCAGCGGGGTGAACAGCCTGTGGAACAGCAGCGGGGCCACCGCCGCCTCGCCCAGGGTGGCCGCGCCGGCCTCCAGCAGGACGTATCCCACCACGATGATCAGGACCAGTCCGATGAACTCGGCGCGGTTCTCCCGGCCGACGAACCGGCCGAAGAACCGGAACACCTCGACGCCGAGATCGCGCACCCGCCACGACTCGCTGGTGACCTTCTCCCGGAAGGCGCCCTCCAGGCGGTACGCCCGGACGGTGCCGATCCCGTTCAGACCGCTGATCAACGCCTGCGCGCGTTCGGCCTGGGCCTGCCGCTGCTGCTGGTAGAGCGGCGCGGACCTGGGCAGATACCAGCGCAGGGCCAGCGCGTACGCGGGCAGCGCGCCGGCGCCCGCCAGGCCGAGCCGCCAGTCCAGCCCGAACATGCCGGCCGTGGCGATGACGACGAGCACCCCCGACGAGAACACCGTGGGGATGGCCGCCCGGATGCCCTTGGACACCACGGCCACATCGTCACCGACCCGGGACAGCACGTCCCCCCGGCCGACCTGCTCGATCCGCGCGCTCGGCATGCCGAGCACCGCCCGGACGGCGCCCTCCCGCAGCCGCGCGAGCAGCTCCGCGCCCAGCCGTCCGATCAGGTACGTGGACGCCGCCGTGGCCCCCGCGCCGAGCAGCGCGGCGGCCACCAGCAGCACCCCGATCGTGACCAGGATCGACTGCGGCTCGCCCGCGACCACCCCATCGACCACCTGGCCGAGCAGGAACACCGGCAGCACCTGGAGCGCCGCCCCCGCCACCGTCGTGAGGACGGTGGCGAACGTCAGCCCCTGCACCTCGCGGCAGTGCGCGGCGACCCATCGGGTGGCCTCGCCTCCGGTCGCGGTGCGCAGGATGGCCGAGGTGACGCGCGTGTCGGTGGTGCTCACACCTGGGACCAGTCGTTCACCGATGCCTAGCCGACCGACTTGACGAGCTCGTCGATCGCGTACGGCAGCGACAGCAGGGTGCCCTGCGACATGGCCGCGCCGATCGCCGGGCCCTCGCTGTCCAGCAGGTACGACACCTTGCCCTCCTTGACCGCGGACAGGTTGGCGAACAACTTGAACTTCTTCAGCGCGTCCTGGTCCGCCTTGTCGGCGATGACGAAGATGCGGTCGACGTCGACCAGGTCGATGCGCTCAGGCGACAGCACGGTGTAGAAGCTGCCGTCCGCGATCTCGTCGATGGCCGTCGTGCCCTTGAAGCCGATGCCCGTCACCATGCGTCCGCGAACGTCGGTGGTGGTGAACGGCGCGACCGAGTTCTTGTACCAGGACACCGCCACGGCGGTCTGGTCGGCGAACTCCGGGTGCGCCGCCTTGGCCGCGTCCAGCTTGTCCTGGATGCCCTGCACCAGCTCCTTGCCCTCGGCCTCCTTGCCGAGCGCCTTGGCGATGTGCACCGCGTTGTCCTGCCAGGGGGCGCTGAACGGCTCCTTCTCGGTCTTGGTACGGCCGACCGTCGGGGCGATCTGGGAGAGCTTGTCGTAGGCGGCCTGGTCGATCTCGGAGTAGACCGCGATGATCAGATCCGGCCGCAGGGCGGCGATCTTCTCGTAGTTGGGACCGGAGTCCCCGTTGTTCATGATGACCTCGGGGCGGGTGTCGCCCCACTTGTCCTTCACCCAGGGCCACTGGGTGTTGATGTCGGGAGTCTTGCCCGGCGGGTTCGGGTACTGGTCGACCATGCCGACCGGCTTGATGCCGAAGGCCAGGATGTGCTGGTCGTCGGTGTAGCCGACGGAGACGACCCGCTCGGGCGCCTTGGTGATCTGCGTGGACCCGAACGCGTGCTCCACGGTGACCGGGAACGGGCCGCTCGTGGTGGCCCCGGTAGTGGCCGCGGTGGTGGCGCTCGGCTGCTCCGCCGGGCCGCTGCCGCATCCCGCGAGGAGGCCGACGCCGAGGGTCACGGCGGACAGGGCCACCGTTAACCGTCGCAAGGTAACTGTCGTTCGTTGGAAAAGCATCCGGGAATCCCTTGCTTTCGCACTATCCGCTGCAAACCCTCATTACGGGCAGGGAAACCGTAACACGCCCAGATTAGGTTAGGCTAACCTTACTTTCATTGATCTGGACATGGGTGCGTCCGATCGGCACGATGAGCGGCCTGTCGCTCACCGGGTCGTCGATCACCCTGGCCTGTAATCCGAACGCCTCGTGCAGCAGTTCGGAGGTGATCACGTCACGGGGGTGCCCCTGCGCCAGGATCGATCCCGACCTCATCACGATCAGGTTGTCGCTGTAGCGCGTGGCCAGGTTGAGGTCGTGCAGCACCATGACCACGGTGCACCCCGACTCGTGCAGGTCGTCCACCAGGTCGATCACGTCGATCGCGTGCGCCAGGTCCAGATAGGTGGTCGGCTCGTCCAGCAACAGCAGGTCGGTGCCCTGGGCCAGGGTCATCGAGATCCAGACCCGCTGACGCTGCCCACCGGACAGCGCGTCGACCGGGCGGCCGGCCAGGTCGGAGACCCCGGTCATGGCCAGCGCGCGCTCCACGACGGCGGCGTCGTCCGACGACCACTGCCGCAGCCAGCTCTGGTGCGGATGGCGGCCCCTGGCGACCAGGTCGGCCACCGTCAGCCCCTCCGGCGCGATGGGGGCCTGCGGGAGCAGGCCGAGCTTCTTCGCCACGTCCCTGGTCTTCAGCTTGGCGATGTCCTCGCCGTCCAGCACGACCGTCCCCTTGGTCGGCTTGAGCAGCCGCGACAGGGCGCGCAGGAGGGTGGACTTACCGCAGCCGTTGGGGCCGATGATCGTGGTGATCACCCCCGGCGGGATCGTCACGTCGAGGTCGTCGAGGACGACCCGGCCGCCGTATCCGACGGTGACGCCCTCGGCTGACAGCCGCGAGGCGACCTCGGTGTTTCGCACGATCACAAGGCCCCACTTTGCTTAGGATAGCCTTACTTTACATCTCTTTCCTGAGGTTGGCTCGTACCAGAAGGTAGACGAGGAAGGGGCCGCCGATCGCGGCGGTGACCACGCCGACCGGGAGCGTGACCGGCAGCGCCGTACGCGCCACCAGGTCCGCGCCGATCAGCAGCAGCGCGCCCACCAGCCCGGAGGCCAGCAGCGGCGGCGTCGGGTATCGCGTCAGCCGCATCGCCACCTGCGGCGCCACCAGGGCGACGAACGGGACCGGGCCCGCCGCGCTCACCGCCACGCCGGCCAGCAGCACCGCGCACAGCAGCAGGACGGCCCGCACCATCGAGTAACGGACCCCCAGCCCCGCCGCGACCTCGTCACCGAAGTGCATCGGCCTGAGGTGGAAGGCGACGTACGCCACGACGGCCATGAGGGCGAGGGTGCACCACAGCGCGATCCAGATCTCGCCCCACGACCGGTTGTCCAGCGAGCCGACCAGCCACGCCTGCGCCCGTGCCACGTCCCGGATGTCGGCCGTGACCAGCAGCCAGACGGTGATCGCCTCCATCACGGCGCTCACCGAGATGCCGATGAGGATGAGCCGGAGGCCGTCGATCCCGCGCCGCCAGGCCATGAAGTACACCAGCAGGCCCGTGCCGAGGCCGCCCGCGAGCGCCGCCGCGGACAGGCCCACGGAGCTGACGATCGCCGCGGCGGCCCCGCCCGACACCGTCACCAGGAACACCGCGACCGCGCTCGCTCCGCCGGTGATCCCCAGGATGTCCGGGCTGGCCAGCGGGTTGCGCGCGATGGACTGCGTGATCGCCCCGGACACCCCGAGCGCGATCCCCACGATGAGCCCGGCCAGGGCGCGCGGCATCCGCAGGTCCATGAGCACGAACTCGTCGACCCGCTCCCCCTGGCCGAAGATCGTGGCGATCACCTGGGCCAGGCCGATGGGGAAGTCCCCCACGCCGAGGGACACGCAGAACAGCAGAAAGCCCGCCGCCGTCATCAGCAGCGTGACGAACACCATCCAGGGCCGCCACACGAACGACGCCCGGCCGAGCCGCACACCCGGCGCCACAGTTCTCTCGTTCATGCCTTGCTGAACTTTCCGCGCCACACCAGCGCCGCGAAGAACGGGGCGCCGACCAGAGCGACGACGATGCCCGCGTCCAGCTCGCCCGGCCGCACCACCACGCGCCCCACCATGTCACAACCCAGCAGGATCACCGCGCCGAGCAGGCCCGCGTACGGCACCAGCCAGCGATAGTCCGGCCCCGTGAGGTACCGCGCCACGTGCGCCACCATGAGCCCGAGAAAGGCGATGGGACCGCACGCCGCCGTGGTCGCGCCCGCCAGCAACGTGATGGCGACGACCCCGATGGTCCGGGTCAGCGCGATGTTCACCCCCAGCCCACGGGCCACGTCGTCACCCAGGTTGAGCAGGTTGACGGCGGGCAGCGTGATCAGCGCCAGCACCAGCCCGGCCACGACGAACGCGACCACCGGCCAGATGACGTCGAACCCGACCCCGGCCACGGTGCCCGCGTTCCAGAACCGCAGCGCGTCCAGTGACGCCTGGTCCGTCAGCGCGACCGCCCTGGTCATCGCCGCCAGGAACACCGCGATCCCCTGCCCGGCCAGCACGAGCGTCAACGGGCTGCCCGCCCCCCGGCCGATGCTCGACAGCCCGAACACGATGACACCGGCGACCGCCGCCCCCAGAAAGGCGAACCAGACGTACTGGTACGGATTGGCGAGCCCGAACACGAGGATCACCATCACCACGGCGAACGAGGCGCCGGCGTTCAGCCCCAAAAGGCCCGTGTCGGCGATCGGGTTACGCGTGTACCCCTGGATCAGCGCCCCGCCGATGCCCAGGGCGATGCCCGCCACGATGGCGAGCACGGTCCGGGGTATCCGCACGGTCTGCACGATGAGCGTGATCTCGGTGAGCCGCTGGTCGGAGCCGGGGGTCGCGAACAACCCGTGCCACACCTCGGCGGGACTCAGCGCGCGTGCGCCGACGGCCAGCGACACCGCCGCCGCGACCACGAGGACCACGACCAGCGTGCTCAGCCCCGCGACCCGCCTCCCGCGGGCTTCTGTGATCCCGGGCGCGGGATGAATCTCCACAGTCGTGCCCATGTCGACGTACGTTATCTCTCTGATCCACCTGCGTTGCATGGCCACCGGCCACCGATGCGAGCGGCTGCCCGCGCTTAGGTAAAGCTATCCTTAGTCCGCTGACGATGGAGTAGGGACTGCGCATGGAGAACACCTTCGCCCGGTTCGGGCTCGCCGGTGAACCCGGCGCCGACGAGTTCTGGGCGGCGGCGGGGGCTCCCGCGTCGGTGCCCGCCGGCGACGGCTGGGTGATGCTGTTCCTGTGGCGCGGGTCCCCGGCGACGATCGACTTCGAGAGCTGGTCGGAGCCCGTCCCCCTGCGCCGGTGGGGCGACACGGACTGCTGGTACGCCGAGGTGGCCATGCCCGCGCGGCTGCGGGTGACGTACCAGATGCGCACCGACGACGCGGTCCACGCCGACCCGCTCAACCCGGACGGCGCGGGCGGCGACCGGTCCATCGCCGCGACCCCGGACGCGCCCGCGCAGCCGCACTGGCCCGCCGTCGGCCCTGCCGACGTCCTGCCCCTCCCACGGACCCGCCTGCGCTGGACCGGCGGCCGGCTCGGCGGGCGGCGCACCGTGCGGGTCCACCCGGCGGGCGGCGGCGGGCCGATGGTCCTGCTGCTCGACGGGGACGACTGGCTGTACCTGCACCCGGCCATGACCGCGTTCGACGCGGCCGTCGCCCGTGGCGAGGTGCCCGCCGTCACGCTCGTCTTCGTGCCCGTCCAGGCCAGGGAGGCCGAGTTCGGGTGCCGGCCCGAGCTGTGGGAGGCGATCCGGGACGAGCTGCTGCCGCTGGTCGCCGGGAGCGGCGTACCCGCCGACCCGGACCGGCTGGTGGTCGCCGGGCAGAGCCTCGGCGGGCTGAGCGCGCTGTACGCGGCCCTGGAGTTCCCGGACCTCGTGTCGCGCGTCGCCTGCCAGTCGGCGTCGTTCTGGTGGACGCCCGAGGCCGCGAGCCAGGCGGACCCCATGGGCGGCCCGGTCGGCGGCGCCGTCGCCGCGCGCCTGCGGGAGCGCCCCGACCTGTCCGGCCTGCGGGTCGCGTTCGACGTGGGTGAGCACGAGACGCGGATGCTGCCGCACTGCGAGCTGGTCGAGACCCTGACCGAACAGGCCGGGGCGACCGTGCGGGTCGCACGGTCGGCCTCCGGCCACGATCGAGCGGGCTGGCGGCACGCCCTGCTCAGGGACGTCGCCTGGGCGCTCGCCTAGCCGGCCTCACCAGTCGTGGACGGTGCCGTCCTTGAGCCGGTTGAACGGCAGGTACGCCGGTTGGTACGGGAACCGCGCCGCGGCGTCCTCGTCGAGTTCCACGCCCAGCCCCGGCTTCTCACCGGGGTGCAGGTAGCCGTCGTTGAAGCTGAACGACTGCTGGAACACCTCGTCGGTCGACGGGCCGTGCTTCATGTACTCCTGGATGCCGAAGTTGTGGATCGCCAGGTCCAGGTGCAGGGCGGCGGCCATGCCCACCGGTGAGATGTCGGTCGGGCCGTGGATGCCGGATTTGATCTGGTACTGGGCGGCGAAGTCGAGCAGCTTCCGCATGGCCGTGATCCCCCCGGTGTGGGTGACGGCCGACCGGACGTAGTCGATGAGCTGCTCGCTGATCAGCGTCTGGTAGTCCCACACGGTGTTGAACACCTCGCCGATGGCCAGCGGGGTGGTGGTGTGCCGGCGGACCAGGCGCAGCGCCTCCTGGTTCTCGGCCGGCGTGCAGTCCTCCAGCCAGAACAGGTCGTACGGTTCCAGCGCCTTGCCGAGCTTGGCGGCCTGGATGGGCGTCATCCGGTGATGGCCGTCGTGCAGCAGCGGCAGCTCGGGGCCGAACTCGCCCCGCACCGCCTCGAAGACGCCGGGCAGGTGACGCAGGTAAGCGCGGGTGTCCCAGTCCTCCTCGGCGGGCAGCGCGGTGCGCTGGGCCGGCTCGTAGTCGTACCGCTTGCCGTCGACGGCGGGCTGAGCGGCCACGCCGTACACGGCGTTGATGCCCGGGACGGAGGTCTGCACCCGGATCGAGCGGTACCCCATCTCCAGGTGCAGGCGGATCGAGTCGAACAGCTCCGGCAGGTCCCGGCCGGAGGCGTGCCCGTACGCCATGATCCCGGTCCGCGAGGCCCCGCCGAGCAGCTGGTAGAGCGGCAGCCCGGCGGCCTTGGCCTTGATGTCCCACAGCGCCACGTCCACGGCGGCGATGGCGGCCATGGTGACGGGTCCGCGCCGCCAGTAGGCCGAGCGGTAGAGGAACTGCCAGGTGTCCTCGATGCGGTGCGGGTCCCGGCCGATGAGGAGGGGGACCACGTGGTCGGCCAGGTACGACGCGACCGCCAGCTCCCGCCCGTTGAGGGTGCCGTCCCCCAGCCCGGTGATCCCCTCGTCCGTCGTGATCTTGAGGGTGACGAAGTTGCGGTCGGGGCTGGTGACGATGACGTCCGCCGCGATGATCTTCACGCAGGTGCCTTTCTTACAGGTGGAAGCGGTGCGGTGCTCACCATTCCGCGAAGGAGCCGTCCGGGTGCCGCCAGATGGGGCCGCGCCAGGCGTGCCCGGCCTTGTCGGCGGCGCGGACCACCTGCTCGTCGACCTCGATGCCCAGGCCGGGCGCGGTGAGCCGCTCGATGTGCCCGTCCTTGAACGTCAACGGGGTCTTGTCGAGGAGGTAGTCCAGCACCTCGGCGCCCTGGTTGTAGTGGATGCCGATGCTCTGCTCCTGGATCAGGTAGTTCGGCGTGGCGAAGCCGACCTGCAGGCAGGCCGCGAGGGCGATCGGGCCGAGCGGGCAGTGCGGGGCGAGCTGCACGTCGTACATCTCGGCGAGCGCGGCGATCTTGCGTACCTCGGTGATGCCGCCCGCGTGCGAGAGGTCCGGCTGGGCGACGGCGATGCCGGCCTGCAGGACGGGCAGGAACTCCTGCCGGTTGTAGAGCCGCTCCCCCGTCGACACCGGGATGGTCGTCGAGCGGACGAACTCGCCGATGAGGTGCGAGTTCTCCGGGACGACCGGCTCCTCCAGGAACAGCGGCCGGTACGGCTCCAGCAACGGCGCCAGGCGGCGGGCGTTGGCCAGGGTGAAGCGCCCATGCAGGTCGACGGCGACGTCACGGTCGTCGCCGAGCACCTCGCGGGCGGCGGCCACCCGGGCGACCACGCCGTTCAGCTCGGCGACCGTGGCGAGCGGGCTCATCCTGCCGGAGGCGTTCATCTTCACCGCGGTGAGCCCGGCCTCGACCTGGGCGGCGACGTGGTCGCGGATCTCGCCCGGCTCGTCGCCGCCGACCCAGCCGTACACCCTGATCCGGTCCCGGACCGGGCCACCGAGCAGCTGGTGCACCGGGGCGCCGAAGTGTTTGCCGGCGATGTCCCACAGGGCCTGGTCGAGGCCCGCCACGGCGCTCGCCAGGATCGGGCCGCCCCGGTAGAACGAGCCCTTGGTCAGCACCTGCCAGTGGTCCTCGACGCGCAGCGCGGGCCGGCCGATCAGCAGCTCGGCGAGCTGGCCGACGGCGGCGCGGACGGTCTCGGAACGCCCCTCGCAGGTGGCCTCGCCCCAGCCGACGATCCCGGTGTCGGTCTCCACCCGGACGAAGAGCCAGCGGGGGGCGACCAGAAAGGTCTCGACGCGTGCGATGGCCGGCATGCCGGTCAGCCCTTGGTGGCGCCGGCGGTGAGGCCGGAGACCACGTACTTCTGCACGAACAGGGCGATCAGCATGATCGGCACGGTCACCACGGTGGCCGCGGCCATCAGGCCGCCCCAGTCGATGCTGGCGTAGCCGACGAAGTCGAAGATCGCCACGGGCAGGGTCTTGGTGTCGGCGTCGGAGAGCACCAGGGCGAACATGAAGTTGTTCCAGGAGAAGATGACGGACAGGATCCCGGCGGTGGCGATGCCCGGCACGGACAGCGGCAGCATGATGCGGCGGAACGCGCCGAGGTGGGTCGTCCCGTCGACCAGCGCCGCCTCCTCCAGCTCCGCCGGCACGCTGTCGAAGTAGCCCATCATGATGTAGACCACCAGCGGCAGCGCGACGAACATGTGGCTGAGGATCAGCACCCCGGAGCCGCCGACCATCTTCAGGTTGGCGAAGACGTAGTACCAGGGCACCAGCAGCGAGACGCCGGGGATGACCCGGGCCATCAGCACCACCAGGGCGGACTTCTTCATGTTGAACCGGCTCATCGAGTACGCGGCCGGCACGCCGAGGACCAGCGACGCCACGGTGGCGGCGACCGCCACCCACAGGCTGTTGACGATGAACTGGACGTAGTTCGCCTGCTGGAGCACCTTGAAGTAGTTGTCCGTGGTGGGCGAGAAGACCAGCGCCTTGCTCGTGTCGTAGATGTCGACATTGGTCTTGAACGACGCGGAGATCATCCAGAGCAGGGGCGCGAGCAGCGAGAGCACCACGACGGCGAGCGCCACGACCCGGAACACCCGGTACGCGGGACGGGACCTCATCGCTTTGCCTCCTTGCGCCGGGCGGTCAGGGCCCACATCGAGCCGATGATGATCAGGAAGAAGAGGATGAGGACGGTGGAGGAGACGCCGTACTCGTTGTAGTCGAAGCTGAGGCCGTAGGCGTACACGTTGAGGGTCTCCACCTCGTGGAACGAGCCGCCGCCGCGCCCCTTGGTGGCGTAGAGGATGTCGAAGGTCTTCAGCGCGTCGATGCCGCGCAGCAGGATCGCCACGGTCACGGTGGGCATCAGCAGCGGCAGGGTGACGTGCCGGAACCGCTGCCAGGTGCTGGCGCCGTCGATCCGCGCCGCCTCCTGCGGCTCTTCCGACAGGGAGGTGAGCCCGGCGAGCAGGATCAGCACCACCATCGGCGTCCACTGCCACACGTCGATGAAGATGGTGGTCGGCAGGGCCGTGTGCTGGCCGGCGAGCCATGGCTGCGGCCCGATGCCGAACCAGCCGAGGATCTGGTTGGCCATGCCGATGTTCGGGTCGAAGATGAGCCGCCACATCATGCCGACCGCGACCGGGGTCGCGACGAGCGGCATCAGGATGGCGACCCGGACCCACTTCTGCCCCTTGAACGGCCGCCAGAGCAGCAGCGCGATCGCCATCCCGAGGACCAGCTCGAACAGCAGCGCGACGATGGTGAACGTGGCGGTCCGCCCCACGGCGGGCCAGAACCGGTCGACGTCCGAGAGGACGTCAAGGTAGTTCTGGAAGCCCACGAACTCGCTCTCCGCGCGGACGGATCCCTCGGTGTCGGTCAGGCTCAGGTAGCCGGTCCAGACCAACGGGAACACGATCAGCGCGCTGACGAAGATCATCGCGGGTGCGGCGAGGAGCCATTTGCGGTGGGCGTTGGCCCAGCGCACCCAGCCGGGTGTTTCGGGGGCGGCGGGCGCGTTGCGCGGCGCCTTGGTGGTGGTGATCGTTGCCATGACGTTCTCCAGGGGTGGGCGGCACGCGGGTGGCGGGCACTCGGCCCGCCACCCGCGTGCGCCGCTTACTTGGCCTCGTCGTCCAGGAACTTCTGGAAGGCGGCGTTGGCCGCGTCAGCGGAGGCCGCCGCGTCCTTGCCGGTGATCGCGTCGACGATCGGCTGGCCGACGATCTCCCGGGACTCGGCGACCTGCACGACGACCGGCCGGTCATGACCCACGCCGCCCTTGGTGCTGGCCTCGATGGCCTCCACCATGTCCTTCGGGAAGGTCGAGGTGCCCTCCGGGTTGGCCCAGACGGAGCTGCGGGCGCCCGGCACGCCGGACTTCTGCTGGGCGAGCGTCTGGTCCTTGCCGGTGGCCCACTCGATGAACTTCCAGGCGTTGGCCTTGTTCTCCGAGCTGTCGTTGATCCCCAGCGCCCACGACGGGATGCTGTACGGCTTCGATCCGGCCGGACCCGCCGGGAACGGCGCGAAGCCGACCTGGTCGGAGACCTTGGACTTGGCCGGGTCGGTGGCGTTCTTGTAGAGCGAGTTGGCCTCGGTGTAGAAGGCGGCCTGGCCCTGGGTGAAGATGGCCATCGCCTCGGGCCAGCCCATGTCGGTGCTGACGTTCGCCGGGCCGGAGTCCTTGATCAGCCCGCCGTAGTAGGCGTACGCCTGCTTGGCCGCGTCGCTGTTGACCGTGGACTTGCCGCTGCTGTCGACGAAGTCGCCGCCGAAGCTGTAGAGGAAGCTGGAGAACTGGGTGACCGCGGCCGACTTGCCGGTACGGGCGACGAATCCGGCGACGCCCGGCTCGGCCTCCTTGATCTTGGCGGCGGCGGCCTTCAGCTCGTCGAGGGTCTTCGGCGGCGCGTCCAGACCGGCCTTCTCGAGCAGGTCCTTGCGGTAGTAGAGGACCTCCTGCTCGGTGATGATCGGGATGCCGACGGGCTTGCCCTCGTACGTGGTGGCCTCCACCGGGCCGGCCTGGAAGTCGCTGAAGTTCCAGTCCTTGTTGGCCGACACCTGGTCCGACAGGTCGGCCAGGTACTTGTTCTTGGCGAAGAGCTTCCCCTCCTGCAAGGGGCGGTACATCATCACGTCGATGTCGGACGAGCCGGCGTTCAGCTTGACGTTGTACTGGTCGGACAGCTGATCCTCGCCGAGCTGGGTGACCTCGATCTTGAGCCCGGTCTCCTTCTCGAAGGCGGGCAGGGCCTTCTTGACGTTCTCCGTCCACACATGGTTGGCCAGGGTGACCCGGACCGTGTTGGACGCTCCGCTGTCGTCACCGCCGCAGGCGGACAGGCTCATGGCGACAACCACGGCCAGAGACGCACCGACTATCGATCGACCTCGCACGTCATCTCTCCTCTCTGTCATGGTCGCCGCCCCCCGGAAGAGCGCCACACTCACTTAACATCTGCTTAATGTGAGGATGCTAGAGCAATAAAGCTGACTTATTCAAGGTGAAGTCTTCACTGATATGCTCTTTGCCGTGACTCAGCCATCCCCAGGGGCCGCGCCCTCCCAGCACGCCCCTGTCGAGGCTGGGCTGCACGCGCGCGTCCTCGATCACCTAGGCACCGCCATCTGCAGCGGTGAGGTGGCCGCCGCCGCGGTCCTGAGCATCGACGACCTGGTCGACCTCTACCAGGTGTCCCGCTCGGTGATCCGCGAGGTGCTGCGGGTGCTCGCGTCCATGGGGCTCATCGAGACGCGGCGCCGGGTGGGGATCATGATCCAGCCCCCCGAGGCGTGGAGCGTCTTCGATCCGCAGGTGATCCGCTGGCGCCTCGCCTCGGAGGGGCGGATGGCGCAGATGCGCTCGATCACCGAGCTCCGGACGGCGATCGAGCCGCACGCCGCCTGGCTGGCCGCCCAGCGGATCGACGACGACGAGGCGAGCGAGCTGGTCGGGATAGCGGCCAAGATGTGGGCCGCCGGGAAGGCCGGCGACGAGGCGCGCTTCCTCACCCTGGACATCGACTTTCACCGGCGGATGCTGGTCGCCTCCGGTAACGAGATGTTCGCCAAACTGCAACTGATCGTCGCCGAGGTGCTCGCCGGTCGGCACCATTACCACCTCATGCCGCACTACCCTGACGAGCTGGCGTTACAGCTGCACACCGATGTGGCCCAGGCGATCCAGCGGCGCGACGGCGAGCGGGCCCGCAGGGCCATGGTGGGGATCATGGAGCAGGGGTTCGCCGAGATCAAGTCGATGTGGGAGCAGACCGCCGAGCCCGGCGGCGCGTGACCGCGCCGCCTCCTGGCTCACGGCTCATAGTTGTCGTGGCGTAAGAAGAAGGCCGCGGCCTCCGCCTCGCCCAGCTCCCTGCCGGCGGCGAGTTCGGCCAGCGTCTCGAAGTACTCCTCGCGAGGCGCGCCGGGGGTGAACAGCAGCAGCATCGAGGCCGGCTCCCCCACGACGTTGCGGAAGCCGTGGACGCCGCCGGGCGGCACATGCAGGAAGTCCCCCTCCCTGCCTTCACGCCAGTCCCGCCCGTCATACAGGCGTATGGTCCCGCGCAGCACGAAGAACGACTCGCTGATGGTCTTGTGGAAGTGCGGGCCCGGCCCGCTCTCACCGGGCCCGAAGTCCCAGCGATACAGGCCGTAGGCCCCCTGAGTGGTCTGTCCGGTGGCGAGGTAGTGGATGTCGCGGCCACCGTAGGACAGGTCCGCGGGCTGGGTGTGCGCCCGGAAGACCGCGCTGACTTCTCCGGTGTCGCCCTCGTAGCGGGGCGGCGGATACGACACGGGGTCTCCTCGGGTCAGTAACGGTTTCTCTCGGAGTCCAGGGCGAGGTCCGCGTCGATCTTCTCCGCGGACACGTCCTTGAGGCCCAGGTGGTCCTTGGCGATCCGGCCGAGCGTCGGCAGACTGCCGCGGTCCGGCCAGGTCCCGGGCTGCCACAGCGACGAGCGCAGGAACGCCTTCGCGCAGTGCATGTACAGCTCTTCGACGTCGATGAGGACCGCCAGCCGCGGCCGCTTCCCCTGGACCGTCAGGTCGTCGAAGAACGGCGCGTCCGACACCAGCGTCGCGCGCCCGTTCACCCGCAGGGTCTCGTTCATCCCCGGCACGAGGAACAGCAGGCCGACGCCGGGATTGCGAAGCATGTTGCGGAAGCTGTCGAGCCGGTGGTTGCCGGGCCGGTCGGCGAACACCAGCCGGTGGTCGTCCAGGACCAGCACCGACCCGGCGGGGTCGCCCCGGGGCGAGACGTCGCAGGTGCCGTCCGGATTCGAGGTCGCCAGCAGCATGAACGGCGAGTGGGCGATGATCGTGCGCGCGTGCTCGTCGATCCGGCCGATGTCCTTGTCCCAGATGCCCTGCGACGGCTCCTTGACGATCTCCCGGAGCTCGGCCTCGGTCGTCACCGTACGGATCTCAGAATGGTTCACCACCCGAAAATAGCGGCAAACCCCCCGCCAGGGCACGACCGAGGCAGTACTAGGGTCTGGGAATGCCCCTCGTGTCGCGCCGTACCGAGTCTTCGCCCTCATGACCAGGGAGACCCGCACGTTGCCCGCCCTCGCGGCGGGGCCGGACGAGACGCCGTTCGTGATCCTGAGCTGGAGCGAGGCCATCGCCAGCGACACCACCTGGAACGAGCACTCCCACCGGTTCCACGAGCTGCTCTGGAACGAGCGGGGCGCGTCCACGGCCGTGGTCGGGGCGCAGGTCTGGACCGTCACCCCCACCCTGGGCCTGTGGATGCCCGCGGGCACGCTGCACTCCGGCTCGGCGATCGCCGGCACCTGGTGCCGGGCCAGCTTCTTCGGTTACGGCACCACGACCTCGATCTCCGCCACGCCCGTCGGCGTCGAGATCACCCCGCTGCTCCGGCTGCTGCTGGAACGGCTCGGCGACACGAGCCTGTCCTCGTACTCGCGGGTGGTGACCGAGGCGATGGTGCTGGACGTGCTCACCCCTTCCTCGCGTGAGCTGCTCCTGCACATGCCCACCTCCGACCTGCTGCGCCCGATCGCGGACGCGGTCCGCGACGATCCGGGCGATCAGCGCCGGCTGGCGGACTGGGCGGCCCACCTCGGCGTGAGCGCCCGTACGATCACCCGCGCCTTCAACGCCGAGACGGGCACCAGCTTCGCGCGCTGGGTCGCGGCGGTGCGCGCCCAGCACGCGGTCGCGCTGCTCACCCGGGGCTGGGAGGTCGACGTGGTGGCCGAGGAGGTCGGTTACCGGTCGGCGAGCGCGTTCGGCGCGGCCTTCCGCCGGACGACCGGGATGACCCCGGGGGCGTTCCGGGCTCGGTGAGGTTCCCGGTGAATGTCCCGATCTCGACAGTGGATGTCTCAAAGCGATGATTGCGACAACTCGTCCATTTCTCCTAAAGTGCAGCAAAGGCAAGCCTTACCTAACCAGGTCGGGGGCTTGTGGCATACGGCCGCACTGTCGCAATTGTTGAAAGTGGAGTACGGATGAAGCGTCCACACAGCCTTCGCATCCTGACCGTGGCGGCCGCCCTGCTGGCCGTCGCGGGCTGCGGCGGCACGTCGGAGACCAAGAGCGAGAGCGCGAGCGCCACGAGCACCGCCTCCACCAGCAGCAGCGCGGGCGCCTTCCCCCTGACGATCGAGCACGCGCTGGGCACGACCACCATCCCGGCGAAGCCGCAGCGGGTGGCCACGGTCAACTGGGCCAATCACGAGGCGCCGCTGGCCCTGGGCGTCGTCCCGGTCGGCATGGCCGCCGCGAACTTCGGCGACGACGACGGCGACGGCCTCCTGCCCTGGGTGGAGGAGCGGCTGACGGAACTCAAGGCCGAGACGCCCGTGCTGTTCGACGAGACCGACGGCATCGACTTCGAGGCCGTCGCCGACACGAAGCCGGACGTGATCCTGGCCGCCTACTCGGGCCTGACCCAGCAGGACTACGACACCCTGAGCGACATCGCTCCCGTGGTGGCCTACCCGAAGGCCGCGTGGGCGACCCCGTGGCGCGAGATCATCCGGCTGAACAGCAAGGCCATCGGCATGGCCGCCGAGGGCGACAAGCTCATCGCCGGCATCGACGGCGACATCAGCACGGTCGTCGCGAAGTACCCGCAGCTCAAGGGCAAGTCGATCATGTTCATGACGCACGTCGACCCCAACGACGTGAGCCAGATCGGCTTCTACACCACGCATGACACCCGCACGCTGTTCTTCGAGGACCTCGGGCTGACGATCCCTGGCAGCATCACCGAGGCGTCCAAGGGCACGGACAAGTTCTCCCTGACCCGGAGCGCGGAGCAGATCGACCTGTTCGACGACGTCGACATCATCACCGGGTACGGCGACGAGAAGGGCGAGCTGCTCGCCAAGATCAGCAAGGACCCGCTGCTGTCGAAGATCCCCGCCGTCAAGCGCGGCTCGGTGTACCTGCTGCCCGACAGCAAGCCGCTCGGCACCGCCGCGAACCCGACCCCCCTGTCGATCTCGTGGGTGCTGGAGGACTACGTCAAGGCGCTCGCCGAGGCCGCGGACAAGGTCAATTGACATCCTCCCCCGCCTGAAGGCAGGGGATGCCAACGTCAGCTACCTCACGAGGAGGAAGTCGCGTTGAGGTTCGCGGTTCGTCGGCTCGCTCAACGGCGGGCCTCCCCGCGCGGACACGGCATGCCCTGCCGCGTGTGCGATGTTTCTGGCCGCGTTCACGTCGGCGTTGCCGGCGTATCCGCAGGATCGGCACCGGTAGGCGGCTTGGCTCTCGCGCGCCTGCCGGTCCACGATCCCGCACGCCGAGCAACGCTGACTCGTGTACGCGGGGTTGATCCTCACGACCCGGCCGGGAGCCTTCTGCTCCAGCCGGGCCACCAGCCGACCCCACCCGGCGGCCAGGATGCCCCGGTTCAGGCCCGCCTTCTGCCGGACGTTGCGGCCCGGCGCATCGATGGTGCCCTTGGCCGAGCGGGTCATGTTAGCGATCTTGAGGTCTTCGACGGCGATCACGCCGAAGCGGCTGGCCAGATCGGTGCTGGTCTTCTCCACCCAGTCCTTGCGCCGATCCCTCTCCCGGGCCTTCAGCCTCGCGATGGCCACCTTCACCTTGCCGCGCCGGTTCCCCCTACGGCTGGCCCGCGCCAGCTTGCGCAGCAGGCGCAGCAGCCGGGCCTTCTCAGCGTCGCGCAGCGTGGGGGCGTGCAGCAGTTCGCCGGTGGACAAGGCGGCGCTCACGGCCACCCCCCGGTCCACGCCCACCACCTCGCCCGTACCCGGTGCGGGGATCGGCTCAGGGATCGCGGCGAAGGCGACATGCCAACGCCCGGAGGTGTCGCGGGTGACCCGATACGACTTCACCCCCTCGGGGACGGCACGGGACCAGCGGAACCGTACCCACCCCTCCTTGGGGACCTTCACCTCGCCCACGTTGCGGGACAGGCGGCGCACATCACCCGTCTTGACCGCGACGATCCGGAACCCTTCGCCCTGCCCCCGCCTGCGCCACGTCGGCCGGCGGTGCGTCCCCCCGAAAAAGTTCGCCATCGCCTGCGCGAAGTCCTTGAGCGCCTGCTGCTGCACGATGATCGACCCCGCGCGCAGCCACGCGTTCTCCGCCCGCGCCTCAGTGAGCTGCCTGCACTGCTCGGCGAAACCGGGCGCGGACCTGCGACCCGGCTTCCAGTGGCGGTGCTGCTCCACCGCCAGATTCCATACATACCGGGCGTGCCCGCAATGCTCCAGCAACGCCACCTCTTGGGCAGGCGAGGGCTGGAGCCGGTAGCGGGACACGCCGATCAAACTACCGACCGCCACCGACAAAACCGGAAGACCGAGATGCCTGACCGTTCCGCGTTTCCTCCCCGCCCTGAAGGACTGGGCTTCTACGCTGGAAGTATTCGGTGACCCTGCCAGAGACCGCGGTCGGCACCGACCGCCTGCCGGACGCCGCCATCGTGCGGCGTCCGGCGCGCGTCCGGGTCCTGTGGCTGCTCGTCGTGCTGGCGGTCCTGGCCGTGCTCATGGTGGCCTCCGTCGCCCTCGGCTCGCGCGATGTGGCCTGGGCCGACGTCTGGGCCGCCCTCGGCGGCGCGGACGGCTCACTCGAACAGGCGGCGGTCACCAAGCGGATCCCGCGCACCCTGCTCGCGGTGCTGATCGGCGCCGCACTCGGCCTCTCCGGCGGCGTCATGCAGGGCGTGACCCGCAACCCGCTGGCCGACCCGGGGATCCTGGGCGTCAACATGGGCGCGTCGCTCTCCGTCGTCACCGCCGTCGCGTTCTTCGGCCTCACCTCGCCCACCGGGTACATCTGGGTCGCGATGACAGGGGCCGCCGCCTCGGCCGTGTTCGTGTACGCCATCGGGTCCCTCGGGCGGGGCGGCGCCACCCCCCTCAAGCTCGCCCTCGCCGGCGCCGTCACGTCGGCGGCCTTCGCGTCCCTCGTCAGCGCTGTCGTCCTGCCCCGCAACGACATCGCCGGCAGCTTCCGGCTCTGGCAGATCGGCGGGGTCGGCGGCGCGTCGTACGAGCGCATCGGGCAGGTCCTGCCGTTCATCGCCGTCGGCTTCGTCGTGTGCCTGCTGTCCGCGCGCGCGTTGAACTCGCTCGCCCTGGGCGACGAGCTCGCGGCCGGGCTCGGCGAGCGCGTGGCCGTGATCCGGGCCACGGCCGCGCTCGGCGCGGTCGTGCTGTGCGGCGCGGCGACGGCCGTCGCCGGGCCGATCGGCTTCGTCGGGCTCGTCGTCCCGCACGCGTGCCGCCTGCTCGTCGGTGTGGACCACCGCTGGCTGCTGCCGTTCTCCGCCCTGGTCGGCGGGGCGCTGCTCACCGCATCCGACGTGGTCGGCCGCATGGTGGCGCGCCCTGAGGACCTTGAGGTGGGCATCGTGACGGCCCTGATCGGCGCGCCCTTCTTCATCCACATCGTCCGACGGCAAAAGGTGCGTGACCTGTGAGTAGGGACAGCGAGCAGGGCGGACAGGTGGGTGTCGCCGTGCGGCCGTCCGTCGTGCAGGCCGTCGCCCGCAGCCGCCGCCGGCGTGCCTCCCGGCGCGGCCTCATCATCCTGGTGCTGGCGGTGCTCGCCGTCGCCGCGTTCGCCGTGACGCTGATGGCCGGGCAGACGTTCTACCCGCCGCGCGACGTGGTCCGGGTCATCCTCGGCGAGCAGGTCCCGGGGGCTTCCTTCACCGTGGGGCGGCTCCGGCTGCCGCGTGCCGTCCTCGCCGTGGTCGCGGGCTTCAGCTTCGGCCTGGCCGGTGTCACCTTCCAGACGATGCTCCGCAACCCGCTGGCCAGCCCCGACATCATCGGCATCAGCTCGGGGGCGAGCACCGCGGCCGCCATCGCGATCGTGTCGCTGTCGCTCGGCGGGACCCAGGTGTCGGTCTTCGCCATCGTCTCCGCCCTCGTCGTCGCCATGCTGGTGTACACCCTGGCGTTCCGGGACGGCGTCGCCGGCACGCGGCTCATCCTGATCGGCATCGGGATCGCCGCGATCCTGGACAGCATCACCTCCTACGTCCTGTCCAGGGCCGCCGAATGGGACCTGCAGGAGGCCATGCGCTGGCTGACCGGCAGCCTGAACGGCGCCGCGTGGGAGCAGGTCCTGCCCGCCCTCGTCGCGCTGGTCGTCCTCACCCCCGTCCTGCTGTCGCGGGCGCGGGACCTGTCGGCGATGCAGCTCGGCGACGACACCGCCTCGGCGCTCGGGGTCCGCGTCGAACGCACCCGCATCACGGTGATCGTCGCCGCCGTGGGCCTGATCGCCTTCGCCACGGCGGCGGCCGGGCCGATCGCGTTCGTGGCGTTCCTGTCCGGCCCGATCGCGGCCCGGCTGGTCGGCGCCGGCGGCTCGCTGCTCGTGCCCGCCGGGCTCGTCGGCGCCCTCCTGGTCCTCGTCGCCGACTTCGCCGGCCAGTTCGCGTTCGACGCCCGCTTCCCGGTCGGCGTCGTCACCGGCGTCCTCGGCGCGCCGTACCTCGTCTATCTGATCATTCGTACGCATCGAGCCGGAGGGTCGCTATGACCACGTCCCACTCCCTCGCGACCGAGCGGCTCACGCTCGGCTACGGTGACCGCGTGGTCGTCGAGTCGCTCGACCTGGTCGTGCCGCCCGGCGAGATCACGGTCATCGTCGGCGCGAACGCGTGCGGGAAGTCGACGCTCCTGCGCTCCCTGTCCCGGCTGCTCACCCCCCGCGAGGGCCGGGTCGTGCTGGACGGCAAGGAGGTGCACCGGATGCCCGCCAAGAAACTGGCCCGCACGCTCGGACTCCTTCCTCAGTCGCCGGTCGCGCCCGAGGGCATCACCGTGCTGGACCTCGTCGGCCGGGGCCGCCACCCCCACCAGAAGCTCTTCTCCCGGTGGAGCGAGCAGGACGACGTCGCGGTGGCGGCCGCCCTGGAGGCCACGCAGACGACGGATCTCGCCGGCCGCGCCGTCGACGAGCTGTCCGGCGGCCAGCGCCAGCGGGTCTGGATCGCCATGGCGCTGGCCCAGCAGACCGACCTGCTCTTCCTCGACGAGCCCACCACCTTCCTGGACGCCGCCCACCAGGTGGAGGTCCTCGACCTGCTGACCGACCTGAACCGCAGCCGCGGCACCACCATCGTGATGGTCCTGCACGACCTCAACCTCGCCGCCCGCTACGCCGACCACCTCATCGCCATCGCCGACGGCCGCTGCCACGCCGCGGGCCCCCCGGCCGAGGTCCTCACCGAGGAGAGCGTCCGCACCGTCTTCGGCCTCGACAGCCGCATCATCGAGGACCCCGTCTCCGGCCGCCCCCTGATGCTCCCCATCGGCCGTCACCACATCCGGCCGCAGGTCGCCTCGTCCCCGGATAGTGGCAAGGCTCGGTAACTCCGCGTTTGCCTCCCCGACGCCGAGGCCAGGACTGCGAGCAGGACGGCTCATCTACCGGGGGGAGAACGCATGCGGTCGTCGGGCCCCATCCGGGCGGACCGCGCGGTCGCCACGACGGGCGGCCCCCTGTCCGGCAGACGGGCGCCGAAGATCCAACTGCGGCACGGCGAGGGCGACAAACACCACCTGACCAGCCTGCAGGGGCTGGTCGCGCTGTCCCTGGACGCACTCAGCTCCGTCGCCTACGGCCCCGAGGCGATCGCCCTCGTCCTGGTCGCCGCCGGGAGCGCCGCCGTCGGCCACACCCTGCCGATCACGCTCGCCATCGCCGCGCTGCTCATCCTGCTGGTGATCTCCTACTGCCAGGTGATCGCCGCCTATCCGGACGGCGGCGGCTCCTACGCCGTGGCCAAGCAGAGCCTCGGCCCGAAGGTCAGCCTCCTGGCCGCCGCCGCGCTCGTCGTGGACTACGTGCTCACCGTGGCGGTCAGCCTCGCGGCGGGCGCCGCCAGCCTGGCCTCCGCCTTTCCCGCCCTCGGCCCGCACCTGCTGGGGACCTGCCTGGTGGGACTGGCCGTGCTCACCGCGCTGAACCTGTACGGCATCGCCGACAGCGCGCGGGTGCTGGCGTTGCCGACCCTGCTGTTCATCGTGAGCATCGTGGGCATCGTCGTCGCCGGGCTGGCCCGAGGCCACCCGGCGGCGGTGGTCGGGGCGGCCATGCCGCTGCCGGGCTACGAGGCGCTCAGCGTCCTGCTGATCCTCAAGGCGTTCTCCTCCGGCTGCACGGCGCTGACCGGGGTGGAGGCCATCGCCAACGGCGTGCCGATGTTCCGCGAGCCGAGGGTCCGCCACGCCCAGCGAACCGAGCTGATGCTGGGCCTGCTGCTGGGGACGATGCTGGTGGGGATAGCCCTGCTGATCCGGCGCGACGACGTGATCCCCCGGGCGAACGTCACCATCCTCGCCCAGCTCACCGCCGGCGCCTACGGCACGGGCTGGCTCTACTACGCGGCCAACATCATCGTCACCTTCGCGCTCGGGCTGGCCGCGAACACCAGCTTCGGCGGTCTGCCGGTGCTGATGAGCCTGCTGGCCAAGGACCATCGGCTGCCCCACCTGTTCGCACTGCGCTCCGAACGGCCCGTCCACCGCTACGGCGTCGTCGCGGTGGCCGTCCTGGCCGCCGCGCTGCTGATCGCGGTCGACGCGGAGACCCATCGGCTGATCCCCCTGTTCGCCATCGGGGTGTTCACCGGGTTCACCATCGCCCAGGCCGGGCTCGTCCGGCACTGGGTGCGACTGCGCCCGCCGAAATGGGCGGGCAAGGCGCTGCTGAACGGCGTCGGCGCGGCGGCCACGACGGTGGCCACGCTGGTGCTGCTCACCACGAAGTTCACCGAGGGCGCGTGGGTGATCCTCGTCGCGATTCCGCTGCTGATCCTGCTGTTCACCTGGGTAGAGGGTTACTACGCCATGGTCGGCGACGCGCTCGGGCTGGGGCGGCCCCAGCCGGTTCCGCGCAGCCCCGACCCGGCCGCGCGGCTGGTCATCGTGCCGCTCAGCCCGGCCACCGCGATCAGCGCCCTGTCCGAACGGGCGATCAGCGCGGCGTTGGCCATCGGCGGCGAGGTCACCGCCGTCATCGTGTCCGACGCCCCCGGGACGCTCGACGGCCTGCGCGCCGAATGGGACCGGTGGACGCCGGGGGTCGGCCTGAAGGTGCTGGACGGTCCCAGCCACACGGTGGTCCGCCCGATCGTCGAGTACGTCCGGCGCCAGGAGGCGGACGGCAGGTGGATCGCCGCGGTCATCCCCGGCATCCAGCCGCCCCATCCCCGCTACCGGGTCCTGCACACGCAGCGGGACCTGCTCCTGGCCGCCGCCCTGCGTGACCACACGGACGCGGTGGTGTGCTTCCTGCCGTTCCGGATCCCGGACTGAGCGGGGTCAGCAGCCCTTGAAGTGCTTGTCGTCGGCCCAGCCGGTGTTGGCCCAGGACTGCGGGTCGGCGGGGGTGAAGCCGGGGAACCGTCCGGCGAGTTCGTCGAGCAGCCAGGCGGCGAAGCGAGCGGCGCCCTGCGGGCAGGTGTGGATGCCGTCGGCGCTGCGGTCGGGCTTGCCGTTCTTCTTCTGCTGGTAGGCGCTGCCCCACACCGCACTGGCGTCGAGCATGAAGGCCTCCCCCGAGGAGGCCTTCACCACC
Source organism: Nonomuraea sp. ZG12 (assembly GCF_052068115.1). Taxonomy (NCBI): domain Bacteria; kingdom Bacillati; phylum Actinomycetota; class Actinomycetes; order Streptosporangiales; family Streptosporangiaceae; genus Nonomuraea; species Nonomuraea sp. ZG12. Next base: position 137,732 of record NZ_JBQHCW010000005.1, read on the forward strand.
GCTCGGGCGGCGCTGCCGGCTCGCTCCAGTTCGGCCATGTGCGGCTTGTAGAAGTCGTCGGGCTTGATCGGCGGCATGCTGACGAAGATCAGCTTCGCGCCGGCGCCGGTGACCGTGGTCACCAGCTTCCGGTAGGCGGCCTGCTGCTCCTTCTGGCTGCCCCAGTCGAAGGTGGTGATCTGGTAGATGACCAGGGAAGGATCGGCGGAGGTGATCTCCTTGGGAAGCTTCTGCCATCTTTTGTCGGAGAACGGTCCGACGACGTTCCCGCCGCCTTCGGAGGCCAGGGACTTGAAATGGACGTCGCTGGCGGCGAAGGCCTCGGTCAGGGGCAGCGCTTCGCCCATGGCGATCGAGTCGCCGAGGAACAGCACGTTGGACAGTCCCTCGCCGTCTGCGGCCGCCGTCGCGGCGGACTCGGCGCCGGCGGGCTCGGCACTCGCGGTGGGCTGGGTGGCGCACGCGGTGGTCAGCATGAGCAGGCCGATCAGGCCGGGTACGAGACGTGATGTCTTGGTCATGGCCACAACCGTGCCGCCGGCATGTCCCAGGATCTCCGCCGCCGTGTCGCAGCTGTGTCGCAACGACCGTCGCCGCCGTCCTGCCGGCCGGCGTTCTCCATACTGGACGTGTGGTGGCGATTCTGCTCATCGAAGACGATCCGCTGGTACGGCGCGGGCTCCAGCTCGCGCTGGGCAGGCACGGTCACGACGTGCGCACGGCCGAGACCGGCGAGGACGGCCTGCGCGAGCTGCAGGCGTCCATGCCGGACCTGGTGGTGCTCGACCTGATGCTGCCCGGCATCGACGGGCTGGAGGTGTGCCGCCGGGTCCGCTCGATCACCGAGATCCCGGTGATCATGCTCACCGCGCGTGGGGACGAGTTCGACGTCGTGGGCGGTCTGGAGGCGGGCGCCGACGACTACGTCATCAAGCCGGCGCAGCCCGCGGTGCTCGACGCGCGGATCCGCGCCGTCCTGCGCCGCAGCCCCGGCCCGCCCGACGGAGTACGAACGCACCGCGACCTGCGCATCGACACCGTGGCGCTGACGGTGTCGCGGCAGGGCGAGCCGGTGCCGCTGACGCCGACCGAGATGCGGCTGCTGCTGACCCTGTCCCGCACTCCGGGCCGGGTGTTCAGCCGTCAGCAGCTGCTGGAGGAGGTGTGGGAGCACGACTACCTCGGCGACTCCCGGCTGGTCGACAACTGCGTGCAGCGGCTGCGGGCGAAGATCGAGGCCAATCCGGCGTCTCCGGAGTACGTGCAGACGGTACGCGGGTTCGGTTACCGGTTCGGGCCGTTGTGACCTGGCGGCTGTGGCCGCGCGGGCTTCGCCCCCGGTTGCTGGTCGCGTTCGTGCTGGTGACCCTGCTCGGCGCCGCAGCTGCGGCCTGGTCGAGCGCCCGGTCGGCGAGCGCCGCGCTGGTCACCGTGACGCAGGAGGGGCTCACCGACACCATCGCCGACCAGGTCAGCGCGATCACGCCACAGCTCACCTATCCGCCGGACCAGGAAACGCTCGATAGGCTGCGCGCCGCCGTCGGGCCGGACGCCCTGGTGACCTACCGCGCTCTCCGGTCCGCGGCGGGCGCCCACACCGGGCTGGTCACCGACGCGCTGCGCGGCGCCGTACGGAACGAGAACCGGATCGTCGTGCAGCGGATCACCGCCCATGACCGGCCATGGCTGCTCATCGGCACGCCCGTCACGATCACCGCGCTGGACGGCGAGCGCACCCCGTCCGGCATCGAGGTGTACGCGGTCCGCGATCTCACCGGCGTGCAGCGGCAGATCGACGACCTCACCCGAGCCGCGGTCGGCACGGCCGCGCTGGCGCTGCCGCTGGCGGTGCTGCTGGCCGTGCTGGCCGCGGGCAGTGTGCTGCGCCCGGTGCGCAGGCTCCGCGACACCGCGCGCCGGCTGGCCGCCGGTGACCTGGACGCGAGGTCACCGCCCCGGGGGGCGGACGAGCTGGCGGACCTGACCGTCACGATCAACCAGATGGCCGAATCGGTGCAGTCGTCGATGGCGGCGATGCAGCGGATGGAGGCCGATGCCAGGAGGTTCGCCGCCGACGCCTCGCACGAGCTCCGCACCCCGTTGAGCACGCTGACGGCGGTGGTGGAGGTGCTGGCGACCACGGCCGACGGCATGGAGCCGGACGCCCGCGAGTCCGCGCAGCTGGCGATCACCGAGGTTCATCGGATGGTCCGGCTCGTGGAGGACCTGCTGGAGGTGTCCCGCTTCGACGCCGGCACCGTCCGGCTGGTGGCGGAGGAGGTCGACCTGGCCGGCGCCGTGTGGGACTGCCTGCGCGCGCGGGGCTGGGCGGAGCGGGTCGAGCTGGTGGTGCGGCACGACATCCGGCTGCGGCTGGACCGGCGCAGGCTCGACGTCATCGTGGCCAACCTGGTCGGCAATGCCCTGCGACACGGCGAACCGCCGGTGCTCGTGCATGTTTCGGCCGACCGGCACCAGGTGTGGATCGTGGTGACCGACCACGGGCCCGGCCTGGCCGAGGACGTGCTGCCCCAGGTGTTCGACCGCTTCTACAAGCACGACTCGGCCCGGACCCGGACTCCTGGCAGCGGGCTCGGGCTGGCCATCGCGCTGGAGAGCGCCCGCCTGCACGGCGGCGACCTCACCGCGGGCAACGCCCCCGGCGCCGGAGCCCGCTTCGTCCTGCGACTACCACGGACCCTGGAGGACGAATGCGACGAACCTGGTTGACGGCGTTGCCGGCCTTGCTTGTGGCGGGCTGCGGCATCCAGCCGACCGGCGTCATCGACGCGGGTCAGGCCCCCACGGGCGTGGCGCCCGGGGCGACCCTGTACTTCGTCGACGCGAACGACCGGCTTCGGCCGCAGCGACGGCGAACCGATCACCTGGGCACGATCCCCGAGGCGCTCTCCCTGTTGCTGACCGGTCCCGGCGGGGGCCTGCGCACCGAGATCACCTCGACGGAAGGGGTGACCAGGGTCTTCGTGGAGACCACGCCCGACCTGATCCACCTGCGGGTGCCGTTGGCGACCTACGAGGTGACGCCCCTGGGCATCGACCAGATCGTGTGCACGGCGCTGGGCGTGTGGGTGCAGAGCGGCGGTTCGAGGACCACCAAGGTGCGGCTGACCTTCACCTTGGCCGAGCCGGGGTCGGACAAGCTGCGGACCTGCCCGCTGATCAGGTGATCAGCCCAGTTCGGTGATGTCGATGGTCACCGGCACCGGGGCGGGCACGGCGAGCCACAGCACGACCAGTGCGAGCATGAGCGCGACGAACGCCAGCAGCCCGCGATGCCCCCTGGCCCACCGGGCGCGGAACCGGATCGGGTCCTCGACCAGGTACTTCGACAGTGCGGCCAGGCCGATCGAGGCCGCGTACACCATCAGCGTGTGACCCCAGCCGTCGAGTCCGGTCCGCTGGGGGGAGAACAGCACCAGGATCGGCCAGTGCCACAGGTACACGCTGTAGGAGATCAGCCCCAGCCACCGCAGCGGCCGCCAGGCGAGGGCTCTGGCGACCAGCGCGTGCGGCGCCTGTACGCAGAGCCCGACCAGCAGGGCGCCGGCCAGTGAGTGCAGGAAGAGGCCGCCGGTGAACAACCACCCCGACCGCACCCCGTCGGTGAGCCACCACGCCGTGCTCATCCCGGCCGCGAGCAGCACCAGCACGCCGCCCGCCCGCGCGCCTGTGCCGTCTGTGCCCCCTGTGCCGGCTGCGCCGACCGCGCCGACCGCGCGGGCCAGCGCGTCGCGCACCGGCCGGGTCGCGACCGCGGCCCCCAGCAGCAGCGAGAACGCCCGCGTATCGGTGCCGGTGTAGACCCGGGTCGGATCCGCCGCGTCGACGAGCGCGATCATCAGGATCAGCGAGAGGACGGAGGCCAGGACCGCGACCACCGCTACCCGGCCCGCCACCCGCCGCCCCGACTTGGCGACGACCAGCACGAGCGCCGGCCACACCAGGTAGAACTGCTCCTCGACGGCGATGCTCCACAGGTGCCCGAACACCCGGTCCGCGCCGAACCGGTCCCAGTAGCCGGCCGACTCCGCGAGCAGGTGCCAGTTGATCAGGTTCAGCTGCACCCACGGGCCGTCCGACAGCGTCGTGCGGACCAGGTCCGGCGGCCCCACGGCCGTGACCAGCAGCGTGACGACGGCCAGCATGGTCGCCAGCGCCGGGAGCAGCCGCCGGATCCGCCGCCCCCAGAAGGCGACCAGCGACACCGCGCCGGTCGCGGTGACCTCCCGCAGCAGCAGATCGGTGATCAGATAGCCGGACAGGGCGAAGAACAGGTCCACCCCGAGGAACCCCCCGGCCAGGTGACCGGTGTGGAACAACAGGACCCCGAGGATCGCCACCCCGCGAAGCCCGTCGAGCGCGGCCAGGTGCTCCCTGCGCCCGGCACCGCGTGCCACACCGCTCTGTTCGACAACGTTCATGCCACGACGATCAACGCCCCGTGTCCGAGCCGCGTCCGAGCGATGTCGCAGCTTCGTCGCGAAGTCTCAGCGGTGGAGCGCGTCCGGGGCGTCGTCATCGACCAGGAAGCCACCCGACTGGTGCCGCCAGAGCCGGGCGTAGGGCCCCTCGGCCTGCATCAGGTCGCTGTGGGTGCCCTGCTCCACGATGTGTCCCCGGTTGAGCACGATGAGCCGGTCCATCCGGACGACGGTGCTCAGGCGGTGTGCGACCACCAGCGCGGTACGGTCCCGCATCAGGTTCCACAGGGCTTCCTGGACCAGGATCTCGCTCTCGGAGTCCAGGGCGCTGGTCGCCTCGTCCAGCAGCAGGATCGGGGCGTCGCGGACGATGGCCCGCGCGAGGGCGAGGCGTTGCCGCTGGCCGCCGGAGAGCTTGATACCGCGCTCGCCGACCAGGGTGTCGAATCCGTCCGGCAGCGATTCGACGAACTCCGTGACATGCGCCGCCCGCGCCGCCTGGAGGATCTCGGCCTCGGTGGCGCCCGGCCGGGCGAAGGCGATGTTGTCACGCACCGACCGGTGGAACATGGCGGGTTCCTGGGGGACGTAGGCGACGAGACTTCGCAGGTCTGCTTGGCGCAGCCGGCTGATGTCCTGGCCGCCTATCAGGATCCGGCCGCCGTCGACGTCCATGAGGCGCAGCAACAGCCGGGTGAGGGTGGTCTTGCCGCCGCCGGACCGGCCGACCAGACCGATCTTGGTGCCGCTGGGAATGTCCAGATCCAGGCCATCGAACAGGGCCGGGCCATGGCCGTGCGCGAACCTCACCCGCTCGAAGCGGACGCCCGCGTCGGCCGGGCGCAGCGGCTGCGGATCGGCCGGATCGACCACGGTGGGCGGGACCAGGAGCAGCTCGGTGAACTGGGCGGCTTCGGTGAGCACGGTCTCGATGCGCCGGTACACCTGATTGAACTCGAACATGATGTTGATCGCGTTCGCGTAGTAGGTGAACGTCACCACGATGGCCTCCACGCCCAGCCCGCCTCGGAGCACCACGGCGAGGAGCAGGCCCACGGTGCTGGTGAGGACCGTGATCGGGGCGACGACGGTGTCCACCCGGAGGTTGCCGTAATCCCAGGAACGCAGCGACAGCCTGCGCTGCTCGGCGACCCTGGCCCGATGCTCGGCGGCCTCGCGATCCTCGGCGGCGAACGCGCGGACCGTCTCCATGTTGGCCAGCACGTCGGCGACGTGGCCCGACACCAGCACCTTGGCGGCCTCACGCTGGTCGACCAGCGCCTGGCGACGGCGGATCAGCGGGGCGATGAGGAATCCGGTGACCACGATGAGGCCCACGAGAACGAGGACCAGCAGCGGGTGATACTGCCATAGCACCACCGAGGCGAAGATCAGCGGCACCAGCTTGGCCATGATCGAGAAGGTGAGCGTGTCGACGAAATCCTCGAACCTGGAGGAGAACCCGAGCACCCGTTTGGTCAGCGAACCGGCGAAGTTGTCATGGAAGAACGCGGCGTCCTTGGTCAGCAACTCGTCCATGCCCACCACGCCGAGCCGCTCGATGCCCCGCGCGTCCGTACGGTTAAGGAAGTGCAGTCCGATCCGCCACAGCACCTCGCCGGTCAGCAGCAACGCGCCGAAGCCGAGCACATAGGGCAGGAGCGCGGTGAGGGGCAAGTCCCCGCCGGCGGCCAGCCGCCCCACCAGCGCGGCCACCATCAGCGGCGCCAGGTAGAACAGGAAGATGTTCCCCATCGCGGGCATCATCAGCGCGGGCGCCGCGATCGGCCACTGACGTCTCAGCTCACCGCAGTAGTGGCGCAGGGCCAGCAGAACCGCCGACTTGCGTGGGGACGGACCGTCGCCGGCGTCCTCGCGTGTTGCGTGCACAGCCGTCCGCCCCTCCCCGAATGCCGACACCGCCGTCGCCATGCTGCCGCAGGGAGGCCAGGAGGAGCGAACGGTTTTCCGCACGCCGGCGGGCTCGTCACCTCCGTCGGCTAGGTCGTCCCTGGGGCGCCCGATGCGGCGGAGATCCGATCGAAGAGGCCGCAGACGCCGACGGCGCAGACGAAGAACCCCGCCGCGGCCCACAGCAGGCGCGCTTCGGAGTGCCCTGCGGGCAGCGCGGCCGTGACGGCCACGGCGCCCAACGCGACGAGCGCGGCCACCGACCGGATGACCAGGTCCTGAATCGTGTACGGATGGAACAACTGCCATTCGACCAGGCAGAAGATCGCGGTGTACGCCACCGAGGCCGGCCACGCCAACCGCAGCGCCCTCGCATAAACGTCGGCCGAGAACCATCGGCAGACCGAAAAATAGGCGAAGAAGACGAACGGCAGTTCAAGAAAGGCCGGCACCCGTAACAGCGCCGGAGCCGGCAACTCGGGCAGCGGGAAAAGGCCCGCCAGCCCCTCCATCGCGGGTCCGCGCGCGAGCGAGAACCACCCGTCGGGCAACTGCCGGGCGATGAACGACACCTCGCCGCCCCGCACCCGCAGGATGTACACGGCGAACAGCACCTGGTTGACATAGATCAGGCATGTCACCAGGGCGAGCGCCCCCTCAGGGGTGCGCCACCCGCGCGGACGGACCGCCTGCCGCTCCGGCGGCACCGGTGCCCGGCGGACGAGCGCCAACGCGGTCACGACCGCCCCCGGAGGCGAGGCCCACCACCATCATGCGGATCATCTTATATGCGGGGATATCCAAAGTTTTCGCACCCATAAAAAGCGCCACATTCGAGGTGGCGTGACATTAGCGCGAATACGCGATCTCATATTCCCGGCCCAACCATTCAGGGACAGGAGATTCGCATGCACATTCCGCGAAAATTTGGAAGAATCGCCGTCGCATTCGTGGCCGCGGTCGGAATAGGCGGAATCGGGAGCAGCGCGGCCACCGCCACCCCCGACCAACCCAGCCTGCGCGTCACCCGATTTCTCGGCGAGCAACGGCTCCCGCACAAGATGCAGGTCGACGGAACCACCCTCGGCGGCCTGTCCGGCATCGACCAGGACCCGCGCACCGGCACCTGGTACTTCATCTCCGATGACCGCTGGCGCTACCAGCCCGCCCGCTTCTACACCGGACGCCTCGACTTCGACGGATCCGGCGCGTTCACCGGCGTCCGCGTCGAGGGCGTCACCACGCTGCGGCGCGCCGACGGCACCCCGTACCCCGCGTACGGGAAACCCGAGTCGGCCGATCCGGAGAGCATCCGGTACGACCCCTGGAGCCGCCGGCTCCTGTGGGCGCACGAAGGCGACCGCCCCGACACCCGGAATCCCGACATTCCCGTCTCCGACCTGTTCGTACGCTGGACCACCACGAACGGCCGGCACCTCGGCGAGCTACCGATCCCCCGCAACCTCCAGCTGACCGGCACCAACGCCGGACCACGCCGCAACTTCGGTTTCGAGGGCGTCACCCTCACCCGGCGATCCATCGCCGCCGTCGTCGAAGGCCCCCGGTTCGAGGACGGCGAATCCCCCACGGTCGGCCACGGCGCCCCCGCCCGCTTCACCGTCTGGTCCCGCGACGGCAGCACCCGTGGCCAGTACGCGTACCCGATCGACCCGCTCCCCGCCGCCCCCGTCCCGCCGACGGGCCACACCGACACCGGCGTCTCGGAGATCCTGGCCATCGACGACTTCCGCTACCTCGCCCTGGAACGCTCCTGGATCGAGGGCGTGAACTACCGGGTCAAGCTGTACGAGATCGACCTGCGACCCGCCACGAACGTGCTGAACAGGGAGAGCCTGTCGTCCGGCGGACCGTACCGGCCGGTGCGGAAGCGACTCGTCCTCGACCTGAGCGAACGGCACGGCCCGACACAGAACCTGGAGAGCCTCGCGTGGGGCCCCCGCCTCCGCACCGGTGAGTGCACGCTCGTGATCGGCTCGGACGACAACTTCGACGACCGCGAAGTGACCCAGTTCCTCGCCTACGCCGTACGCGGGTGTCCCGCCTCGCGGTGACGTCCTGAACCACCACCTCGTGCCACCCCCCGGCACGAGGTGGCGTGCAGCCGGCTCAGCGGGCGGCGAGGGCCTTGGTGAACATCTCATGCAGCTGCCGCTGCTCGGCCTCGTCGAGCACCGCCAGCGGGGAGCGCCGGGTGGCGATCTCCACCATGCGCTCGCGGACGTCGCGGCCGGCGTCGGTGAGCACGAGGGTGCGCACCCGGCCGTCGCGCGGGTGCGGACGGCGCTCGGCGAGCCCGCGTTCCTCAAGCTTGGCGCTGAGCAGTGTCACGTTGGACGGGTCGCAGTGCAGTCGCGCGGCGAGCTTTCGCAGGGGCATCGGATCCCCGTCGGGCGGCACGGTCCAGATCAGCTCGGCGAGCGGCTGGCTCAGGTCGAGCTCCTCAAGCCAGGGCCGCATGCCGCTGATCACCCCGGAGGCGAGGTCGACCAACTGCCGGAGCACCACGGCCGCCAACTCGTTCGCTGCCATAATCCCAGCTTACCGCCGCAGTTCATGAAGTTTTTCATGAACTTCCAGAGGCTGCCGACGCTGCCGGAATGGCTGAAACTTTCTGCTGTCCAGAAATCTTTCGGACGGCATAAGGGCATGTAGAAAGCTTCTAATTGGCCATTCACAGCTGCTTCATACGAAAGCTTTCTGGTCATCGTTGACACCTTTCGGCCGCCTCCTCACAATGACCGCAGGCGAAGCCACCCCCTCAACGATCAAGGGATCAGCAATGGTCGATCGGAAACGCACTTCCGCCCTCACCGCCGCGCTCCTAGGCGCGATCCTCGCCGTCTGCCTGGCCGCCACCGCCACCTCCGCCGTGGCCGCCAACCGCTCCCAGGCCGCCGCCGACTGCAGCGCCGGCTATGTCGGGCTGACGTTCGACGACGGGCCCAACGGCGGCAACACAGCCAACCTGCTCAACGCGCTGACCTCGAACGGCCTGCGAGCGACAATGTTCAACACCGGCCAGAATGCCCAGAACAACCAGTCCCTCGTCAGGGCGCAGCGTGACGCGGGCATGTGGATCGGCAACCACAGCTGGTCCCACCCGCACCTCACCCAGCTCAGCAGCGCGCAGATGACGTCGGAGCTGCAGCGCACCCAGCAGGTCATCCAGCAGGCCACGGGTGCCGCGCCCCGCCTGTTCCGGCCGCCGTACGGCGAGACCAACGCCACCCTGAGATCGGTGGAGCAGCAGCTCGGCCTCACCGAGGTCCTCTGGGACGTCGACTCGCAGGACTGGAACGGCGCCGGCACCGCCCAGATCGTCCAGGCGGCCGGGCGCCTGCAGAACGGCCAGGTCATCCTCATGCACGACCAGTACGCCACGACGCTGAACGCCATCCCGCAGATCGCCGCGAACCTGCGCGACCGCAACCTGTGCGCCGGGATGATCTCCCCCGCCACCGGCCGGGCCGTCGCCCCCGACGGCGGCGCGGGCCCCACCGACCCGCCGACCGGCGGCACCTGCACGGCCACCATCTCGCAGGGCCAGCAGTGGGGCGACCGCTTCAACCTGTCGGTCGCGGTCTCGGGCACGAACTCGTGGATCGTCACCGTCACCCTGACCTCGCCGCAGCGGGTCATCGCCACCTGGAACGGCACCCCGTCCTGGCCCAGCGGCAACGTGATGACGATGCGCCCGAACGGCAACGGCAACACCTTCGGCCTCACCATCCAGCACAACGGCAACTGGACCTGGCCGTCGGTCTCCTGCCGCACCAGCTGACGTCAGCCCGGGTGCGGCGGAACCCCCTCCCTCTACAGCCTGTAGAGTTTGCGCGACAATTCGGGCGAAAGGGTGAGAGCATGCTGCGCTGGTTCCGGGTCGTGGCGGTGGCGGAGGCGTGCTCGTGGGCCGGGCTCCTGGTCGGGATGTTCTTCAAGTACGTCACCTCGACCACCGAGCTCGGGGTGAAGGTGTTCGGGCCGATCCACGGGGCGCTGTTCGTGCTGTACGCGGTCGGGGTGGTGCTCTCGGCGCGGGAGGCGGGCTGGAGCCGGGGCGCGGTGGTGCTGGGCCTGGCGTGCGCGGTGCCGCCGTTCACCTCGCTGTGGTTCGAGCGGCGGATGGCGGCGCGCACGGCGGCCGCGCAACTCGCGTGACACCGGGCCGGGTGCCCGTGACGGGAGCACCCGGCCTGAGTCGCCGAAAGAAATGCTGGTGACGGACGGCACGCCGGACGAACGTACCCGCCAGGCGCGCATGGAGATCGCCCTGCGCCTGCACACGGCGGCCCTCGACGGAACGCCCCGGACGAGCGCCGAGCCCGCGGCGGCACCGGAACCCGTACCAGAGCCGGCACCGGCGGCGCCGCGCCGCCCCGCGGCGACCCCGGGCTGTTCGCGACCGGTCCGAACGGTTCGATCTTCAGGTACGAGGGCCCCGGCAAGCCTTGGAGCTTCGTCGGCACGCCGGGCGCCTCGTTCGCAGTCACCGACAGGCACCTGTACGGCCTCACCCCGGACCGGGCCTGGGTCAATCGCCGGCTGACGGGCGAGCGACCGAAGGAGGGGCTGCCCTGGGTCACCGTGGCGGGCCCGGCCGGCGACCTGTACGGAGGCGCCGCCGGCCTCTTCTCCACCGATTCGTCCCGCACCCGGCTGCGAATCCTCGGCGAGCCGGGGATCGACGGAAAACAGGACTGGCGCGACATCGGACCAGCGGGCGCAGAGGTGCGGGTCGGCCGGCGGGAGGTGTACGTCCTCACCGAGGATCGCTCGGAGGTTCGCCGCTGGTCCCTCGACACCGGCGCCTGGCTGCGCATCGGCGGCCCGGCCCGGACGCTGGCGGTGGCGTACTGACCCCGCGAAAGGGTCAGCGGCTGACGGCCCGCTTGTAGAGCCGGGTGGCCAACGGCACGAACACGACCAGGAGCAGCAGCGACCACAGCAGTGAAGCGAGCACCGCGTGCTGGAGCGGCCAGGCGTCGGGCACCAGCATGCTCGGGCTGGTGTTGCCGAAGAGCTCGCGCGCGGCCTGGACGAACGTGGAGACCGGGTTCCACTCGGCGACCACCTTCAGCGGGCCGGGCAGGCGGGCGCTGTCGACGAAGGCGTTGGACGTGAACACCAGCGGCAGCGACACGACGGTGGCGATGTTGTTGAAGGACTCGGGCGTGCGCAGGGCCAGCGCGACCGTGGCCGTCACCCAGGAGAACGCGTAGGCGAACAGCAGCAGCAGGAGGAAGCCCAGGACGGCCTCGTGCGGCGCCGAGTTGATCCGCCAGCCGACGACCAGGCCGACCAGTGCCATGGTGGCGATGGTGGTGGCGTTCATCACCAGGTCGCTGACGGTCTGGCCGGTCAGCACCGCCGATGGCGACATCGGCAGGGTGCGGAAGCGGTCGAAGATGCCTTTCTGCAGGTCCTGGGTGAGGGTGTAGCCGGTGATCTGGGCGCTGGTGACGATCGTCTGGACGAAGATCCCGGGGAGCAGGTAGTCGCGGTAGGACAGGCCGGGCAGCTCGATCATGCTGCCGAAGACGTACACGAAGAGCAGGACGAACACGATCGGGAGGATGATCACCCCGCCCAGCAGGTCCGGCGCCCGCTTGATCTTGAGTGCGTTGCGTTTGGTGATCGTCATGCCGTCGGCGATCGCGATCTGGAGGGTGTTCATCGGCTCAGCTCCTTGGTGGTCTCGCTGCTCTCGTGTCCGGTGAGCGTCAGGAAGACGTCGTCCAGGGTCGGCCGCCGCAGACCGGCGTCCCGTACGGTGATCCGCTCGGCGGCGAGGTGGCCCAGGGCGGCGGTGAGCGACGCCGCGCCGCCACTGACCGGGATCGTCACCCGGAACGCGGTGGTGTCGAGGTGTACGTCCCCGACGGCGAGAGGCGCCAGGCCGTGCCGCACGGCCTCCATGTCGGCCGCGTTCGTCACCGTCAGCTCGATCCGGTCGCCGCCGATCTGGTCCTTGAGCTCGTCGGCGGTGCCGAGCGCGATCACGCGGCCGTGGTCCACCACCGCGATGCGGTCGGCGAGCCGGTCGGCCTCCTCCATGTACTGCGTGGTGAGCAGCAGTGTCGTGCCGCCCGCGACCAGCTCGGAGATGACGTCCCACAGTCCCGCGCGGGCCCGGGGGTCCAGACCGGTCGTGGGCTCGTCGAGGAACAGCACCGGCGGGTTGGCGACCAGCGCTCCGGCGAGGTCGAGCCGGCGTCGCATACCGCCGGAGTAGCCCTGCACCGGGCGGTCGGCGGCCTTGCCCAGGTCGAAGCGGTCCAGCAGCTCGCGGGCGCGCTCCTTGCTGCGCCTGGTGCCCAGGTGGTAGAGGCGGCCGACCATCTCCAGGTTCTCGGCGCCGGTGAGATGGTCGTCGACGGCGGCGTACTGCCCGGACGCGCCGATGTGGGACCGCAGCCGTTCGGCGTCGCCGACGACGTCGAACCCGGCCACGGTGGCGCGGCCGGCATCCGGCTTGAGCAGTGTGGTCAGAATCCGCACCGTCGTCGTCTTTCCGGCGCCGTTGGGTCCGAGGAGCCCGAACACGGTCCCCTCGGGGACGGACAGATTTAGCCCGTCCAGGGCGATCACATCGCCGTACTTCTTGACCAGTCCTTCGGCCGCTATCGCGGGGGGCATGGGTTTTCTCCTTCTGCGGGGATGTGCGGGAATGCGTGGGAATGCGTGGGAGTGTGCGGCGGGGTGCGGGGTCAGCGCGTCCAACCGGTGTAGTGCCGGTCGGAGCCGTGGGAGCCGGGTTCGAGCGCGGCGGACACGGCGCGGACGAGCCAGGCGTTGATCGAGAGCCCCTCCAGGCCGGCCGCCTCTTCGACGCGTGCCTTGAGGTGGTCGGGGACGCGGAGCGAGATCCGCGCCATGCCGCCCTCGTCGGCCTCGGAAATGGGCGCCCGCACCCCCATCGCGACCTCGACCGCGCCGGCCAGGGCGCTCCTCAAGCTGCCCTTCGGCGCCGCTTCGGGTGACCGGCCGGCCGGGGCGGGGGTCACGAGGAAGGTGGGGTCGCGTCCGCGCAGCCGCAGGTCGACCGAGCCGGGCGCGAGCTCGCGGGTGATCTCCCCGGCGGCTGCCGACAGCGCCTCCAGCAAGGTGAGACGGACGGCCGATTCGAGTGGCGCGGTGAGACGCTCGGCGAGCTCACGAGCGTCCGGATCGCCTGCCTCGGCGGCGAGCATCAGCTCGCGGCGGAGAGCGTCGACATATGGCGTGAGGTCCATGACACCACTATGACGCTAATTTGACGCCATCGCAAGCCCTTATGACGTCAAGTCCTCCAGCTCCACGAGGAAAGGGCCATGGCGTCATAGTGACATCATGGCGTCATCTACACCAGCCACTCGGCGATCTCGGCGACGACGGCCGGGTCCACGTGCTGTGCGGGCTCGTACCCCGCCGGCGTCGACGGCCCCTCGCCGGGAAAGAACAGATGATCGTCGGCGTCATGGACGTGGATCGTGACATCCGCCCGGTGCCCGAGACCGGTCCGCCACCCCGGCAGATCGTCCTCGACGGTCACCTGGTAGTCGCGCCCGCCCTGAAGGATGAGCATCGGCCTGTCCACCGCCGCCGCGGTCGCGACCGGGTCATAGCCGCGCAGATCCAGCCAGTAAGCCGCGGACCAGCCGAACAGCAGCGATTCGGCCGGCGTCGAGGGCGTCAGACCGGGGCCGCCGATCACCTCGGCCTGCCGCGTGACCGCCTCGACAGCGGCTGCCATCGCGGGGCCGGGATCGAGCGCGGCGAGGTAGCGGACCACGCGGACGGCGGCCTGGTGCATCGGCTGCGTGTCACCGGCCATGATCACCAACCCGGCGACGGACGCCTCGGCCGCCGCGACTCGCGGGGCGACCTTGCCGCCCATGCTGTGGCCGAGCACGAAGACACGCCCGGGGTCCACGCCCGGCTGCCGCTGGAGCCGGCGGACGGCGGCGACCGCGTGCGGCACGTACTCGTCGGCCATCGTGAATCCGGGCGTGTCCGCCACCTGGTCACTGTGGGTGTGGGTCACCTTGTCGAACCGCAGCACCGCCACGCCCCGACTGGCCAGACCCCAGGCCAGGTCCTTGAGCGGCTTGTTGGCCCCGCTGGTGGCATCGCGATCGAAGGGCCCGCCCCCGCTCAGCAGCACGACGCCCGGACGAGGGCCGGGCCCGTGCGGCAGGCTCACCGTGCCGGACACGGCGAGAGGCCCGTCGCCGACCGTGACGTCATGCTCGGCGAACGCCGCCGGGTCGGCGTACGGCGGCGGCTCCCAGGGCGGGGTGGGCGCGGCGAGCCACAGCCCGTGCAGCAGGCCGTCGCGGCCGACCACCATCACCAGGGCGAGCCCTTCGCGCACCGGGACGCTCACCCGGACCAGCGCGGCGTCGATCCGCTCGCTCACCGGCTCCCCGATGGCGGCGACCGGCCCGCTCCCGGCCGCCCAGGCGGCTCCGAGCGTCTCAGCGGACAGGGCCGCGCGCAGCGGCGGGGCGAACAGCTCCGCGATCTCGGCGAAGCGCCCCTGCTGCGCCAGCTCGGCGACAGCGACGGCCGTCACCGCCGGGTCTGTTTCCATGGTCATAGATTTCCACCTTTCTCATCTTTTGCGAAAGGTAGCACGTCGTGAGATCGTACGAGAGTGAACATGTTGGAGCTTCTGGGGCATCCGGTGCGACTGCGCATCGTGCACGTGATGCGTGGGGGGCGGACGCTGACGACCTCCCAGCTGTGCGCCCGCATCCGCGATGTCTCGAAGGCCACCCTCTACCGGCACATCGACCTGCTCGCGACCGGTGGCGTGCTGGAGGTGGCCGACGAACGGCGCGTGCGCGGCGCGGTGGAGCGCCGATATCGCCTGCGCCAGGATCGGGCCACGCTCGACGCCGAGACGATCGGGTCGCTGTCACGCGACGATCATCGGCGCGGTTTCGCCATCGCCATGGCCGCCCTGCTCGCCGAGTTCAACGCCTACCTCGACCGGGAGCACGCCGATCCGGCGGCCGACCTCGTGGGCTACCGGCAGCATGCGGTCTGGCTCAGCCAGGACGAGCTGCACACGTTGATCATCGAGCTGCGCGCCGCCATCGCGCCCCTGCTGGCGAACGAGCCCGCCCCCGACAGGGCGCGCTACCTGCTCAGCCCGATCCTGTTCCCGGCCGAGGAGCCGCCCGCCGACCCCGAGTGACGCCCGTCCTGCCCCGACGCGAGCAGGATCGTGCAAGAGTGCGCGAGTTCTGGTCTCACCATCCCCTTCGTCGTGCTGTTTACATGGCTGGTCAGAGGTTGTCCCCCCTTGCCGTCCAGCCGTACACACGCGGATCGGCCGCGTGGCGAGAAAGGCGAGACTTTGACCGACGACACCCATGGCGAGATCGCGCTCCGCGTCAACGACGTGACACACCGACTGCTCGTCGACAACCGCACGACCCTGCTCGACGCGTTACGGGAGGGCCTCGGCCACACCGGCTCGAAGAAGGGGTGTGACCACGGGCAGTGCGGCGCCTGCACCGTCCTGTGCGACGGCCGGCGGGTGGTGTCCTGTCTGACGCTGGCGGTCGCCGCCGAGGGCGCCGAGATCACCACCGTCGAAGGTCTGGCCGACGACGGTGAACTGCGGCCGATACAGCGGGCTTTCGTGCGGCTCGACGGTTTCCAGTGCGGCTACTGCACGTCGGGGCAGATCTGCTCGGCCGTCGGGATGCTGGCCGAACACGCGGCGGGCTGGCCGAGCGCGGTCACCGCCGATGTCTCCCCCGACGCCCCCGCGCCGGAGCTGGACGCGGCGGAGGTGCGCGAGCGGATGAGCGGCAACCTGTGCCGCTGCGGCGCGTACCCGTCGATCGTGCGCGCCGTCCTGGAGTCGGCCGCGCATGAGGAACCCGGGCCGGCCATGCATGAGGAAGTCGCAGGACGCGCTCACGAGGAGGTCGCAGGATGAAGGAGTTCGCCTACCGGCGCGCGACAGAGGTGCGAGACGCGCTCACCCTGGTGGCCGAGCACGACGGCGCCCGCTACCTCGGCGGCGGCACCAACCTCGTCGACCTGATGAAGGACGGGGTGGAGACGCCCGGACGGCTGGTGGACGTACGGTTCCTGCCGCTTGACGGTGTTCGTGAGGCGGCGGACGGCGGGCTGGTCATCGGCGCGACGACGACCAACAGCGACGCGGCGGCCCATCCCGAGGTGCGGCGCCGGTATCCCGCGTTGAGCGAGGCGATGCTGGCGGGCGCGTCGGGTCAGTTGCGGAACATGGCCACCGTGGGCGGCAATCTGCTGCAGCGGACCCGGTGCGCCTACTTCGCCGACCCCTCGCAGGCGTGCAACAAGCGGGTGCCCGGCAGCGGATGCGCCGCTGTCGCCGGGGAGCACCACAACCACGCGATCTTCGACTGGTCTCAGCACTGTGCGGCCACCCATCCCTCGGACATGGCGGTGGCGCTGGCCGCGTTCGACGCGGTCGTGCACTACGAGACGCTCGACGGCGCCGGCGAGATCCCGCTGTCGGAGTTCTACCTGCCGGTCGGAGACACGCCGGAGCGGGAGACGGCGCTGCCGCCAGGAGCCCTGATCACCGCGGTCGCCCTCCCGGGCTCCGCGATCTCCCCACGGTCGCGGTACCGGAAGGTCCGCGAGCGGGCGTCGTACGCCTTCGCCACCGTGTCCATCGCGGCTGACCTGGACGTACGCACCGGGGCGGCCCGGATCGCGCTCGGCGGGGTCGCTTCGCGGCCGTGGCGCGCCCGGCGCGCCGAGGCCGTGCTGCTGGACGGTCCCGTCACGGCGGGCAGGTTCCGGACCGCCGCCGACGCGGAGCTGTCCGCCGCGGAGCCCCTGCCCGGCAACGGATACAAGGTGGCGCTGGCGCGCAACCTGATCGTGGCCGTCCTGACCGAACTCGCCGATCGGGCCCGGTCGTGAACCGGCGGACCGCAGTAAAGGAGATCCACGCATGAACGCGGTCACGGGAAGCACAGGCACTGGGAGCACGGTCCCGAACAACATCGGGGTCGCCCGGCCCCGGGTCGAGGGGCGGGCCAAGGTCACCGGCAGCGCACGGTACGCCGCCGACAAGCCGATGCGGGACCTGGCCTTCGGCTCGGTCGTCATGTCCACGGTGTCCCGGGGTCGCATCGTCGACATCGACGTCTCGGCCGTCAAGGACATGCCCGGCGTGCTCGGTGTGATCGACCACCGGAACGCGCCCCGGCTCAACCCGCAGGCAGGGCACTTCTTCGGCCCGGACGGCGGACTGCAGCTGCTGCAGGACGACGTGATCCCCTTCGCCGGCCGGCCCGTCGCCCTCGTGGTGGCCGAGACGCCGGAGCAGGCCAAGGCGGCGGCCGACGCGCTGCCGGTGACCTACGACGAGCAGCCGCACGACACGGACTTCTCTGCCGATCACCCGGCGGCCCGGCCGGCGCCGACGCTCTTCGACGGGCCGGCGGACGTCGGCGACGTGGCGGCGGAGCTGGCCGCGTCCGCCGTGGTGGTCGACGAGCGCTACCGCACGCCCGAGGAGCACTGCAGCGCCATGGAGCCGCACTCGGCGACCGCGTGGTGGGAGGGCGAGCGGCTGCAGGCCATCGACTCCAACCAGGGCCCGTTCTTCATCGCCACCGTCCTGGCCACGCTGTTCTCCCTGAGTTTCGAGCAGGTACGGGTCCGCACCGAGCACGTCGGCGGCGGTTTCGGCTCCAAGGGGATGTGCGGCCCGCAGCTGGTGCTGGCCACGATGGGCGCGACACTGTTCCGGCGGCCCGTACGCGTCACGCTGACCCGCAATCAGGTGTTCCTGATGACCGCGATGCGGCCGGCGACCGACCAGCCGATCCGGATCGGCGCCGACGCCGACGGCCGCCTGCGGGCGATCCAGCATGAGCCGGTGTTCGAGCTCTCCCCGCTCGCGGACTACATCGAGGGCTGCACCGAGCTCACCAAGACGCTGTACGCGGCGCCCGCGATCCGTACCCGGCTCAAGGCGGTTCCCCTCGACATCCTGCCGCCGTACTCGATGCGCGGGCCAGGTGCCGCTCCCGGCTCCTTCGCGCTCGAATCCGCCATGGACGAGCTGGCGGAGCGGCTGGGCATGGACCCGCTCGAACTCCGGCTGCGCAACGAGCCCACCGTCGGCCCGGTGTCCGGCCTGCCGTTCAGCAGCCGCAACCTGGTGGCGTGCCTGCGTGAGGGCGCGCGCCGGTTCGGCTGGGCGACGCGTGATCACAAGCCGAGGATGCGGCGGGAAGGACACCTGCTCGTCGGCACCGGGATGGCCGCCACGTCCTTCAGCGCCGGGGCCTTTCCTTCGGTGGCGTCGATCACCGCCGAGCTGGACGACACCTTCACCGTGGTCATCGCCGCCACCGACCTCGGCACCGGCGCACGCACCGCGCTGACCGCGATCGCAGCCGACGCGCTGGCGGTCGACATCGAGCGGGTACGGCTGCGCATCTCCGACAGCGAGCTCGGCCCCGCCTGGAGCGCGGGCGGTTCCCGGGGGACGACGTCCTGGGCCTGGGCGATCACCGAGGCGGCGGCGCAACTGCGCGACCGGCCGCGCGATCCGTCGCGACGCGTGACCGTCACGGTCGACACCTCCGAGTTGCTCAACGACCTGCCGTCCATGGAACGGCACGCCTACAGCGCCGTGTTCACCGAGGTGACCGTCGATCCGGCGACCGGCGAGGTGCGCGTGCGGCGGCTGCTCGGGATGTTCGCGGTGGGCCAGGTGGTCAACCCGCTCATGGCGCGCAGCCAGGTCATCGGCGGGATGATCGGAGGGCTGTCCATGGCGCTGCACGAGGAGGGCGTACGGGACCGGGTCTCGGGCCGGCACGTCAACGCGGACTTCGCCGGTTACCACATCGCCGCGCACGCCGATGTGCCCGACATCGAGGCGGACTTCGTACCGGACTATGAGCCCGGCATCCCGTTCGGCATCAAGGGCGCCGGAGAGATCGGGAACGTCGGCACCGCGGCCGCGATCGCGAACGCCGTCTGGCACGCCACCGGGACGCGGCAGCGGTCACTTCCGATCCGGCTCGATCGCGTACTGGAGGAGCAGCCTCTGACTTGATCGCTTGCCCGGCGCGGATGGGGCATGGTTTCGTAAGGTGTGCGAACCATCCCCATATTGGTGGACGAATGCCGCAGCATCGTCGCGGCCCATGCCCGGCCGGACTATTCGACGCCGATCGCCGGGCTGACGGTGTCCAGCATCGAAACGGTGGCGCCGGAGCACTCGCTGACCGAGCCGCTGCTGGTGGTCATGTTCCAGGGCGGCAAACGCATCCTGCTGGACGACCAGGTCTACGAGTACCGGGCCGGGGACTGCCTGGTGGTCACCGCCAACCTGCCCGTCACCGGCCACTTCCTGGACACCGGCCCGAAGTCCCCGTCGCTGGCCATGGCGCTGGTGCTGCGCCCGGCCGCCATCACCCCGCTCCTGCTGGAGATCCCGGCCGGGCGCTGGTCCCGTACTCCGGCCGGTCAGCCCGCGATCGCGACCAGCGAGGCCGACGCCGACCTCCTGGACGCCGTGGCCCGGATGCTGCGGCTGCTCGACCGCCCCGAGGACGCGCCGGTGCTCGCCCCGCTGATCGAGCGCGAGATCCTCTGGCGGCTGCTCACCGGCCCGCACGGCGCCATGATCCGCCAGATCGGCCTGGCCGACAGCAACCTGACCCAGGTCAGCCAGGCCATCCAGTGGATCCGCGACAACTACGCCGAGCCCATCCGGATCTCCGACCTCGCCCGGCTGGCCGGCATGAGCGCGTCCGCGTTCCACCGGCACTTCCGCGCCATCACGACCCTGAGCCCGCTGCAGTACCAGAAACGTATCCGCCTCCAGGAGGCCCGTTCGTTGCTGGTCGCCCGCGCGGGCGATGTCGTCGGCGTCGCCCATCTCGTCGGCTACGACAGCCCGTCGCAGTTCAACCGCGAGTACCGCCGCCTGTTCGGCGCCCCTCCCGGTCAGGACGCCGCGCGGCTCCGCGCGGAGTAAGCGGAGTAACCGGTCACGACAGATCGGACATGTCGAGGACGAAGCGGTAGCGGACGTCGTTGCGCTGGAGGCGGTCGAGGGCCTCGTTCACGCGCGACGAGGCGAGCAGCTCGATGTCGGCCGTGACGCCGTGCTCGGCGCAGAAGGCCAGCATGGCGGCCGTCGCGGCGCGGCCGCCGCTGCCCGCGGAGCTGAGCTTCTTACGTCCGACGAGCAGATCCATGGTGTCCACGGTGAGCTCTCCGAGGTACCCGACCTGGCTGAGCGTCCCGTCCATGGCGACGAGTCGCAGGTAGGGGCCCACGTCGTGGGGGGCGGAGATGGTGTCGACGACGACGTCGAACCGGTCGCGGGCGGCCGCCATCCGATCCGGGTCCGTGGAGTCGACGAGGTCGTGGGCGCCGAGCCGGCGGGCGTCGGCGGCCTTGTCCGGTGATCGGCTGATGACCGTGGTGTCGGCGCCGAGCGCCACGGCGAGTTTGACCGCGAGATGGCCCAGGCCGCCCAGTCCCGCCACGGCGACCCGGCTGCCCGGGCCCACGCCGAGTGCGCGCAGCGGCTCCCACACGGTGATCCCGGCGCAGAGCAGGGGGGCCGCGGCGGCGGGGTCGAGCCCGGCGGGCAGAAGGTAGGCGAACCGGTCGCGGACGACGTACTCGCGAGAGTAGCCGCCCAGGGTGGTCGAACCGTCGTGGCGGTCGGTGCCGCCGTAGGTCAGGGTCGGGAACTCGTGGCAGAAGTTCTCCTGATCGGCCCGGCACATGGCGCACACGCCACAGGAGTCGACGATGTTGCCGACCGCGACCGGGTCGCCGGCCGCGAACCCGGTGACCTCGGGCCCGATCTCGGTCACCACCCCGGTGAACTCGTGACCCGGCACCAGGTTGGTCCCGCCGCTGTGGGCGTGGACCGCGTGCAGATCGGTGTGGCAGACGCCGCAGTAGTCCACCCGCACGGCGAGGTCGTCGGGGCGCAGGTCGCGCCGTTCTACGGTCGCCCGCCGCAACGCCGCCGCCGGGCCGTCCGCGCGCCATCCCACTGTGGTTCTCATACTGGCTCCCTAACAAACAGAACAGTCGGTCTGTTCCAGAGACTAGCAGACCAACTGTTCTGTTTGGATAGGCTGACCTGTATGGACGATCAGCCGCTGACCTCCCGTGGCGCCGCCACCCGCGCTCGCATCCTCGACGTCGCCACCCGGGAGTTCGCCGAGCACGGGATCGCCGGGGCGCGCATCGAGCGGATCGTGGCCGCCGCCCGCACCAACAAGGCGCAGCTGTACGCCTACTTCGGCAACAAGGAAGGGCTGTTCGACGCTATCTTCTTCGCCTCGCTGGAGCGGATCGTCAACGTCGTCCCGATCGACGCCACCGACCTCTCGGACTGGGCCGTACGCCTCTACGACGAATACCTCCGCCGCCCCGACCTCATCCGGCTGGCCACCTGGACCCGCCTGGAGCGACGCCCGACCGGCCATCTCGTCGCCGAGGCCGACCACCGCAACGACCACAAACTCCAGGCCATCGCCGAGGCCCAGGCCGCCGGCATCGTGGTCCCGGGCGACCCGTTCGACGTGATGGCCCTGGTCATCGCGATGTCCATGACCTGGTCCCCGGTCAGCAACGTCTACACCGCGACCGCCGAGGAACCCCCGGAAACCCACGACCGACGCCGCGCCTTCCTCCGCGAGAGCGTCAGACGCGCCGTCATGATCAACTGACCGGTCGCATCGGCGTGCGTACGGTTGCTGGCGTCATGGGCAGTTCACGGAGGAGGGGAGGGAGCCTGGGCGGCATCCCGGCCGGCGAAGACGACCGCCCAGGGCTTTCATGCAGGTGGCGTCAGGCAAGGCCGAGCCGGGGGCGCACCCATTCCGCCAGCTTCCTGATCGCCTCATCGGCGACCGGGGCGCGACCTGCGCCCATGTGCCAGGTGTGCTGCTGGTCTTCGAAGATCTCTACCTTGACCTCCACGCCCTCCTTTTCGGCGAGTGTGGCGAGCCTGTGGCTGTCATCGAGGATCATCTCGGTGCTGCTGGCCTGGATGTACAGCGGGGGAAGGCCGGCCAGGGCGGCGTAGAGGGCATTGATGGCCGGGTCCTTGGGGTCCCCGTGCTCGCCCAGCAGGATCTGTGCCAGGAATTCCAAGTCCATCGGTGTCTCGCCGCCGAAGAGGGTGTCCGTCATCCGGTTGGTCGTGCGGGTCTCGCCGCCGTTCTCGATGTCGAACCAGGGCGACAGCGGCATCACGGCCGCCGAGACGGGCAGGCCTCTGTCGCGGGCGTGCAGCATGGTCAGCACGCTGAGCCCACCGCCTGCCGAGTCGCCGGTGACGGCGATGTGCTCGGCCCTGATGCCCTGATCGAGCAGCCAACCGTAGGCTGCGGTGGTGTCGTTGATCTGGGCGGGATGCTGGTGCTCGGGCGTCAGACGGTAGTCGACGATGAGAGCCCTCGCACCTACGGCCTTGGCGATATGCGCGAACATCTTGCGATGGGTGTACATCGAACCGCCGATGAACCCACCTCCGTGCAGGCACAGAAGCACCCGATCTGCCACACCGGCCTTAGGCGTCGCCCACATGGCCGGCACACCACCCGCGTCCACCTCGACATAGTCGACCCCGCCAGGTTCGGTGGTCGCGTCGCTCCAGTGGTCATTGAGGTCGCGGGACTCTTCCAGTGAGATCGGCGGGTTCTGCGCGAACGCCGCGTTGACCTGCCGGTAGTGCTCGGTCAGCCAATCGGTCTTGCCGGTCATGTCCAGAGTTCCTTTTCCGGTATGAGCCGTACCACCTGAATGCGTGTCAGGGGACGGCATCGGTTTCCTTGAGTGGTGGCTTCTCGCCCGGGCGGGCGCTGTTCCGGTGCTGCCTTCGCCAAGGGAGACAAGCCTCACGCTGAGAAGGAATCGCTACGCCGCGAGGCGCCCGAAGCGGCTTCGACCCGCAGGGCCAGGCGCACTGGGCCGCACACCTGAAGCTCATCCGCGCCATCCAGCAGCGCACGGGCGGGTTCGCAGCGATTCCTTTCGCCGCCCTGGATGGTCCACATTGGTGCGGCTCGGAAGGAGCCGACCCACAAGAGGCGGGAGAGGACCACGGTGAGCACGTTCGAGGAGTTCGCCGCGCTCGCGGAGCCGTACCGTCGCGAACTGCTGGCGCACTGTTACCGCATGGTGGGCTCGGTGCACGAAGCCGAAGACCTGGTGCAGGAGACGTACCTGCGCGCCTGGAGCGGCTACCGGAAGTTCGAAGGCCGCTCGTCCCTGCGCACCTGGCTCTACACGATCGCCACCAACGCCTGCCTGACCGAGCGGAGGCAACGCAGCCGACGTCCGCTGCCCTCTGGTCTCGGGCCGGCGAGCGACGACCCCGACGCCCCGCTCGAAGCGGCGAGCGGAGACGTGCTCTGGTTGCAGCCGATCCCCGACATGATGGTCACCCCTGGCCCGGGTGACCCCGCAGCCATTGTCACCTCACGGGAGCAACTGCGCCTCGCGCTCATGGCCAGCCTCCAGAAGCTGACGCCGCGCCAGCGGGCGGTCTACCTGCTGCGCGAGGTGATGGAATTCCCCGCCGCGGACGTGGCGGCCATGCTGGAGACCTCGGCGGCCGCGGTCAAGAGCTCGCTGCAGCGCGCCCGCGCGGCCCTGACCAAGGTCGACACCATCCACGAGGAAACCACCGAGCTCTATGCCCAGGACCTGCTGGAGCAGTACATGACCGCCTTCGAGAAGGCGGATCTGGCGGCTCTGGAGCGGGCCTTGCGCAAGGACGCCGCGCTGGAGATGGTCGGGTACTCCACCTGGTTCTCCGGACTGGACACCTGCCTGCGCTACCTCGCCCCGGTGCTGGGCTCTCCCGGCATCTGGAGGATGATTCCGGTCCGGGCCGGCGGGCAGCCCGCCGCCGCTGCCTACCTACGCCGTGACGATGGCATCTACGAGGCCTTCGGCCTCGCCGTCCTCACCGTCACGCCGGGCGGCATCAGCCGGATCACCGTGTTCGGCAAGGAGGACTCGCTTCCCTGGTTCGGCGTACCGAGCACTCTGCGATGAAGACATGACGGATCGTACGTCGTCCGAGCCGCGCGATGAGTCGGTCGCCCGGACCGGCTCCATTTATCGTGCAAGTGTCCGGCTGCGGTCGCGGAGGAGGGCGACGCCGTCGCCCTCCAGTTCGTCGCAGTACGCGGTACGCCCGGTCATGGCCATGGTCAGGGCCAGGGTGGTGCCGGACACGAGCGGTCCCGCGCCGGTGGTGAAGGGGCCGTCGGTGGCGGTGAGCCGCAGGCCGCCGATGCGCCCCTTGGCGAGCACCACCATGTCGGAGCCCTGGTAGTAGTCCGCTACTCGCGTCAGGGTGTCGATCGGGTAGTCCCGGTGGATGCCCAGCGGACGCCGGATGTCCTCCCCGTGCACGATCGTCTCGCCGAGCATCGCGAGGACGGGGAGTGGTGGTTTGGTGGTGCTGGTGACGATGCGGCGGAATCTCTCGAACGTCTCGGCCGGGGTCGAGCCGAGCTGCTCGGCCAGCCGCATGGCCACCTGCTTGTCGAAGTCGAACCGGCAGCGGATCACGCCGGCCAGCCACCGTACAGGGGTGAGGCCGGCCCCGGAGGTGAGGTGGGCGAGCACCTCGCGCACCGTCAGGCCGTCGCACAGCGACGGCGTCGCCCACTGCTCGTCGGTCAGCTGGGTGAGGTCGGCCGCCAGCGCGGCGCGCTCGGCGTGGATCAGGGCCCATATCGCGGTGCGGCGGTCTGCTGTGGACATGTCGAATGAAGTCCCGTCAACGTGCGTGACCTTGGCCGCGGTCGAGTCCGCGGCGGCCGGTCGTGGCGGCTCGGCCAAGCCGCTCACGGGCTTCGCCTGCCGTTGGTCACAGTAGTGACTCCCACGGCAGGGCGAAATCGTCGCTCGTGAGCGACCGATCCTCCAGGCGACGCTACTCGCGGGCGGTGATCTGCTCCGCGGTGGCGAGCAGGCGCCTGGCGGTGCGCTCGACGTCCAGGTCGACCATCGACACTATGCCGAGACTGGCCTCCAGCGACTGCCCGTCACCGTCGTAGAGCGGCACGGCGATGCCGACCGCGCCCGGTGTCAGGTTTCCGCGTGACACCGCGTATCCGCGCTCCCGCGCCTCGACGACCCCGGCCGGGTCGTCGGCCTCGGGCGGGCGGGCCAGCATGATGGCCAGGCCGCTGGCCCCCTGGTCGAGCGGGTGGCGGGCGCCGCTGCGCTGGGACAGGTGGAAGACCGCGTCGGACGGCTCGACCACCGCCAGCACCACGGCGTCGGCGCCTTCCGACACGACGCACTGCGTGGTGACGCCGAGCTCCTCCGCCAGCGTCCGCAGGTAGGGGACGACCGCGCGCCGCAGCTGCGGGTTGGCCTGTCTGGCCAGCTGGATCACGCCCAGGCCGAGCCGGTAGCGGCCCGAGCTGCCCTCGGCGGCGAGGCGGTGGTTGCGGAGCGTGGTGAGCAGCCGATAGACCGCCTGGCGGTGCATGCCCAACGACGTGGCCAGCTCCGCGACGGTCATGTCACGGTCCTCCACGGCGAGCAACTCCAACAGTTTCAGACCCCGATCCAAGGTCTGGGACCCGTTGCCCTGACTCCCGCCGTCCCCGGCGCGATCACCAGTGCTCACGTCAAGCCATCCCTACCGCTGTCGGTTTTCACAACGCGCATTATGCCGATATTGATCAGGCCTGATTTCACTCGTCGCATGAGAGTCAACTTCCGACAGTCCGGTCTGCTGCGGCATTACGCCCAGCGATCCGGCCGAACGCGAGACATTCGGCGATACTGCCGCCACCTGTCGGATAAAGCAGGCCGTGCAATGATCCTAGCTCACCGGCGGAGTACAGATTGTCTATCCAACCTCCGTGAATCGAGGCCACCCGCGCTTTCGCGTCACGGCGCGGCCCGCCGACGGTATGCGAGCCGCCCGGCCATAGCGGAACCGCGAAATAGCGATCACCGCCGATCGGCGTGAGCGTGCCGGGGTCGCGGCCGAAGTCGGCGTCGACGCCCGCCGCGCAGTGCTCGTTGTAGCGGGAGACCGTCCGCTCCAGAGCGTCCGGGTCGAGCCCGCAGGCGCGGGCCAGCTCGGGGATCGACTCGGCTGACTGGATCCAGCCGCGCCGCAGTTCGGCCACGTTGTCCGCGCTCCAGGTGTAGTCCTGGACCGGTCCGGCGGGGCCCGAGTAGGTGGGGACCAGCGTCGCCCGCTCGAAACGGGCCTGATCGAATATCCACCACGTCGGAATCCGGGGATAAGTGAGCTGATCGGCGTCCATCGCCAAAAGCGCCAGATGGGCGGCGTGCTGCTTGCCCGGCTCGCGGATGAATCGCCGGGCCGACCCGTCGACGAAGATCGAACCGGGTGCCGTCACACCCTCGGCCGGTCCGAACCTGCCTGATCCCCACAGGTCGACGGCCGTTCCCCCGGTGTATCCGGCATCGGGGAATCGTGCCACGAAATGACCTGGCCAGACATTCATGTGCCACAGCTCCGCGCCGATATCGGCGGCCATGGTGATGCCGTCCCCGGTGTTGTGCTCGGTGCCGTAGAAATGCACCGGGGTGACCGGCAGGTAGTGCTTTTTGAGCCGTTCGCTGGCCTCGTAACCACCGACCGCCAGCACGACGCCGCGACGCACGCCGATGCGCTGCACTCCGCCCGCGCCTTCGGTCTCCACCCCGACGACCGCGCCGCGGTCGTCGGTGAGCAGCCTCTTGGCCGCCGTCGCGTACCGGACCTCGATCTCGCGCTCGGCCACCAGGCTCCGCAGGAAGCCGTGCATCGGGCAGCCGGTGTAGCCGTCGGGGCCGCTCGTGGGCTGCGCCTTGTAGACCCTGATCGACTCGTGAGCGGGCAGGGAGGGGTGCTCGCCACGGATGTTCAGCTTCTGGTACTTGCCGCCGTGCGCGTCGAGCCAGGCCGGGTTGGCCGCCGTCTCCTCCGCCCAGGTGCGGATCAGACCGGGATCGATCAGGGGCAGCTCGCCGTTGACCGCGTACATCGCGGACAGGTACTCCACCGCGCCGTCCACGTCCTCCGGCACGAGGAAGAACCCGGCGGCGTAGCGGCTGTTGGGCCGGTGATCGTCGGCCCGCTGCTTCTCGATGACGAGCACCTCGGCGCCCTCTTCGTGCGCGGTCACCGCGGCGACCGCACCGGCGTCGCCCAGACCGAGCACGACCACGTCGACGGTCCTGTCGAAGGGACCGGTGTGATGCATCGCGACCTCCCCTAACCGAGCCCGAACAGTCTGGCCGCGTTCTCCTTGAGGATCTTCGGGCGGATCTCGTCCCGGATGTCGATCTTGGCGAAGTCGGCCAGCCAGCGCTCCGGGGTGATCATCGGGAAGTCCGAGCCGAAGAGCACCTTGTCCTTGAGCAGCGTGTTCGCGTACTGCACCAGCTGCGGCGGGAAGTACTTCGGAGACCACCCGGACAGGTCGATGTACACCTTCGGCTTGTGCATGGCGACCGACAGCGCCTCGTCCTGCCAGGGGAACGACGGGTGCGCGAGGATGATCTGCAGGTCGGGGAAGTCGACGGCCACGTCGTCGATGTGCATCGGGTTGGAGTACTTCAACCGCAGCCCGCCGCCGCCCGGGGTGCCCGCGCCCGCGCCGGTCTGGCCGGTGTGGAAGAGCGCGGTCAGCCCGTGCTCGGCGATGACCTCGTAGAGCGGATAGGCCATCCGGTCGTTCGGGAAGAAGCCCTGCGAGGTGGGGTGGAACTTGAAGCCGCGGACGCCGTACTCCTCGATCAGCCGCCGGGCCGCCCGCACGCCCGCCGCGCCGCGATGCGGATCGATGCTCGCGAACGGGATGAGCACGTCGCTGTGCAGTGCCGCCTGCTCGGCGATCTCCTCGTTGGCGGGAGACTGCTCCTTGCCGCTGACGTGCATGGAGTCGACGCCGAAGACGATCGCCGCCATGTTCCGCTCGCGGTAGTACTCGGCGATCATGGGCACGGTGAACTTCCGGACCGCACCGGCCTTGAAGTAGTCGGCCATCGCCGAGAACTTGTCGTCGCCGGAATCAGGAGTGTCGTGGACGGAGATCTGCACGTGGGTGTGCACGTCGATCGCGTCGAGCGCGGTGATGTCCATCAGGCCGTCTCTCCCTGGTCGGCGACGATCGCGGTGGCGCTGCCGGACAGCACTTCCACGCCCGCCGCGTTCACCGCCGAGATGGTGAGCTCGGCGCGCCGCTGCCCGTCGACCGTGTCCACCGAGGTGACGGTCGCCGTCGCCGTGATGGTGTCGCCGGGCCAGACGGGCGCCTTGAACCGGGCCCGGTAACGCCGGATGTTCTCGTGCCCGAACCAGTCGGTCAGCACGCGGCCGGCCAGGCCCATGGTGAGCATCCCGTGGGCCATGACGGTCGGGTGGCCGGCGATCTGGGTGGCGAACGGCTCGTCGGTGTGCAGCGGGTTGAAGTCACCGCCGGCGCCGGCGTACATCACGATCTGCGTGCGTTTGAGGTCCGTCACGACGACCTGACGTACTTCCTGGTCGGTTGTCACGGTCATCGGCCTGCCTCCGGGGTGTCGTCGCTCTTGGGGGTGACCGTAACCGAGACCGTGGTCGAGCGGGCGACCAGCTCTTCGTCGGCGTCGAAGAAGTCGACGTGCCGCTCGGCGAAGTTGAGCACGCCGCGCCCGCCGGTCTTGCTCCACGTCCGGCCCTCGCGCTTGCGGGCCGTCAGCGTCTCGCCGACCCGGATCGGGCGGAAGTACTCGAACTCCTGCTCGGCGTGCAGGCCGCCGCCTCCGCCCGATGACTCGCCGGGCCCGGCCCCGGAGCCGTTCCAGGGTGCGCCAGGGCGCATCCGCAGCCCCCAGTCCGGGTCGAACTGGGCGAAGGCGATCGGGAAGGTGGGCGGGACCACGTCGGCGTCCTCGCCCAGGGCGCGGGCGAAGGCCCGCACGTGGCCCTGCTCGATCGGGAACGGTATGCCGGTCAAGACGCTGTCTCCTCTGCTTGCAGGTAGCGCGTCGCCACATCACGGGCCGACGCGCGGTTGATCTTGCCAGCCGGGCTCCGGGGGAGCGAGTCGACCCGGACGATCCGGCGCGGGCGCTTGTAGCCGGCGAGCCGCTCGGCCACGAGGGCGCTCAGCGTCTCGTCCTCGACGTCGGCGAGCGCGCTCGCCGGGGCGACGACGGCGACCACGATCTGGCCCCAGCGCGGGTCCGGGACGCCGACGATGACCGCGTCGGTGATCTTCGGGTGGGTCAGCAGCGCCTCTTCGACCTCCTCCGGGAAGACCTTCTCGCCCCCGGTGTTGATCACGCCGTCGCCCCGGCCGAGCAGGATCAGCTTGCCGTCCGCGTCCAGCGAGGCGAGGTCCCCCGGCACCGAGTAGCGGACGCCGTCGATGACCCGCCAGACCCTGGCCGTCCGCTCCGGGTCCTTGAGATACCCGACCGGCTGCGCTCCGGCGCTGGCCAGGATGCCGATCTGACCGGTGCCCGGCTTGATGTCCTGGTCGTTCTCGTCGAGGATCCGGGCCACGGGGGCCAGCGTGAACCGCCCGTCCGCCAGGTCGGCCTCCGAGCGCGCCACGGCCAGCCCGAACGGGCCGCCTTCGGAGGCGGAGATGTTGTCGATCAGGGTCAGGTCGTCGCCGTACCGCAGCAGCTGACGCTTGACGTCGGCGCTCCAGATGACGCCGGAGCTGGTCATGTTGCGCAGGCTGCTGATGTCGTACGGCTGCCCGGAGCTCTCGGCGGCGGCCAGGGAGTCCACCAGGGGGCGGCCGAACGCGTCGCCGACGATGACCATGTCGGTGACCGCGTGCTGCTGGACGGTCTGCCACACCTCGTCCGCGTTGAGGGACTTGGAGGTGCAGAAGCAGATCGTGCCGCCGCCGTACAGGCTGCGCAGCGTCTGCAGCAGGCCGGTGCCGTGGATGAGCGGTGACATCGGCAGCACGGTGGGGGCGAGGCCCCTCTCGTGCAGCTCGCGGACCCGCGCCCGCACGTCGCTCGGCGTCTCCGGCACCGCGAGGTCGTGCTGGCGGAAGACCGAGGCGATGATGCCCAGCAGCCCGTCACGGTCCCAGATGACGCCCTTCGGCCGGCCGGTCGTGCCGCCGGTGAGCAGGATGATGCCGTGCGGCGAGTCGGTGTCGACCTCATCGTGGACCGGGCCGTGCTCGGCCGCCCACTCGAAGGACACCGCCGGTGCGAGCGGCTCGGCGGCCGATCCGGTTTCCAGGAGCAGGCCCAGCGCGGGGAGGTCGCCGTCTATCTGCTGAACCTGGGCGGCCAGGCTGGTGTCATAGACGAAAGCGGCCGCATCGGTGTAGTTGAGCACGTAGTGCAGCTCTGGGGCGAGATAGCGGTAATTGATGTTGACCGGCTGCGCGCCCAGCTTGAACACGGCGTACATGATCTCCAGGTACGCGAACGAGTTGTACAGGGAGATCGCGACGGTCGAGCCGGGGCCGACCCCGCGCTCCGCCAGCACCCCGGCGAGCCGCGAAGAGCGGGCGTCCAGTTCGGCGTAGCCGACCGACCGGTCACCCTGGATCATCGCGGGCCGGTCGCCCACCACTTCGGCCGCGGCGCGCAGGGCCGTGGCAACGCTCATTTTGCGATCGGTGGAGTCAGGCAAGATGGCCTCCGATTCGGGTATGGCCGCGCAACAGGTCGCGCGAAAGGATGAGCCGCTGCACCTCATCGGTGCCTTCGAAGATGCGCATCGCCCGGATGGCGCGATACCAGCCTTCAAGGGGAAGCTCTTTGGTATAGCCCATCCCGCCGTGGATCTGGAGTGCCCGATCCACGACGCGGCCGACCATCGCGGTGCAGAAGAGCTTCGCCATGGCCGACGCGTGTCTGGCGTCGGCCCCTCGGTCGACGTCCCAGGCGGCCCGGAGGGCCAGCCAGCGGGCCGCTTCGAGCTCGGTCTCGGAGTCGGCGATCATCCATTGGATCGCCTGGTTCTCGCCGATCTTGCGGCCGAAGGTCTCGCGCAGGCCGGCGTAGTCCACCGCCATCCGCAGACAGCGCTCGGCGATGCCGACACACTGCGCGGAGATCACGTAGCGGCCCTTGCCGACCCACCGCATGGCCAGCTGGAACCCGCCGCCGACCTCGCCGAGGACCTTGCCGGCCGGCACCCGTACGTCGTCGAAGGAGAGCGACGCGGGCTGGTGCCAGCTGCCCATCGTGCTGATCGGCGAGGAGGTCCAGCCGGCCTCCCGGTCGACGAGGAACGCGGTCGCGCCGTGGCGGGCGCCCTTGTCCCTGTCGGTGAGCGCGATGACGATCGCGTAGTCGGCCTCGTGGCCGTTGCTGATGAAGGTCTTCTCGCCGTTGATCAGCCAGTCGTCGCCGTCCCGCCGCGCATAGGTGCTGATCGCCCCGGCGTCGGACCCCGCACCCGGCTCGGTCAGCGCGAAACAGCCGAGGCGCTCGCCCTCGATCGTCGGCTTCAGGTACTCCTCCTGCTGGGCCGCGTCCGCGCCGTACAGGATGTTGTCGGCCTCCCCGCCGAAGCGGAAGGGCACGCAGGTCTTCGCCAGCTCGGCGTGGATCAGCGACTGGGTGACCGCCGGAAGCGCCATCCCGCCGTACTCCTCGGGCGTGCTGAGCCCCCAGAAGCCGAACTCGCGCGCCTTGGCGCGCAGCCGGCGCTCCTCGTCCCGGGGCAGCCGCGATCCGCCGTCGCGCACCAGCCGGAGGAAGTCCTCCTCCAGCGGGAGGATCTCCTTGGTGACGAAGGCGCGCACGGTGTCGCGGATGTCCCGCTGCTCGTCACTCAGCTCGAAGTCCATCGGCTCTCCTTCGGTACGCCGGTCATCCGGCCCGCGGCGGCAGGTCGTGGGCGCGCACGTTGGAGATCATCGCGGCGTCCATCATCCAGTCGTGCGCCCGCAGCGGATCGGCCACGATCTCCGACATCTGAAGCTGGAACTTGCGCCGCTCCGACTCGTCCTGCTCCGCCATGGCGGTGGTCGTGCGGTGCGTGAGCTCCTGCACCGCCTCGACGGCGGCCTTGCGCCTGCGGTGCGCCCAGGCGTCCAGCACGTCGGTGCCGGCCTCGCCGCGGAGCACCGCGCTGAGCTGGATGGACAGGTCGAAGGCGTCGTGAATGCCGCCGTTGAGGCCCATGCCGCCCATCGGGCTGTTGACGTGCGCCGCGTCGCCGATCAGCAGCACCCGGTCCCGGCGGAAGGTGTCGGCCACCCGCTGGTGCACGGAGTAGATCTTCCGTTCGCGCAGCGGCAGCTCGGGGTGGTCGCCGAAGACACCGCGCAGCCGGTCCGCGACGTACTGGTCGGACAGGGCCTCTTCGGTGGTGACGTGCGGCGGCACCGAGACGACGATCCGCCAGACGTCCGGCACCCGGAGGATCAGCAGGTGCTCCACGGGGTCGGCGATGTAGTTGACGTCACAGATGCCCGGCAGCAGCGTCTCCACCGGATAGTCGATGCTCAGCACGAGGTAGCGGTGCTCGTAGGTGAGCCCCTCGAACGAGCTCCCGAGCGCCTTGCGGATGGTGCTGCGCGCGCCGTCGGCGGCGAGCACCCAGCGGGCCGCGACCCGCTCTCCCGAGGCGGTGGTCAGCACCGCGCCGTCCTGGTCCTGGCTGACGTCCGCCACACCCGTGGCCAGCCGTACGTCGACCGGGGCGGGGCAGTCGTTGATCGCGTCCTTGATGATTTGAGTGTACTTGTACTGTTCGAGCTGCAATCTGAAGGGATAGGCGGTCTCGTCGGCGAGCATGCCGAAGTCGAACTCCGCGATCAGCCCGTCGCGGCGATCGTGCACCTGGTACTTCCGCGCGACGATGCCGGCCTCCAGCATCGTGGAGACGACGCCGAGGTCGCGGGCGATCTCGATCGTCGGCGGGTGGAAGGTCGAGGCCCGCCACTCGGTGCTGAGCCGGTCGGCCTCCTCGAAGACGGTGACGGACGCGCCGCGCCTGGCCAGGGCCAGGGCCGCGGTGAGCCCGACCGGGCCGGCGCCGACCACGGCCACGTCGAGGATGCCCATCACTTGCTCCACTCGGCGATGTGGTCGCACATGATCCTGGCCAGATCGGGGCGGCCCTGGAAGTAGTGGTCCGCGCCCTTGATCTCGACCAGTTCACGCCTGTCGTGCGCGACGGCCTCGTACATGGTGCGGGCGTGGCTGGGGAAGGCCGCGCAGTCGGCTGATCCGTAGACGACCATGACCGGCGCCTGCACCTCGGGGAGGGCGACGTAGGCGTTCGCCCGGCTGTGGTCGTAGCTCCACTGGCTCAGCCAGGACCGCAGGCTGGTGAGGTGGCCCAGCGACGCCGGCTGGAAGTTGGCCGCCCAGGGGCTGCCCCACAGGGTGCCGGCCTGCCGGTCGGAGGGGTCGAGGGCCAGGTCCAGGAAGCGCGGGTCGGCGGCCGTGCCGTGCACGACGAAGGGGAGGTCGTCGGGGGCCACCTTCTCCCCCGCCGCCGACTCGCGGACGTACCCGCGCAGCGCTTCTATCTGCTCGGTCGCCCAGGCGGTGATCCGGCGGTTGCGGTCGATCTGGGCGAGGCGGTAACGCTCGACGAACTCCTCACCGTAGGCCGGGCCGTTGGCGGGGTCGAACATGTCGAGCGAGGCGTCCCGGTCGAAGGGCCGCTGCTCGTCGGTGATGGCCGGGTCGAGCCCCTCGGTGTAGACGACCGCACGCCCGGGGTGCGCCATGGCCATGACGATCTTGTCAGCCGGGATGAGCCCGGCCCCGGCCAGGTCGACGGGGTCGCCGGCCGGGGTGTGGGTGATGGTGGGGTTCTCCGCCTGCGCCTGGTAGAGCGCGGCGAGCCCGCCGCCGCCGGAGTTCCCGACCAGGACGACCCGCTGGTAGCCCAGCTCGCGAAGGTGGCGGATCGCGGCGCCGATGTCCAGGAGGCAGTTCTCCATGATGAGCGCGGAGTCGTTGCCGACGTAGCGAGTGGCGAGCCCGACTGCGGCCACCCCGCGGGCGGCGAGCTCTTCCAGGGCGTAGTGACCGATGAAGTTGGACGCTGGGTGCACGATCAGCACGGCGGTCGACGGCGGCCGCAGATCGTTCTTCCAGAGGGTGGCCCAGATCTTCCCGCTCATCCGGGCGACGCCGGAGTTGATGTCCAGGCGTCCGCCAGGCGTCATCGGTATGGGGAGTAGTTCGCGGGACAGCACGGGGCGGCTCCTGATCAGCGCGGATGGGGACAGGGTGGGATCGGCAGGCCGTGCGCTACCGGCGCGCGGTCCACTTCCGCAGCGTCTCGGCGCCCGCGCGCGCGTCGGCGTCGTCGAGCGGGCGGGTCTGCAGCGTCAGCTCGATCCGGACCCCGTTCGGGTCGAAGATGTACAGCGACTCCCAGACCCCGTCATGGTCGACGATGCCCACCGTCTCCACGCCCTTGGCCGCGAAGTGCGCCTTCCACTCGTGGAGCTCCTCCATGGAGTCGACGTTGAGCGCGATGTGCCGCACCCAGGAGGGCACCGAGTCGGGTCCGGGGTTGGGCATGTCGTCGACCTCGAAGAAGGCGATGGCGCTGCCGTCGCCGAGCCCGAAGAAGGTGTGCAGGTAGGGCGTGCGGGCTCCGTTGGAAGGCACCTCGTCCAGCTGGATCGCGGTGAGCAGCTCGCACTTGAGGACCTCGGTGTAGAAGTCGTGCGTGGCTTGGGAGTCCCACGTCGGATAGGCGATGTGGTTGAGCGAGCGCGGTGCGCGGAGATCGGCTGTCGCCATCATCTGATCCTCAGTGTGTGTCAATTATCGGACAAGTAGTCCGGAATTTGAATTGATTGTCCGGCGGTGGATGTCAACTTGTCAACTACGACCTCAGGGGACGACCACGCTGCGCAGTGCTTCTCCGGCCAGCAGCCGGTCGTAACCCTCCTGCGCGTCGGTGAGGCCGAACGTCCCCGAGACGTACTCGTCCAGCGGGAGCCGGCCCTCCAGATAGAGCCTCGCGAGCAGTGGCAGGTCCCGTGCCGCGACGCAGTCTCCCCAGATGGAGACCCTGATCGACCCTCCGGTCAGGAACAGCCGTCGCAGGGGCACCTCGGCCACGTCCCCCTGCTTGGGGGCGCCGACGATCACCAGCCGCGAGCCGGGGGCCCGCAGGCCGTCGGCCGTCGCGAAGGTGGCGGGGCCGCCGACCGCGTCCAGGACGACGTCCGCGCCCAGGCCGTCGGTCAACTCGCGGACGCGTTCGCCGGGGTCCTCCTGGGACGCGTCGATGAGGTGGGTGGCGCCGAACCGTTCGGCGACGGCGAGTTTGCCGGGATTGGTGTCGATCGCGATGATCCGCCGCGCCCGCGCGTACGCGGCCCCGGCGATGGCCGCGATCCCCACGCCACCGCAGCCGATGACCACCACGTCGTCGGCCGGCCCGGTCTCCGCGGTGTTGACGGCCGCGCCGAAGCCGCTGGGCACGCCGCAGCCGAGCAGCGCGGCGATGGGCGGCGGCACCCTCGGGTCGATCGCGATCGCCTGCCGGGCGGGCACGATGACCCGTTCGGCCAGGCCGCCGACGCCGAGCACCGGAGTGGCGGCGGCGCCGTCGCCGAGGGTGACCTTCGGCCGGCGCGGCAGTTTCGACGCGCACGCCTCGGGCCGTCCCGAGCGGCAGTGCTTGCAGTCCCAGCAGGCCACCATCGGCGCGACGACGACGCTCTCACCCGGCGCGACGCCCGTCGCGTCCGGCCCCAGGGCCTCGACGACGCCGGCCACCTCATGGCCGACCAGGTAGGGGAAGTCCGTTCCTGACGTGCCGTGCATGAAGTGCACGTCGCTGTGGCACAGCCCGCAGGCGGTCACCCTGATCAGCACCTCGTCGCCGGTCAGGTCACGCAGCGGGATGTCCTCGAAGCTCAGTGGCCCGTGCGCCTCTCGGACGACGGCGCCTCGGTAGTGCTCGGACATGGATCACTCCTAGGGTCTGGCTGAAGGTCAGTACCAGCGGGGCGCGTCGGCCGCTGCGGTGTCCACGATCACCGTTTTGAGCTCCGTGTAGGCCTCGTGGCCCACCCGGCCGAGCTCCCGGCCGACGCCTGACAGGCCGACGCCGCCGATGGGGGCGTCCAGCGCCAGCGCCCCGTACGAGTTGATCCAGAAATAGCCCGATCGAACGGCTCTGGCGGTCGTCAGCGCCCGGTCCAGGTCACGGGTCCAGCAGCCGCCGACCAGGCCGAAGGGCGAGTCGTTGGCGAGCGCGACGGCCTGCTCCGCGCCGCTGAACCGCTGGACCGTGAGCACCGGCCCGAAGACCTCGTCGTACACGATGGCGGGCACGCGCGGCAGCCCGGAGGGGATCTCCAGCACGGTCGGCGCGACGAACGCGCCGCCGGGATGGACGCCGGGCGGCCGGTCACCGCCCGCCAGGACACGCGCTCCTTGCTCCACCGCCGTGTCGATCATCGCGCGGACCCTGGCGGCCTCGCCGGTCGAGATCAGCGCGCCCAGCTGGGTGTCCGGCGCGAACGGGTCGCCGACCCTGATCGAGCGCGCCACGTCGACGACCCGCTCGACGAACGCGTCCGCGATCGACTCCTCGACCAGGAGCCGGGAGCCGGAGAAACATCGCTGCCCGGCGTTGCGGAAGATGCCGCCGACCGTGGCGTGCAGGGCGGCGTCCAGGTTCGCGTCGGCGTAGACGATGTTCGCGGACTTGCCGCCGAGCTCCAGCAGCACCCGTTTCATCCCGTCCGCCGCCGAGCTCATCACCTGCCGGCCGACCGCGGTGCTGCCGGTGAACGACACCATGCTCACCCCGGGATGCTCGACCAGCTGACGGCCGACCTCCCCCGCGCCCTGGAGCACCTGAACGAGGCCGCCGGGGAGTCCGGCGGCCGTGAGGATCTCGGCGAACACGGGCGCCGCCAGCGGGCTGAGCTCGGGGGCCTTGATCACGATCGCGTTGCCCGCCGCCAGCGCCGGGCCGGCCTTCTGCGCCGCGAACATGAACGTGGTGTTGAACGGGATGACCGCCGCCACCACCCCCACCGGCTCCCGGAAGGTCATCCGCAGCGTCGAGCCGTCCGCCGGCAGGGTGCTGCCTTCGAGGGTGGCGGCCCACCCCGCCGCGGCGCGCAGGTGGGCCGCGGCCACGAAGACGTCGCCACGCGCCTCCGCCAGTGTCTTGCCGTTGTCCAGCGCGACCAGGTGGACGAGTCGTGCGGCTCGCGCCTCGATCAGGTCGGCGGCCGTGCGCAGGATCCGCGCGCGTTCGTGCGGGGAGGTGCGCGCCCAGGCAGGCTGAGCCGCGACGGCGCCCGCGACGGCTTCGTCGACGAACCCGGCCGTGGCCGCCTCGACCTGCGCGATCAGCGAGCCGTCGCCCGGATGACAGGTCGGGAAGACCGCCCCGCCGCCACCGCGCAGCGCCCCTCCGGCGAAGCTGTGCGCCGCCGGCAACTCCGCGACGGCGATGTGGACGGCGATGTGCTCGGACAGGTTTGTGCTCATCGAGGAGTCTCCTTGGGCAGATCTGTGCCGTGGCCCAGGTACACATGCGGCCAGAACCGTGACTGCCTGCCGGACCAGCGCTCTTTACCTCGTCTGCACCGGAACGCTACCATCAAAATTCAAATATAGGACTCATCGTCCGATAAATGGAATTTGGAGATCCCATGGAGTTCACCCACCTCGGTCGCAGCGGTCTGACCGTCAGCCGTCTGGTGCTCGGCACGGACAACTTCGGCACCCAGACGACCGAGGAGGACGCGTTCCAGATCATGGATCACGCCCACGAGCTGGGGATCAACCTGATCGACACGTCCGACGTGTACGGCTGGCAGTTCGGCGAAGGGCTGACCGAGCAGATCATCGGCCGGTGGCTGTCCACCGGCGGGGGCCGCCGCGAGCGCACGGTGCTCAGCACCAAGCTGTACGGCCGCATGTCCACCTGGCCGAACGACGCCGGCCTGTCCGCGCTGCACATCAGGCGCGCCTGCGAAGCGTCGCTGCGGCGGCTGAACACGGACTACATCGACATCTACCAGATGCACCACATCGACCGATCGACCCCCTGGGAGGAGATCTGGGAGGCGATGGACGTCCTCAAGACCCAGGGCAAGATCGTCTACGTCGGGTCCTCGAACCACCCCGGCTGGCACATCGCCGCCGGGCAGGAAGCCGCCGCCCGGCGCGGCCACCCGGGCCTGGTCAGCGAGCAGACCATCTACAACCTGCTCGAACGCACCGCCGAGCTGGAAGTGCTGCCCGCCTGCGCGCACTACGGCGTCGGCATGATGCCGTGGTCGCCGCTCGACGCCGGCCTGCTCGGCGGGATCCTGCGCAAGGAGCGGGAGAACCAGATGGGCACCCCGCTGCCCGGCGCCAACGTGGCCACCCACCGGGGCAAGCGGCTGATCAAACTGGACCGGCACCGCGCCGCCGTCCAGGCCTTCGAGGACCTGTGCGACGAGATCGGCGAGAGCCCCGCCGACGTCGCGATGGCCTGGCTGCTGGGCCGCCCCGGCGTGACCGCGCCGATCATCGGCCCGCGCACCCTGGCCCAGCTCGACGCCGCCACCCACGCCTTCGAGGTGACCCTGGACGACAAGACGCTCGACCGCCTCGACGCCATCTTCCCCGGCCCGGGCCCCGCGCCGGAGGCCTACTCCTGGTAGGCCCCCGGGTGACCGGCCCCGCTCAGCGGAACGTCTGCTGGAGACCCAGCAGACGCCGGGCGCCCATCTTGTCCAGATACTCCTGGTGGTCCTTGACCCCGAACACGTACTCGTCCAGGTACTCCTTGGTCCGGTCCTGGACGGCGAGATCCCGATACTCCACCAGCCGCTCCCGGTCGTAGGCGTAGTGCCCCGGCGAGGACAGCGGATGCGAGCCGTAGGGCGCGTGGGCGACGATGTCCACGATCGCGCCGGGGATGGACACCAGCCGCGGGTCGGGGGCCGGAGCATACTCGTCCAGGATCTCGTCCGAGCTGATGATGACGTGGTCGCTCGCCTTCGCCATCACGTCCTCGAACCGCCGCTGGCCGAAGATCTGCGCGTTGCCCTTCCGGTCGGTGACCTGCGCGTGGAACAGCCCGTAGTCCGCCCGCAGCGCGGGAATCGTGGTCACGGTACGCCCGGTGTACGGGTCGATCGTCGTCCGGACATTCTTGTTGACCTTGGGCAGGTCGGTGCCCTCGTACAACGGGGGAAGCGGCAGGAACGGCAGCGTGCTCGCGCCGGCGCGGAAGCCGTAGACGATGTACGCCTCATCCCCCTCGACGATCTCGATCGACTGGCTCTCCGCGGCCCGGCGGTAGTTCGGCGCCATGCCGAGGAACTCCAGCCCGACATAGGACACGTGCAGCCGCTTGACGCAGCCGGCGGCGATGAGCATGTCCACGGGCGCGCCCGCGCTCGGCGTCGGGATCAGCTCCAGATCCCTGACCCCGCGCCGGATCAGCGCGTTCACCAGCGCCATCGGGCCGTTGTGGGAGTGCACGCCGCCCAGCGCGATCGTGGCTCCGTCGGGGATGCCGGCGACCGCCTCCTCGGGGGTCGTCACCTTGTTCGCGCTCATCGCCTGAACTCCTTAGCCGCGGCGTCGCCGCCGGTGGTCACCTCGCCGAGCAGGCGCGTCCCAGTGACGCGCTTCAGCTCGGCCCTCCTGATCTTGCCGCCCTCGTCGACCGGCAGGTCGGTCACGAACTCCACCTCGCGTGGCCGCTTGTAGCCGGCCAGCCGTTCGGCGCAGTAGTCGAGGACCTGCTGCTCCGTCAGTTCCACATCCGGCGCCCGCTGCACCAGCGCCTTGACCGACTCGCCGAACCGCTCGTGCGGCACGCCGATCACCGCGGCGCGGGCCACGCCGGGGCAGGCCTGCAGCACCGCCTCGACCTCACCGGCGTACACGTTCTGCGCCCCCGACCGGATGACGCCCTGCGCCCGGTCGGCGAGGTAGATGTAGCCGCGCTCGTCCCGCCAGGCCATGTCGCCGAGCCGGAGCCAGCCGTCCTTGAGCACCGCGCGGGTCACCTCCGGCTGACTCCAGTAGCCGGAGAACACGCTGGCCGCCCGGATCCGCATCTCGCCGGTCTCCCGTACGGCCACCTCACGGTCCTCGGCGTCGAAGATCTTGACCTCGGCGAACGCGGCGGGCCGGCCCACCGGGACGATGGAGGCGGCCTCGGTGCGCAGGAAGTTACGGTGGTCGTCCGGGGTGAGCAACGCCACGAAACCCCCCGCCTCAGTCGCCCCGAACGCGTGGTAGAACTCCAGGTCCAACGCCTCCGCCAGGGACCTGATCAGGCTCCACGACACCGACGCGCCGCCGTACCCGACCAGCTTGAGCGCGCTCGCGCGCGTGAGGTCGAGCTCGGGCAGCGCCCGCACCAGGTCGACCAGCATGGTCGGCACCAGGAAGGCGTGCTCGACCCCGAACCTGTCGATGTCCTCGACGAACGCGGCCGGGTCGAAGCGCCTGCGCAGCAGCAGCGGGACGCCGAGGTAGGCGGTGGTCGTCACGAAGGACGCGCCGACCCCCAGCGTCAGCGGCACCGAGATCCAGGTCGGGCCGCCGCGCGGCACGTTGACCTCGCACAGGTAGTTGGCCGTGCTGGCGAGCTGCTGGTCGTGCGTGGCCATGCAGCCCTTGGACGCGCCGGTGGTGCCGCTGGTGTAGCGCAGTGAGCGCAGCTCGTCGCCGGTGCCCGTCTCGGGCACCTCGCCCGGGTCGCCCGAGGCGACCAGGTGCACGAACGATCCTTGCTCGTCGTCGCCCAGGCCGATGGTGTAGACGCCGCGGATGCCCGGCACCTGCCTGGCCGCCTCGACTGCGGCGGGGGTGTCACAGATGATGACGGACGCGCCCGAGTGGGTGAGGATGCGGGCGATCTCGGGCGCGGTCAACCGGGTGTTGATCCCCACGGTGACCAGGTTGGCCTTCCACGCGCCGTGGAAGGCCGTCACGATGTGATGGCAGTTGGACATCACCAGCGCGACCCTCTCCTGCGCGCGGTATCCGAGCCCGATCAGCGCGTTGGCCAGCCGGTTGGTCTCGATGTCCAGCTCGGCCCAGGACAGCTGGGCCTGGTCGCAGATGACTGCGGGCAGCGGGCCTCGTCGTACCGCGTTCTGCCGCAGCAGGTTCTCGATTCGCATGCGTGTCCGTTCGTCGGTCGTCAGCGGCCGAGTGCCCGCTCGACCAGGTCGGCGATGAGGTCGGGGCGCTCGATGTGGACGTTGTGCCCCGCGCCGGGCAGCACGGTGACCGGGTGCCCGAGCACCTCGGCCATGTCCGCCGGCTCGATGCCGGGATCGTGGTCACCGCAAGCGAGCTCGACCGGGCAGGTCACCCGGCGCATGCGCGCGGCCAGCTCGGGACCGGTGGCCGGGCCGGCCTTGGCGATGCCCGGATCGCCGGAGAGCCCGTAGCCGCCGTCGCGGGCCGTGACCCCGGTGGCGCGATCCTCGTCGGTGAACGCGGGTCCGGTCATCCCGGACACCCGCCCGAACAGCTCGCGCGCCTGCTCCTCGCCGGGGAAGACCCGGACCGGCCGGTCGGCCGTCGCGGCCCGCCGGGCCAGTTGCTCCTCGGTCCAGGCGACCTTCATCGCGACCACCGCCAGGGAGCCGACGGTGATACCGCGAGTCCCGTCCGCGAGGGTCATCCCGATCATCCCGCCGAGCGAGTGGCCCACGACGGTGACCGGGCCCTGGACGCCGGTGAGCGCGGCGGCCACCGCGTCGGCGTAGCCCTCGGGCGAGTAGTCCTGACGATGGCCCGAGCGGCCGTGCCCCGGCAGGTCGGCGACCAGCCACCGGCATCGGGTGCCGCGCTCGCGGAGCCGCTCCAGCACCGGTTTCCAGACGGCTCCGGACGCGCCCGAGCCGTGCAGGAAGAGCACCGCGGGACCGTCCTCGCCGCCGGACTCCAGGTATACGTCGGCCATCACGCCTCCGCCTTCACTCGCGCGAGGAACCCGAGCGCCGCCTCGACGAACTCGGCCGAGCGCTCGATCTGCGGGTAGTGACCGCTGCCGTCGATCGTCTCGGTCCGCACGCCCGGGATCTGTGCCGCCAGTTCCTGCCAGGTCAGCGGCGGCACCAGCCGGTCGTGCTGCCCCCGGACGAGGAGGGTGGGCACGGCGACGCGCCCGTAGTCGCGGGCGGGCGGGCGCACGTGCGGCCGTCGTTCGCCGCTGTCACGACCCGGCGCGCGCAGACTGCCCGCCGCGGCGGTCTCCCACGCGCCCGGGACCATGCAGTACTCATGGCGGCGGCGCAGGTAGTCCTCGCTGTGCTTCCAGCGCGGGTCGTGGAAGAGGACGTCCATCGACGGGCGCAGGCCGTCGAGCGTGCCGTCGAAGTCCTCCAGTACGGCGCGGGCCTCCGCCACCGGGGCGGCCAGGCCGGTGCCCACCACCACCATCGAGCGGATCGGCCACTGGGGTGCCGGCCGGTTGGCGACGTCGAGCAGCATCCGCCCGCTGAGTGAGGTGCCGATGAAGTCCGCCGAGTCGATGCGCAGGGTGCGCAGCACGCCGGCGACCTGCCGCAGCATGAGCCGGCGCTGGCCGCCGAAGTCGCGGAGCTTGTCGCTGTGCCCGAAGCCGACGAAGTCGAGCGCCAGCACGCGATGGTGCTCGGCCAGCGCCGGGACGCAGTTCTCCCAGGCGAGCCGGGCGGAGGCGCCGTACTCGCCGCCGTGCAGGAGGATCAGCGGCGGACCGTCCCCGGCTTCCAGATAGTGGGTCGTGCAGCCGTCGGCGACGACGTACCGATCGTGAAAGCTCATGAGCGCTCAGACCACGGCTGGGTAGCGGCGCAGCACACCGTCGCGATCGACCTGGGTCCGGAGCAGGGTGAGCTCCTCGTCACTCGGGGCGCCGACGGTCTGCACGTCGTCGGCGATCAGCAGCTCGAATCCGGTCGCCGCCTGGATCTTCTCGATGCTGCTCCACGGGTGGACCTTGATCAGGCGCATCCGCTTGCTCTCCGGCTCGAAGTCGAACACGCCCAAGGGGGTGAACACCCGCCGGGGGCCGTCGGACTCCGGGCGGAAGACCTTGGAGCGGGCGTCGCCGCCGTCGAGCCAGCCGGCGCCGCTGACGAAGTCGACCTTGTCGACGAAGATCTTCGGCGTGTGGTGCTGGGTGTAGATGTAGCTGGTCTTGAAGCCGCCGAGGAAGATCAGGCCGATGGTGCCAGGGCCGCGCACCTTCGGCTTGTGCCAGTCGCCGATCATGGCCATGTTCAGGTTGCCGTGCTTGTCGATCTGCATGCCGCCGAGGAACGCGAAGTCGAAGCGCATCGCGGTCTCGAAGTCCACGACGTCGTCGAGGCTAAAGTGATACTCGCTGGTCACGAGGTTGCGGTAGTCGGCCGAGGACTCGGTCAACCGCTGGATCTTCGGGTTCATCGCGCCGCTGCCTCCACAGAAGAAGGACAGGTTGGGCGCGTGCGTGAGCTGCGCCAGGCGCAGCCCGGCGGCGGGAATGTGCGATGCGGCGCCCACGGAGCCGAAGGCACCGTCGGCCATCTCGTGCGAGATGGAGATCGCCATCATCTCCGCCCAGGTATAGGTCGCCTCCGGCACGTGGCCCCCAATCGGGTTCGAGCGACAGCGCAGGTCATCGCGCTGGACATCTCGCCGGGACAAGTACTTGTCAGAACAGCGAGTCGCATTTATCGTACAGTAAGTCCGTAATTTGTAACAATGCTATCGTGGCGGTGTTTCTGTCAAGGGTCATCGCACCCTGGCCGGTGGCTACCGCGCAGGAGGAACAACGATGACCCGACCCGCTATCGAGCGAGTCCTGCACGGCCTTGTCGACCTGCACTGCCACTCCGGGCCCAACCCGCTGCCACGCGCGTTCGACCACGTCCAGGCCGCCAAGGACGGCGAGCGGCTGGGCATGCGCGCCTTCCTGGCGAAGTCCCATCACCACAACACGGTGATGGACATCCTCGCGATGGGCGACCGCCTGGCCGGCGTGAGCACCGCCGTCTACGGCGGCATCGCACT
The DNA here is from genome assembly GCF_052068115.1 of Nonomuraea sp. ZG12. Lineage (NCBI taxonomy): Bacteria > Bacillati > Actinomycetota > Actinomycetes > Streptosporangiales > Streptosporangiaceae > Nonomuraea > Nonomuraea sp. ZG12. The sequence continues at coordinate 182,071 of NZ_JBQHCW010000005.1, forward strand.
GAACAACCAGGTCGGCGGCATCAACCCGTACGCGGTGGAGATGTGCCTGCGGATGGGCGGGCGATGCGTCTGGTTCCCCACCATCTCCTCCAGCGCGCACGTCGCGCACCACAACTCCGGCGGCGGCTTCCCCAAGCCGACGATCCCGCTGACCACCACCCAGGTCGACGTCCGCGGCCCGGACGGCGCGCTCCTCCCCGAGGTCGGCCAGGTCATCGAGGTCATCGCCGAGACCGGGGCGCTGCTGTCCGCCGGGCACATGGCTCCCGACGACATCCGGGAGGTCTTCACCGCCGCGCGTGACGCGGGAGTCCGGCGACTGGTGGTCAGCCATCCGAACTTCGTGATCGGCTCCGACCCCGCGCAGTGCAAGGACTTCATCGAACTCGGCGCCTACATCGAGCACGAGACCAGCATGTACGACTCCGAGGTCGCCCAGGCTCGCGGCGGCCCGGAAATGCTGATGGACTGGATCGAGCGGATCGGGCCGGAGCACACCGTGCTCGCCTCCGACCTGGGCCAGGTCGGCCGCCCGATGCCCGTCGACTCCTTCATCCGGGTCGGGTCCGCCCTGCTGGATCTCGGGCTGCCCGAGAAGGACCTGCGGCAGATAGTCCGCGTCAACCCGTCGTACCTGCTCGGCCTGGACGACTGACCGTAAGGACGCATCACATGTACAGCCCCAACGATCCTCGTGCGGCGCTCAACACGAGCACGACCACGAGCACGACGGATCCGAACGCCCCCATCGCCGCGCTCGCCACCTACGAGTTCCTGACGCTGCCGCCGGACGAGGTCACGGAACTCGGCAGCAGGACCTGGTACGTGCGCGCCCAGAACTTCGTGCTCGCCTTCACCCGCCTGATCGCCGGTGACACGCTGCGCCGCGACGCGGCCGCGCAGCGGGAGGAGTACGTCATCGTCCTGCCCCACGACGACATCACGATCGACGTGACGGCCGGCGCCGAGAGCCAGGAGGTGAGCGGGAGCGGCGTGATCATCGTGCCGCCCGGCGACAGCCACCTCAGCGCTCACGGCGACGCCGACCTGGTCCGCCTGTTCGACGTGCGGACCACCGACCTCCTCGCCCGCTGCGGCAACGCCTCGGCGTACGCCGAGGCCCACCCGCGCGTCGCCCTGCTGGAGCCGTGGCCCGACCCGCCCGCCGGCCACCGCCTGCGCGTCTACCGGAACGCCGACTTCCCGCTGAAGCCCGGCCGGTTCGGCCGCATCTTCCGGTCCAGCGCTTTCATGGTCAACTTCGGCGACCCCAAGAACGGCCCGCGCGATCCCGACCGGCTCTCCCCCCATCACCACGACGACTTCGAGCAGTGCTCGCTGACCGTCGCCGGCGACTACATCCATCACGTCCGGACGCCCTGGACGTCGAAGCGCTCGCAGTGGCGCGCCGACGAGCACGCGGCCGTCGGCAGCCCCGCCGTCGCGATCATCCCGCCGCCCACCGTGCACACCAGTCAGGCGGTCGGCGAGGGCACGCACATGCTCATCGACATCTTCAGCCCACCGCGCGCGGACTTCTCCGCCAAGGCCGGATGGGTGCTCAACGCCGATGAGTACCCCGCCCCCGAGCACATCACGACGGCATGACCTTCTTCGCGAACGCCTCCGCGCAGGCGCCACGGCTGGGTACCTGGATCAAGCTGGCGACCACCGAGAGCGTCGACATCATGGCCAGCGCCGGATTCGACTTCGTGGTCATCGATCTCGAACACTCCCCGCTCGACCTCACCCTCGCGGCCCGGATGATCAGCGCTGCCACGGCCTACGGCGTCGACCCCCTGGTCCGGGTGCCCGACCACCAGGGCTCGACCATCCAGCGGGTCCTCGACGCCGGCGCGCGGGGCATCCTGGTCCCCCACGTCGATTCGGTGGCCGACGCCGAACGGGTGGTCGCGGCCACCCGCTTCCCGCCCCTCGGCCACCGGGGCGCGGGCGGAACCAGCCGCGCGGGCAGATGGGGGCTGACGCCCCGGGACGAGTACATCCGGGTCGGCAACGAGGACGTCGTCTGCATCCCCCAGCTGGAGAGCCCGGCCGCCATCGACGCCGCCGCCGGCATCCTCGCCGTGCCCGGGATCGACGCGGTGTTCCTGGGCGCCGGCGACCTGTCCGTCTCCCTCGGGGTCCGCGTGAACGATCCCGTGGTCAAGGAGTCGCTCGACCGGGCGCGAGCCGCCGCCGCTGCGGCGGGCAAGCCCTGCGGCGCGGCCTGCGTGGACGCGCCCTCGGCCGTCCGGACCGCGGCTCTCGGCCACCAGTTCCTCATCATGGGCAACGACGCCACCATGCTCGCCCGCACGGCCCACTCGATGGCGCAGGCGTTCCGGGAGCAGATCGGCGGCGCTTCATGATCGTCGGCAGCTGGCGGCTGGTCGACTACGTGATGGAGGGCGCGCCCGACGACGGCGCGCGCCCTCTCGGGGACAAGCCGCTCGGGCTGCTCATCTACGGGCCCGACGGCCACATGTCGGTGCAGTACATGGCGGGCGACCGTCCGCCCCTGCGGTCGGACAACTGGCGCTGGGCCACCGACGCGGAGAAGCTCGCCGCCGTACGGACCTTCGGCGCGTATGGCGGACGCTACGAATGGTCCGGCGACCGCGTCATCCACCAGGTGGAGACCGCGATCTACCCCAACTGGATCGGCGCCAAGCTGGTCCGCCTCGCCGTCGTGGACGGGGACCGGCTGATCCTGCGCGCCGAGCGAACCCCCGGCCGACCGCCCACCCCCATCCTCACCTGGGAGCGCATCCGATGACCATGATCGACGCCCACGCGCACCTGGTGACCGGCGACCCGGCCTACCCGTTCAACCCGCCCGGCGGCACGGTCAGCGAGGCCGTACGGAACGACCCGATGACCGCGGAGCGGCTGCTCTCCGCGCTGCGGGAGCACGGGCTGTCGGGCGCGGTCGCCGTCCAGCGCGCGCACGTGTACGGCTACGACAACAGCTACGTCGTGGACTCGGCGACTCGGCACCCCGGCCGGCTCGCCGCCATGTGCGTGCTCGACGCGCAGGCGCCGGACGCGGCGGAGAGCGTGCGCCGCTGGGCGGAGCGCGGCGCCGTGGCCGTCCGCCTCACCTCGCCGGGCGGGAACCAGCACGGCGGCACGCCGGGCACCGACTGGTTCGCCGGTGCGGAGGCCCGCCAGGTGTGGCGGCAGGCGAGCGAGCTCGGGCTGTCGATGTGCCTGCACATCTACCGCTGGAACCGCGACGAGAGCCTGCGGGCGCTCGCCGCGGTGACCCGCGAGTTCCCCGGCACGCCGGTGGTCCTCGATCACATCGCGAGCGTCGAGACGGACCGCGCCGCCCCCTACCCGGGGGCCGACGGGCTGCTCGCGCTGGCCGACCTGCCGCAGGTCCTGGTCAAGGTGACGACGCTCAACTTCGCCCGGATCATCGCGGCGGGCGTCAAGCCGTCGGTCGTGGTCGAATGGCTGGTCTCCCGATTCGGCGCCGAGCGGGTGCTGTGGGGGTCGGACGTCACCCAGACCCCCGGCGCCTACGCGGACATGGTCCGGATCGCCCGCGAGTCGGTCTCCGGCCTGTCCGACCGGGACGCCGCCCAGGTCCTCGGCGGGACGGCCGCCGCGCTCTACCGCATCACGGCACCATGACAGGCGACCTGTCGGGCGGCATACCTCTCGTGGACACTCATGTCCACCTGTTCACCCGCGCGCTGCCTCTCGCGGCGCGGGCGTGGACCCGGCCCGAGGGCGAGCTGACGGCGGAGACGTTCCTGTCGATGATGGACGAGCACGGCGTCGACTACGGCGTGCTCTCCGCGATGAGCCTGCTCGGCGACCTGAACGACTACACGATCGACGCGTTGCGCAAGCACGAGCGGCTGCGCGGGACCGTCATCGTCGAGCCCACCACCGATCGGTACGTCCTGGAACGGATGAAGGCGGACGGCGTGGTGGGCGTCCGGTTCCAGTGGCGGCGGCTCGCCGACCTGCCGGATCTCACCGACCCGGCGTACCGGCGGCTGCTGTTCCGGGTGGCGGACCTCGACTGGCACGTCGAGCTGAACATCGAGGGCGACCGGTTGCCGCCGGTGCTCGACCGGCTGACCGCCTCCGGGGTGAAGGTCGTCGTCGACCACTTCGGCGATCCGGACCGGGACGCCGGCTACACCGGAGCCGGCGGGGCGGCGCTGCTGCGGGCCCTCGACACCGGCAGGGTATGGGTGAAGCTGTCGGCGGGCTACCGCTTCGACATCAGCCCGGACACCCTGGCAGGCCACGCGGCGACACTGCTCGGGGCAGCCGGGCCGGAGCACGTCTTCTGGGGCAGCGACGCCCCGTTCGTCGGCGCGCGCCGCCCGGTCACCTACCGCGACGCCGTCGGCTCCTTCGCCCACCTGGTGCCCGACCCCGCCCTGCGCCGCCGGATCTCACTGGCCGCGCACGCGTTCTACTTCGGCTGACCACCAGGTCTCCTGCGGCACCCGCGCCGAACGGGCCGAGCCGCCCCAGCACCGGCTGGGGCGGCTCTCGCCGGTCACTTCGGGGGCGGGGTGTGGCTCTGCAGATGCTCCGAGAACCCGGCGAAGTCGGCGGCGAGTTGCTCCGCGCTCCACCCACCGTCGCGATGCGTGACGAACGCCTCCTTGGGATGCGCCCAGATCGCGAACCGGTCGCCACCGAACCCGATGTACTGCCCGGTGACGCCGGCCGACTCGTCCGAGGCCAGGTAGACGACGAGCGGCGCCACGTCCTCGACCTTGCCGATGCCGCGCCGGCGCAGGTCGGCCGGGACCGGCCCGCCGGCCTCGACCGCGGCGACGACCTCGGTCAGCGCCGGGATGGTGGCGGCCATCCTGGTCAGCGCGGTGGGCACGATCGCGTTCACGGTCACGCCCAGCTTCGCCGTCTCGATCGACCACACCCGCACCATGCTGATGATGGCCGCCTTGGACGCGGCGTACGCCGTCTGCCCGAAGCTGCCGTACTGACCGGCCGGTGAGCCGACCAGGATCAGCCGGCCACCGCCGCCCTGCTCCCGGAACTGGCGCACCGCGGCGCGACCGCAGGTGAAGGTGCCACGTACGTGGCTGTCCACCACGAGGTCGAACTCCTCGTCCGTGACCTTGGCCAGGGTCCGGTCACGCAGCGCGCCGGCGTTCGTGCACATCACGTCCAGGCGGCCGAACTCGGAGACCGCCCGCCGCACCAGCGCGTCGGCCGACTCCGTGGCGCCGACCGCGCACACCTCGGCGACGGCACGACCTCCGGCCGCGGTGATCGCCTCGACGGTCTCCTTGGCGACATCGGCGTCGATGTCGTTGACCACCACGGCGGCACCGGCCGCGCCCAGCGCCTCGGCGTACGCGCGGCCGAGGCCACGCCCTGATCCGGTGACGATGGCCACCTTGTCGTTGAGCCGCATGGGCTTCCTTTCTCCGTTATCCGCTGATCTTCACCGTGTTGAAGTGGTAGTCACCGATCACCGGCACGTCCAGGCCGGTGACGCCCTTACGGAAGGCCCCCACGTAGGTCACGCCGCACACCGGGATCACCGGCGGTCCGGCTTCCGTGACCTTCTTGATGATCTCCTGCATCGGGGCCGTACGCTCCGCGACGTCCTCGCTGGCCCGTGCCTTGGCCAGCAGCTCGCCGACCCCGTCGAGGGAGAAGGCGCCCGGGTTGTACGAGCCGCCCTTCATGTAGAAGTCCTTGACGAACTGGCTCGGGTCGGGCCGCCCGGACTGTACCAGCGCCACCGTGGCGGTGAACTTGCCGGTCCGGCGAGCGGTGATCATCTGCTGGAACTCCAGCACCTTGATCGTGGCCTTGATCCCGACCTGCTGCAGCTGTGCCTGCAGCGCCTGGGCCAGCACCTGGTACGACGTGTTGGGGCCGACCTCCAGCGTCAGCTCCATACCGTTCGGCAGGCCGGCCTCGGCCAGGAGCTTCTTGGCCTTCTCCGGGTCGTAGTAGGAGGACACGTCGTTCAGTTCGGGCACGTTCGCCCAGAAGCCCTCCTGGAACGGCTGGACCAATCCGGCGCAGGAGTTCTCGTACAGGTTCTTGTTGATCGACTCGCGGTCGATGGCGTACAGCAACGCCTGCCTGACCTTCGGGTCGTCGAGCTTTCCGGCGCCCGTGTTCAGCAGGATTCCGTTGAAGGTGGTGTTGGGGGCCTTGATCACGGTCATGCCGGCCGCCTCGGCCTCCTTGATCTGGCCCGGCGTGATCGAGGTGCCGTCGGCCTGCCCGGACACCACCGCCCGCAGCCGGGTCGACTCGTCGGAGTAGACCGTCATCTCCACGCCACCGATGGTCGTCTCAGCGGCGTTCCAGTAGCCCTCGAACTTCTTGAAGGCCACCTTCCCCACCTGCAGCGAGGCGAGCTCGAAGGCTCCGGTGCCGACCGGCTTGGACGGGAGGCTCGGGTCGTCGAGCGCCCCGGGCGCGACCACGATGCCGGCCTCACCGGCGAGCAGGTTGATCATGTAGCCGGCAGGCTCGGAGAAGGTCAGTTTCACCTCGGCCGGGCCGACCACGTCGACCTTGTCGAGCACCGACAGCGACGACACGAGGGCGCCGCTCTTCTTGTACGCCTCCAGCGACGCCTTGACGGCCTCGGCGTTGAACTCCTCACCGTTGTGGAACTTCACCCCCTCGCGCAGCTTGAAGGTGATCACCTTGTTCTCGTCCGAGAACTCCCACTCGGTCGCCAGGCCTGGCTCGATCTCACCGGCCGCACTCCGGCCGACCAGGCTCTCGTAGACCACGTCGAGGAACACCGGGTCCAGCGGGGCGGCCTTTCGGGGGTCGAAGGAGGTCGGGTTGCCCGGCACGGCCCAGCGCAGGACGGCCGCACCGTCGGGAGCGCCGGCAGCGCTCGACGACGGCTGGTCGGTCGTTCCGGCGCCACAGCCGGAGAGGGCGAGACCGGTGGCGAGGACCGCACTGGCCGATTTGACTGCTGCTCGTTTCACGGCTTTTGCCTCCATATTTCAGAAGCGAGCTTGGCTGGTTTGACTGGCGACCCGCGGTGCTCCCCGGCTCCGTCGTCAACGTGCCGGCCCGTATCCGCGTGTCCCGTTGTTCTCGGTGACCTGTCTTCAGCCGTGACGCTGAACTCCGCCCCCACCAGGTCCTGGTCTTGAGCCGCGGGCTAGTCGGCCCACAAGCGGCCGCTGGCGATCGCGGCGCCTTCGGAGAGCGCGGCGAGCTTCGCCCACACGATCTCCTCGTGGCCCACGCGCGATCCGATTCCGCAGTCGGTCCCCGCCTGCAGGTTCTCCTTTCCCACCACACTGGCGAAGTTCGTCAGCCGTTCGGCGATCAGTTCCGGGTGCTCGACCAGGTCGGTGGCATGGCTGACCACGCCGGGCACCAGGATCTTGCCCTCGGGCAGTTTCACGTCCTCCCACACCCGCCACTCGTGCGCGTGCCGGACATTTCCTGACTCGATGGCGTAAGCCTGTGTGTTGACCTTGATGAGCAGATCCGCGATGTGTTCGAGGCCGATGTCGTGCGTGTGCGGCCGGTGACCGCTGCCCCAGCAGGTGTGCATCCGGATCTGCTCGGCGGGCAGCCCGTCGATGCTGTGGTTGATCACCTCGACCGCGAACTCGAGGTAGCGGCGCAGGTCCTCGACCGTCCACGTGGGGTGGAACTGCCAGGTGGTCGCGAACTCGGGCTCGTCGATCTGCAGCACCAGTCCGGCGTCGGTGACCGCCCGGTACTCCTCGCGGAGCGCCTCGGCGACGGCGAACATGTACTCTTCCTCGCTCGCGTAGTGCTCGTTCCTCGCGCCCGCGCCCAGGCTGAGCGGCCCCAGCGCGGCGATGAAGCCGTCCACCTCCTTGCCGTCGACGGCCGTCCTCATCGCCGCGATGTCGGCGGCGATGGCGTCCTGGCCGATGTACGTGATCGGCGAGGTGCACACCCGGCCCGACGTCGGCATCTTCGGTACGGCGCCGGGGGTCGCGAAGCCGGGCCTGACCGGCCCACCGGCTCCCGACAGCCACAGGCCGGAGGCGTAGGTGCCCGGGAAGTCCGCCTTGTCGCGCGCGGCGACGTACTCGCGCTTCGGCGGGACGCTCGGGTCGATGGGCAGGCTCTCCCAGCCGGTCACCCGGGCGTGGATGTAGCCGCTGTAGCCGGCCATGTTCGCGGCCTTGACGTACTCGCCGTCGTTGACGGTGTCGATGCCGCACTCGATCTGACGGGCGACGACCTCGGCCACCGCCCCCGGCAGGCGCGCGTCGATGGCCTCCCGGTCGCCCTGGGCGATCAGCTCGTCCAGGTCCTTGGGACGCGGCAGGTTGCCGCCGTGCGAGGTGAGGATCCGGTTTTCGCGCCTCATGCGAGTCTCCTAGCCACGATGTCTTCTCCCGCGCCGACGCGCAGGAACTTCTGCAGTTGGTGCCGGGCGCTCGACTGCGCGACCCAGCCGGGTCTGATGGCGAAGCTGTACGTCACCTCCGCGACGTACAGGTCACCGTGGGAGTCCAGGGCGATCCCGTGCGGTGCGATGAAATTGCCGACCGCCGTGCGATCCGTCGTGGAGTCCCCCCACCGCTCGACCACGCGGCCGTGCGGGTCCAGCACGGTCAGCCGGGCGGGCTGGTCCTGCTCCACCTCGCCGTGCACGAAGGACCTCTTGCCCTCCGGCCGCCACAGCTCGACGACGTATACCGAACCGTCCGGGGCGATGGTGAGGTCGCACGGGCGCCGGATGTCGGTCCACTCCTCGACGAAGCGGCCGTCCGGGGTGAAGATCTGGATCCGGTCGTTCTCCCGGTCGCCGACGAACACCCGCCCGTCCGCCGCGATGTCCAGGCAGTGCGGCAGGTGGAACTGCCCCGGACCGGTGCCGGGCTCGCCCCAGGAGCCGATCAGGTCACCGGACGCGGTGAACCTGTGCACCCGGCTGTTCCCGTACCCGTCGGTCACGTAGAGGTCGCCGTCCGCGGCGACGGCCAGGTTGGTGGGCCGGTTGAACGGCCCGCCCGCGTACCGGACGCCCTCGACGCTGTGCACCCGCACCGGACGGCCGGAGACGAACCCGGTGTCCGACGCCACGCCGGCCGTGCCCAGCGTCATGAGCAGGTCTCCCTCGGGGGTGAACTTGCGGACCGTGTGGTCGCCCGCGTCGACGCAGTAGACGCCGCCGTCCGGCCCGACGGTCAGCCCGTGCGGCGTGGTGAACAGGCCCTTTCCCCAGCTGCGGACGAAGGTGCCGTCGCGCTCGTACACGATGACCTGGCCGTCGAAGCGGGTGAACAGGTAGACGCGGTCGGCGGCGTCGACGTCCACCGCGGCCACGTCCGCGTGCTGGAGGTCGGCCGGCAGCCGCTCCCAGTCACCGTCGACCTCGAACCGGTGCCCGTGCCCGCGCATAACCGCCGTCATGACGCCGCCCCGGAACGCGGCGCCGGCAGCCAGCCCCACGGGTGCGTCCCCCAGCCGGGCGAGACCAGCGCGCCGGCCCGTACGGTCTGCACCGGCCGCAGGCCGAAGCCGCCGTGGAAGACCTCCTGCTTGGTGTCGACGAACTCGAAGTCACCCTCGACCAGGTCGAGCACCGTCAGGTCGGCTTCCCGGCCGACCGCGATCGCGCCGAGCTCATGCTCGGCGCGGATCGCCCGCGCCGCGTTCGCCGTGGTCATCCGGACCACCTCGGACAGGGTGTAGCCCACGGCCATGAACTTGGCCATGCACTCCAGCAGGGAGTGGAAGGTCTCGCCCGCCGCCGTCAGGTCACTGCTGATGGTGTCGGGGAGGAGACCGAGCGCGCGTTGCTCGCTCGCGACCCGGTAGCCGAAGTTCCCCCTGCCCAGCGCCGAGTCCAGGGTGATGCCGCGCTCGCGGGCGGCGAGCAGGGCGGGCATCATCCGGTCCGCCGCGTCCATCACGCCACCGTGGTTCGGCGTGCACAGATGGGTGAGGATGTCTCCCGCGTCGAGCTGTTCGATGGCGAAGCGGGTGGCCGGTTCGAGCAGGTGCGGATCGGGCCGCCGCCGCGCGGACAGGTCGCCGATGTGCACCATCAGCGGAACCCCGTGCTCCCTGGCCACCGCCTTGGCCGCGGACACGATGTCCTTGCCGTGCGTGGCGACCAGCGGTCCGACCAGCCGCAGCTTGATCCCCTGGACCAGCCCCGGATTGGCGGCGACGCACTTGGCGATCGCGACCGGGTCGATCTCGGCGAGGTCGTTGACGTCGATCATGGTGGGCATGGTGTGCGCGTAACTGCCGATGTTCAGGTACGGGATGACCCGCGTCCTGGCGTTCGGCTGGATGTAGGCGGAGAAGACGCCGATGTTGGCGACGCCGACGGATCCGGCGTCGACCAGCGTGGTGACTCCCGACCGCACGCCGATGTCGTCGGGGTCGCAGCCTTCCATGCCCACGCCGGGGGTGATCGCCCCGTGCGCGACGTGCGTGTGGATGTCGATCAGGCCGGGGACCACGTAGCGCCCGGAGCCGCTCGCGTCGATCACCCGGCGGGCCGAGTCCGCCGGGATGTCCTTCCCCACCGCCGTGACCCGGCCGCCGGTCACGGCGATGTCCATGACACCGTCGAGCCCCTGCCCGGGGTCCAGGACCCGGCCGCCCTTGATCAACAGGTCGCACCGGGTGGCCTGGTCGTCGCTCATCAGTCCTCCTGTCAGTGCCGCGGATCGCGGCGCGTCCCGCTCAGCGGGCCGGGGATGTGCTGGTGACTTGCTCGTCGCGGTGGGGAAGGGGTGGGGTCGGAGATGGCTCGGGGTCAGAAGTGGTCCCAGCCCGCGGGCAACGCGGACATCTGCACGGCCCAGGCCTGTTCGAGCGTCTCGGCCGAGCCGGCGAGCCCGATCCGGTCCAGCACCTCGTACGCGTCGGCGCCGGGCCGGCGTACCGGATGGCCCAGGCGCGGCGGGTTGCCGTGCACCCGGATGGCGATGCCCGGCATCACCACCTCGCCGACCTCCTCGGAGATCTGGGTGACGGTGAGCCCTTTGGACCGGGCCCACGGGTCGGTCATCAGCTCCGCCAGGGTCGTGACCGGATGCGCGCCCAGCCCCGCCTCGGTGAGGCGGTCGGTCCACTCGCGGGCGGTGGCGGTACGGAAGGCGGCCTCCAGGGCCGCTGCCACCGCGTCGCCGTCGGACCCGTCGAGGCCGGACAGCGCCCGCTCCAGGCCGGGGACCTCACGGAGCACCGGCAGGGACCGCCGGGCCGCCCCGAGGAAGAACCACCGATCGGCCGCCTGGTAGAACCGATGCCACGCGCCGAGCCCGAGAGCCGACGGCCCGCTCGGCTCGACCGGGAGCGCACCCGTGGGAACGTTCCCACCTGGCGCGACGGCGGTGAGCTCGCGTGCGGGGCGCACCGCGAAGCTCGCCTGCTGGTAGCCGCCCGTCTGGGTGAGTGAGGTGCGCACCTGCTGGCCGGCGCCGGTCAGCTCGCGATGGTAGATGCCCACCGCCGCGGCGAAGGCGGCCATGGCGCCGGTGCCGTAGTCCAGAAGGTTGTAGGGGCCCAGCACGGCCGGCCGGCCGTCGCCGCCCGCCCTGGTCATGATCCCGGTCGCCGCCTGGCCCTGGGTCTCGTATCCCCGGCGGCCCGCCCATGGCCCGCCGTAGCCGTAACAGCTGACGGAGACGTAGACGATGTCCGGGCGGCGGGCCCGGACGTGCTCGTAGCCCAGGCCGTAGCGCTCGGCGGTCCGCTCGGGGAAGTTGTGGGTCAGGACGTCCGCTTCGTCGATGAGCCGCCAGAGGACCTGCTGGCCCTGGCTCGACTTCACGTCCACGAGGATCGTCCGCTTGCCGCGGTTGACGAACCCGTGCGCGCCGACGCGCCGCTGCGGCGAGTTGATCTTCACGACGTCGGCCCCGAACTCGACCAGGATCCGTCCCGCGCTCGGCCCGGCCAGGATCTGGGTGAGGTCGACGACCCGCCGCCCCGCGTAGGGCAGCGCGATCGGATCGGCCTCGACGCGCAGCGGGCGGGCGGGGGACGCCTCGGCGGGCGACCCGAGCTCGGCACTCGACAAGCGGGCCGGTGACGCGAGCTCGGCGAGGATCTCGGCACGGTCCGCGTCGGGCAGGTGCCGGGGCCTGCCGGGCAGCGCGGGGGTGGCGGACAGCCACACCGCCGAGCCGGGCATCGCCGTCGCGCCCAGCTCCGGATCGTCGACCACGACGACCTGCCCGGAGGCGAGCGCGTGGTCGTTCTCCAGCCACTCGGCGAGCGTCCGGACGGCGGCGAGCGGGACGCCCGCCACGCCGGCGAGCTCCTCCCACTCGCCCGCCGGGCGGGTCCGGAACAGCGCGGTGAGCCGGTCGTGCAGCAGCCGGCGCAGCTCCAGGTCGCGATCCAGCCGGGCGCGGTCGGTAAGGCCCTCGCCCACCCAGGCTGTTACCCCGGCCGCGTCCAGGAACCAGGCGAGGAAGCGGGGCGTCGCGCCGATCGGGTTGAACTGCACGTACCTGCCGTCCGAGCAGCGGTACGTGCCGCTGCCGTTGGAGCTGATCGCCCGGTCCGGCGGCAGCCCCTGCGCGACCGGGTAGGCGCCGCTCCCCCCGATGGCCTCGAACATCGCGTCGAACAGCGGGACCTCGACCCGGTCACCACGCCCGGTGCGCTGCCGCGCGGTCAGGCTCGCCACGATCGCGAAGGCGCCACAGAACGCCGCGAAGTTGGACGCGACGGGAATCGCGGTGTAGGTCGGCCGGGTGTCGTCCCAGCCGTCCGGCGCGTGACCGGCCCGGATCCGGCAGTTGCCGGTGGCGGCCGCGATGACGCCCTCCCAGCCGGGGACCCCGGCGCGCGGGTCGTCGGCCGCGAAGCCCGGCAGCGAGCAGTAGACGAGCCGCGGGTTGGCGGCGCGCAGCTCCTCCCAGCCGAGCCCGAGCCGGTCCATCACCCCTGGCCGGAAGTTCTCGATGAGGACGTCGGCCCGCTGGACGAGGTCGCGGGCGACGCTCAGGTCCGCCGCGTCCTTCAGGTCGAGGCTGATGCGCCGCTTGCCCCGATTGAAGAACGCGTCGTGGGCCGGGGGTGTGACGCCAGGACGGTCGACGTGCACCACGTCGGCTCCCTGGTCGGCGAGCATGACCGCGGCCAGCGGCCCGGCGACGTGGTGACCGAAGTCGACGACGCGGATCCCTCGGAGAGCTCCCGGCCGTTGCTCTGGGGTGCTCATCGCGATGTCTCCTGGGGCTCGTTGACCGGCGCGTCGTCCGGCTGGTGCAGGACACAGGCCACGCTGTGCTGGACGCCGATCCGCAGCAGCGGCGGGTCCTGGTGCGCGCACTCGTCCTGGGCGACCGGGCAGCGGGTGCGGAAGCGGCAGCCCGACGGGGGGTTCGCCGGATCGGGCAGCTCGCCGCTGAGCACGGTGCGGCGGCGCGACCGCTGCACCTCCGGGTCGGGCACGGGCACCGCCGACAGCAGCGCCTTGGTGTACGGGTGCCGCGGGTCGGTCGCGATCTGCTCCGCGGTGCCCTCCTCGACGATCCGGCCCAGGTACATCACCGCGATCCGGTGCGACAGGTGCCTGACCGTGGCGAAGTCGTGGGACACGAGGACCATCGCCTGCCCGGTGTCCTGCTGGATCGACAGCAGCAGGTTGAGGATCTCCGAGCGGGTGGACAGGTCCAGCGCGGAGGTCGGCTCGTCGGCGACGAGGACGCTCGGCGAGAGCGCCAGCGCGCGGGCGATGCAGACCCGCTGCCGCTGCCCGCCGGACAGCTCGTCCGGATACCTGTCGACGAACGCCGGATCGAGGGTGACCCGGCCGAGCAGCTGGGCGGCGCGCTCACGCATCTCGCCCCGGCCGATCTTGCCGTGGACCAGGAGGGGCTCGGCGATGGCGTGGCCGATCGTCTTGGTCGGGTCGAGCGCGCCGTACGGATCCTGGAAGATGACCTGGAGCCGGCTGCGCATCTCCTTGAGCTCGCTGCCGCGCGCCCTGCTGACGTCCTTGCCCTCCACCTCGACCGTGCCCTGGTCGGGCTTGAGCAGCCGGGCCATCAGCCGGCCCACCGTCGTCTTGCCCGATCCGGACTCGCCCACGATGCCGACCGTGGTGCCGGCCCGTACCTCCAGGTCGACTCCGTCGACGGCGCGGACGCTCTCCAGCGTCCGGCCCAGCATGCTGCGGCGCAGCGGGAACGACTTGGTCAGGCCGCGCACGCGCAAGACCACATGATCCTCAGCCACGGACGGTCCCCTTCAGAATCAGGTCGCCGGAGGCGACGCGCCCGCACCGGGTGCGGCGATCGTCGCCGATGGTCGTGTCGGCCTGTGGTCGCCGGCAGACGTCGTCGACGCTGTGCCCGCAGCGGGGCTCGAACCGGCAGCCGCCGGGGAACTGCCCCGCGGACGGGACCCTGCCCGGGATGACCGTCAGGCTGGTCCTGGCCCGGCCCGCCTGCGGCACGGCGGCGAGCAGCGCGCTGGAGTACGGGTGCTGCGGCTCGTAGAAGAGCCGGTCGACGGGGGTCCGCTCGGCGATGTGACCGGCGTACATGACGACCACGTCGTCGCAGAAGTCCGCGACCACGCCGAGATCGTGGGTGACCAGCAGGACGGCCAGATCGAGGTCCCGTCGCAGATCGCGCAGCAGCTCCAGGATCTCGGCCTGGATGGTGACGTCCAGGGCGGTGGTCGGCTCGTCGGCGATCAGCAGCTTCGGGTCGCAGGCGATGGCGGCCGCGATCATGACGCGTTGCTGCATGCCGCCGCTCATCTCGTGCGGGTAGGACCCGAGCCTGCGTTCGGCGTTCGGGATGCCGACCCGGCTCAGCAGCTTTCCCGCCTGCTTGAGCGCCACCGACCGCCGCTCGCCCAGGTGCAGCCGGCGCACCTCGGCGATCTGGTCGCCGACGGTCATCGTCGGGTTGAGGCTGCTCATCGGCTCCTGGAACACCATGCCGACCGGCCCGCCCCGGATCCGGCGGAGCTCCCGCCGGCTGCAGGTGAGCAGGTCGACCCCGTCGAAGCGGATCGAGCCCGCCGAGACCCGGACGGCCGCGGGCAGCAGGCCCAGGATCGCCATGGAGGTCAGCGACTTGCCGCAGCCGGACTCGCCGATCAGCGCGACCGCCTGCCCCTTGCGCACCTCGAAGGTGACGTCTTCCACCAGTCCGGGCTGCCCGACACCGCCGGGCAGATCGATGGTGAGGCCCTCGACGGACAGCAACGGCTCGGCGGCGTCGCTTCGCTGTCCCGGTCCTGCTGTCATGTCCGCCTCCTGAGTCCGACGGCGTCACGGATCGAGTCACCGATCGTGTTGAACGCGAGCACGGTCAGCACCATCGCGATTCCGGACGGCACCACCGAGAAGGGCGAGTGGAACTGGTTGGTGTACGCGGCTTTGAGCATCGAGCCCCAGCTGGCGTCGGGTGGCTGGACACCCAGGCCGATGAAGCTCAGGCTCGCCTCGGCCAGGAGCGCGACGCCCATCAGGATCGTGACCTGGACCAGCAGCGGAGCGGCGATGTTGGGCAGGATGTGCACCCACAGGGTGCGTCGGGTGGACGAGCCGATGGCCACCGCCGAGTCGACGAAGGTCTCCTCCGCGACGGCCAGCGTCGCGCCGCGTACGACTCTGAACAGGCCGGGCGCGAAGATGATGCCGACCGCGAGCATGGCGTTGACCAGCCCCGGGCCGAGCACCGCGACGATGGCCAGCGCCCCGACCAGCGCCGGGAGGCTGAGGATCGTGTCGGCCAGCCGGCCCGCGACGGCGTCGACGACACCGCGGCGCAGGCCGGCCCACAGCCCGAGCGGCAGGCCGATGAGCAGCGCCACGCCCACCGAGATGAGCGGGGCGATGACGGCGATGCGCGAGGCCTGGATGATCCGGCTCGCGACATCGCGCCCGAACTCGTCGGTGCCGAGCAGATGCGTCCAGCTGAGCTCGGCGAACCTGTTGCCGAGGTTCTGCGCCTCCGGGTCGTGCGGGGAGACGAGCGGGCCGGCGATCGCCAGGAAGACGAGGAGGGCGACGAAGGCGACGGCGGTGGCGCTGGCCGGCCGGCGCAGGATCGTCAGGACGACGTGACGCGCGGGGCGCGAGCTCTTGACGGCGGCGGTGGGGAGCGTGGTCGTCGTGGTGGTCATGCCGTACGCACCTTCGGGTTGATCCAGCCGTAGGCCAGGTCCACGATGAGGTTGATCGCCACCACGATGACGGCGCTGAACAGGACGTAGCCCTGGATCATCGGGTAGTTCCGTTGCAGCACCGAGTTGATGGCCAGGGAGCCGAGGCCGGAGATGCCGAACACGGCCTCCACCACGATGACCCCCCCGAGCAGTCGTCCGGCCTGCAGGCCGAGTACTGTCACGACAGGGATGGCCGCGTTGCGCAGGATGTGCCTGCGGACCAGCCAGGCTCCCGACGCGCCTCGTGCCCGTGCCGTGCGCACGTACGGGCGGGTGAGCACGTCGGCGACGCAGCCCCGGGTGTGTCTGGCGAGCTCCGCCGAGGTGGCCAGGCCGAGTGACGTGGCCGGGAGGATCACGTGGGAGAGCCACACCCCGAATCCCTCCCTGATGTCGACGTATCCGGTCGCCGGTAGCCAGGGGTTGGCCAGGGCGAACAGCGATACGAGCACCATCGCGAGCCAGAAGCTGGGCATCGCGATGCCGAGCGTGGCCAGGGCCGACACGGCCCGGTCGATCCAGCTGCCCTGGGTCAGGCCCGCGACGATCCCGGCCGTCACGCCGACCACGACCGCGACCCCGATCGCCATCAGGGTGATGATCACGGTCGGGGGCGCCGCCTCGAGGATCGTCGAGGAGACCGACCGGTTGGTGAACAGCGAGTCACCGAGATCTCCCTGCAGCACGCCGGCGAACCAGCTGACGTACTGCTCCAGGACGGGCTTGTCCAGGCCGAGCTCGGCGCGGATCCTGGCCACTTCGGCCACAGTGGCGTTCTCACCTGCGATCACCTCGGCCACATCGCCGGGAATCAGCTGCACCAGCAAGAAGGTGAGTATCGAAACAAGCCACAAGACCAGCAGACCGCCGCCGAGCCGGCGCATTACCATGCCTGCGCTCACCGCCACCTCCGTCCAGCACTGCGCGGAACGAAGACTGTGTCGGAGCCGGGCGAGACACTCGCCGGCTCCGTCCGTGTCACATCGATCCACCGCGCCGTTGTCCGATAATGGGACAAAATGTGCAATAGTTGTAAACGCAATGCTGCCCTGCGGCTACGTGGGCGTCAAGAGGGAGCCGTTGCGTAAATGGGCGGTTTCGGGATCGTTACCGGACACCCGTCGCAAGGCGGTGACCACCCGAAATGCCGTCACGGTCAGACGGCGGCGGGCACAGGTCAGTTACCACGTATAGCCGACAGGACGAGGTAGCACTGTGGGCCACAGCACAGCATGGGGACGTACTCTTTGTCGTCACACACATGGCAACCCCGGCGTTCGACCTTAGGATTCGCTCATGGCCGCAGAGTCACAGTTCACCGGCCTGACCAGTGTCACCAGCGGCTCTACCGAAATCACCCAGGAAAACCGGACTCTCCGCGACCTGGTGGAGATCTACCGCCACCTGTCCGGCCTGGCTCTCCAGGACGCCGACATCGGCACGGTCGCCCATCTCGTCGCCCACCGGACCGACGTGACGGTGGCCGTCATCAGCCAGAAGATGGGCATCCTCGCCGCGGCCTCGCCCGGCGAGAGCGACGAAAGCGCCATCCAGTACGTCCACGACCATCTGATCCACCCCCGGCTGGCGCACATGCTCGCCAACGCCGGCAAGTCCCGCCACCCGCTCCGGCTGCCGGACCCGGCGCGCGGCCGGGCCCGCATCGTGGCCCCGATCCTGGTCGGCGACACCGTGCCCGCCTATCTCGTCTCGCTCGTCGCGGCGGCCCCGGACCAGGGCGAGGACATCGACCTGCTGATCGCCGAGCACGCCGCGACGATCTGCGGGGTGATCCTGGCCCGCGAGCGCGTCATCTTCTCAGCGGCCAGCCAGGTGCGTGACGACCTCGTCGAAGGGCTGCTGTCCGGGTCGGGCCGGGACAACGACGAGGTCGTCCGCTGGGCGCAGCATCTCGGCTACGACACCGAGCGCGACCACCGCGTCCTGTCGATCATCCTCGAACCGCCCGCGGGCGACACCCAGCGCAGCGCCCTGGTCGCCGAACGCGCCGCGGGCGCGACCGCGCGCCTGTTCCTCGCCCAGTCCCCGGACGCGATCACCTCCGTGCGCACGGAGGAGGTGGTCGTGGTGCTGACCGAGAGCACCACGACGGGCTCGACCACGGGCTCATTCACCAGGGCCGAGCAGCTCGGCACCCTGTGCGTGCAACGCCTCGGGGCGCTGTTCCCCGATGTCGGCGTGTCCATCGGCGTCGGCGGCGCGTTCCGCGAACCGGCGCACATCGCCCGCTCGTACGAGGAGGCGCGGCGGACCACCGAGGTGATCCGGCGGCTCGGCCAGCGCGGCGCCGTGGTCGCCTTCGACAAGCTGGGCATCAGCCGCCTGCTGCTCCAGGTGCCCGACATCGAGACGCTGCGCGAGTTCGCCACGGACATCCTCGGCGAGGTGCTGCGCCACGAGAGGAAGCACCACTCGGAGTTCATCGCCACGCTGATGTGCTACTTCCGGGAGAACAACAGCCCGCAACGGGCGTCGAAGCTGCTGCACGTGCATCCCAACACGGTCACCTACCGGATCCACCGGATCGAGGAGATCACCGGCCTGGACCTGAACACCTATCGCGACCGCCTCGCCGCGCAGGTGGCCCTGGAGATCATCGACGCCCTCGACGTCAGCGCTTGACCTCGGGGGAAGGATCGCCCGCCGTCACGACGGCGGCGGCGGAGTAGACGATGCCGGCGCCGGTCGACGAGTCGATGTAACGCGGGATCCAGCTCTCCTCGTCGTCGACCGGGGTCGCACCCCACCCGTAACAGACGTTGAAGCCGGTCGGGGTGTGGACCCGGAACAGGAACATGTTGTCCGACAGCCGGCGTCCGGGGCTGACGAAGGCGTCCATCTCGCTCCTGGCCAGGTCCCAGGCGATCTCCACCTCCTCCAGCGTCGTCGCCTCGATCATCAGGTGTTCGAGCCGGAGGGCGTCGCCCCCTTCGAGCAGGGCGATGCTGTGGTGGCGAGGATTGCACCGGAGGAACCACATCTCGCCGAGGTGCGCGCCGAGGTTGATCGCGTCGGACACCTTCATGCCCATCACGCCGGCGTAGAAGTCGAGCCCCCGCTGGAGGTCCGGCAGCCGCAGCACGACGAAGCCGAGGCCGAGCGCCCCGGTGACCGTCCGCGACGTCGGCCGCCGGCCCTGGTAGGAGCCCGCCGTCTCCTCCTGGCCGACGAAGAACTCGTGCCGCAGGCCGAAGGGGTCGTCGAAGAAGATGAGCCGCTCGACGGAGCGCTCGGCCGCCAGCTGGGCCGAGCCCGCCGTCACCTCGAACCCGGCGGCGGTCAGCTGGGCCGCGACGCCCTCCAGTGACTCCTCGGCGCCGATCTCCCAGCCGAGGTAGAGCAGCCGGTCGGAGTCGCCCGGGTGGATCGCGAGGCGGTGGGACCGGTCGCACCAGCGCACCCGGACCGTGCCGTCCGGCAGCCGGTAGGTCTCGAAGCCGAAGACGCGCGGGCCGAAGCCCAGCCAATCCTCCCCCGACGCGGACCGCACGCCGATGTATCCGATGCTTCGCATGCCGCATCTCCTCGCACTTCGCGGCGCACAGGGTGCGCCACGACAAGAATACGCGGCCGGGGAAACGCGGCACCGCCGCTCAGGTCAGCGCGGCGCGCAGCACCGGCTCGATGTCCGCCGCCGCCTCCTCCCCGTAGGCCTCGCGCAGGCGTGCCACGTCGGTGTCGGCGTCGATGACCCACTCCTGGGCGCCGTTCGTCTCCAGCACCAGCGTGGCGACGAGCGCGCCGAGCTGGGCGGCCCGCTCCAGCCCCAGCCCGCCGTTCCCGCCGGCCAGGAATCCGGCCCGGAACCCGTCGCCGACGCCGGTCGGGTCGGCGATCGTCCGGGCCGGCACCACCCCGACGTGCAGCGCGGTGCCGTCGCGGCCGACGATGTCGACGCCTCGGTCTGACAGGGTGGTCACCCGCAGGCCGACCCGGCCGGTGATCTCGTCGGCGTCCCAGCCGGTCTTGCGGATCAGCAGTTCCAGCTCGTACTCGTTGGTGAACAGGTAGGTGGCGCCGTCGACCAGGGCCCGGCACTGGTCGCCGTCGAGGCGGGGCAGCTGCTGCGACGGGTCCGCGGCGAACGGCACGCCCAGCGACCTGGCCTCCTCGGTCTGCGCCACCATCGCGTCCGGATCGCTCGCGCCGACCAGCACCAGGTCGATGCCGTACCGCTCCACGATGGGGGCGAGTGCGATGTTCTTCGTCTCCGTCATCGCCCCCGGGTAGAAGGACGCGAGCTGGCACTGGTCGTCATCGGTGGTGCAGGTGAAGCGCGGGGTGTGGGCCGACTCCACGGTGAGGACCCCGCCGCAGTCGACGCCGTGCCGTTCGAGGATCGCCCGGTAGTCGGCGAAGTCGGCGCCGACGGCTCCCACGAGCACCGGGCGTTGTCCCAGGACTCCCATGCCGAAGGCGATGTTCGCGCCGACCCCGCCACGGTGGACGACGAGATCGTCGACCAGGAAGCTCAGTGACACCCGGTTGAGCCGGTCGGCCACGAGATGGTCCGCGAAGCGGCCCGGAAAGTGCATCAGGTGGTCGGTGGCGATCGATCCGATCACCGCGGTCGTCCCTGCGGGCACGGTTACTCCTCAGTGGATGTGGTCAGAAGATGATCGTGGTGCGGCCGTTCACCAGGACGCGGTCCTCGCAGTGCCAGGCCACGGCTCTGGCCAGCACGGTCCGCTCGATGTCGGCGCCGCGCCGCGTCAGCTCGCGCACGCTCGCGCGGTGCGAGACCCGGACGACGTCCTGCTCGATGATCGGTCCCTCGTCGAGCTCCTCGGTGGCGTAGTGCGCGCTCGCGCCGATGAGCTTCACGCCACGCTCCTTCGCCTGCTCGTACGGCCCGGCGCCGGCGAAGGCGGGCAGGAAGGAATGGTGGATGTTGATCACCGGTACGCCGATCCGGTCCAGGAAGTCGCCCGAGAGGACCTGCATGTAGCGGGCCAGGACGAGCAGGTCGACCCGGCCCCGCAGGAGGTCGAGCTGGCGCCGCTCGGCCTCCGGTTTGGTCGCCCTGGTCACCGGGACGTGCTCGAACGGCACCCCGAACGCGGCCACCTCGGCGGCGAGGTCCGGATGGTTGGAGACCACCTGGCACACCTCGATGGGCAACTCACCCCGGCGGGCCCGCCACAGCAGATCCAGCAGGCAGTGGTCGTACCGCGACACGAAGAGCGCCACCCGGGTCGGCGCGGAGGCGGCGCGGAAGCGGAAGTCCGCGCCGAGGCGGACCGCGACCTCCTCCCGGAACTCGCGCTCCAGCCGGGGCAGCTCCTTGTCCAGTCCGGGCAGGTGGAACACGACGCGCAGGAAGAACCGGCCGCCGGCGGGCCCGGTGGAGTCCTGGTCGGACTGCACGATGTTGGCTCCACGCCGATACAGGAACGACGAGACGCAGGCGACGATGCCCGGCCGGTCGGTGCAGGACACGACCAGCCGGCCGACGTCGGAGGCCGTTCCGGTCACAGCGTGGCGGGGACGGCGTCGGCGGACAGCGCGGCCGCCCGGCGGAGCACGTCGGCCCGATCGGTCCGCTCCCACGGCAGGTCTAGGTCCGTACGCCCGAAGTGTCCGTAGGCGGCGGTCTGGCTGTAGATGGGGCTGTGCAGTCCGAGATACTTGCGGAACGCGGCGGGGCGCAGGTCGAAGTGCTCGGCCACCAGCGACCGGATCAGCGACCGGCTCACCCGCTCGGTGCCGAACGTCTCGACCAGCACCGAGACCGGCCTGGCCACCCCGATGGCGTACGCGACCTGCACCTCCACCCGGCGGGCGAGGCCGGCGGCGACCACGTTCTTGGCGACGTGACGCGCCGCGTAGGCGGCGGACCTGTCGACCTTGGAGGGGTCCTTGCCGGAGAAGGCGCCGCCGCCGTGCCGGGCGAATCCGCCGTAGGTGTCCACGATGATCTTGCGTCCGGTGAGTCCGGCGTCACCCACCGGGCCGCCGATCACGAACCTGCCGGTGGGGTTGACCAGCAGGCTGCGGTGCAGCGCGTCGGCGTCGTACAGCTCGGCCGGCAGCTCCGGGACGACGACGTGCCGCCAGAGGTCCTCGCGGATCCGCTCCAGCGTCGCCTCCTCGGCGTGCTGGGTCGAGATCAGCACCTGCTCCACGGCGACCGGGACGTCACCCTGGTAGCGCACCGACACCTGGGTCTTGCCGTCCGGGCGCAGGTAGCCGAGCGTCCCGTCCTTGCGCACGGCGGCGAGCCTGCGGGACAGACGGTGCGCCAGCGCGATCGGCATCGGCATGAGCTCGGGCGTCTCGTCGGTGGCGTAGCCGAACATCATGCCCTGGTCACCGGCCCCGGCGCGGTCGAACTCGTCGCCCGAGCGGTCGCTGCGATGCTCGTGCGCCAGGTCGACGCCCTGCGCGATGTCGGGTGACTGCTTGTCGAGCGCCACGAGGACGGCACACGAGTGACCGTCGAAGCCGTAGGCGCCGTCGTCGTAGCCGATCCTGTTGACGGTGTCCCGGACGATCTGCGTGTAGTCGAGCAGCTTCGGCGTGGTGATCTCCCCTGCCAGGACGACCATGCCGGTGGTGATCAGGGTCTCGCAGGCGACCCGGGAGTAGGGATCGAGGGTCAGGGCCGCGTCCAGCACGGCGTCCGAGATCGCGTCGGCGATCTTGTCGGGGTGGCCCTCGGTCACGGACTCTGAGGTGAACACGTAGTCGTCGTCGGTCATTGCGCAGGCTCCTCGTGCGATGGGTTGAGCGGGTTCAGGGGGCGGGCGCCGGTCAGCTCGGACCGCACGGCGGCGGCTCCGGCGACCATGGCCGCGAGCTTGGCCCTGGCGACGGGCGCGGAGACGTTACGCAGCCCGCAGTCGGGGTTGATGACCAGCCGTTCGGCCGGGACGAGGCCGAGCGCGCTGCGGATCCTGGCCGCGACCGCCTCGGGGGTCTCCACGTCGGAGGACTTGACGTCGATGACGCCGAGCCCGATCGTGCGGTCCCAGCCGAACTTGTCGATCACCGGCAGATCCGCGTAGCCCTTGCGCGCGAACTCCAGGACGAGCTGGTCCACCTCGGCGTCGAGCACGGCGGGGAACAGGAAGTCGTAGTGCCCCTCCCACGAGGGGCGCGCGTAGCGGTTGCCGTAACAGACGTGCAGCGCCCAGGTGACGTCGACGCCCTCGGTGACGATGTTGACGGCCTTGATCGCCGTCTCCACCTCGCCGGGGTAGCCGGCCAGGAAGGGCTCGTCGATCTGCAGCAGCCGCGCACCGCGCGCGGCCAGGGCGCGCGCCTCGGCGTTGAGCACGCGCGCGATGGCCAGCACGAGCTCGGCGGGGTCGTCGTACGCCTCGTTCCGCACCCGCCGCGACAGCGAGAACGGCCCGGTGAAGGAGAACTTGACCGGGTCCGAGGTCTGCTCGGCGGTGAAGGAGAAGTCGTCGGCCAGCATCAGCGGCGCCGTGTCCGTGACCGGCAGCCGCTCGGTGACCCTGGCGTCGTAGTAGTCGAAGTAGAAGTCCTTCGACGTCTGCGGGATGTCGATGCCCGGCATCCTGGCGAGGAAGTAGTCGATGTCGTTGTCGCGGCGCAGCTCGCCGTCGGACACGATGTCGATGCCGGCCAGCTCCTGGTCC
Organism: Nonomuraea sp. ZG12; assembly: GCF_052068115.1. Classification (NCBI taxonomy): domain Bacteria; kingdom Bacillati; phylum Actinomycetota; class Actinomycetes; order Streptosporangiales; family Streptosporangiaceae; genus Nonomuraea; species Nonomuraea sp. ZG12. The sequence continues at coordinate 205,842 of NZ_JBQHCW010000005.1, forward strand.
CGGAGCGCCGCCTTGATCGCCATGTCGTGCAGGTCCCGGAGCTGCGCGTAGCTCATCCGGCCGCGGTAGTAGTCGGTCTTCAATCGTTCCATCCACTCCGGGACGGGGTAGGAGCCGACGACGCTGGTGGGGAGCAGCGGCAGCCCGCTCATCAGGTCGGACATCAGTCCCTCACCTGCGCCGTCATCGTGATGATGTTCCCGCCCACCCGGTGGGCGAAGGGCGCGTAGTGCACGTCGAAGCCGTTGCGCCGGCCCACGTGCGCCAGCAGCGGTCCGTTCACCCAGTTGACGACGGACCCCTCGTATTTGCCGGGGCCCCGGAAGTTGGTCCGGTACGCCTGCACGTCGGTGACGAACAGGTCATGGCAGACGAGCCTGCCGAACGGATGCAGCAGTCTCAGGCTGTCGGCGAAGCTCGCCACCGCCCCGTTGTTGACGTGCATGCGGATGTCGGCGCCGGATTCGAGCAGCGGCCGCAGCAGCTCCCCGCTCATCTCCGGCGCGAGGGCGTAGAGGTCGAGCCCGGCCAGCGGGACGTACCTCTCCTCCAGCCTGACCAGGTCCCACACCGCCCGCCAGAAGGCGACGGCGGCGTCCACGTCGGCGAACCGGGCCGGATCGGCCTCGGCCAGCAGCCCCGGCCCGAGCCGCAGCAGCTTGTGCACCAGAGCCGGCAGCTCGGCCACCGTGACCCCTGCCGACTCGGCGAGCCCGGCCACGCCGGCGTCGTCGAGGTAGGCGCGGACCTGCACGCAGTAGGTCCGCCCGCCCAGCTGGGCGACCTCGTCGGTCGGCAGGTTGTCGTAGACGTTGGAGACGTAGACGAGGAAGACCTTGTACTTCAGGAAGCCGAGCGAGGTGCACGGCGCCGTGGCGTCCAGCGCGAACGAGCTGATCCGCGCCCGGTGCTCGCCCACCGCCTCGCGGGCCAGGTCGAGCACATGCTGGGAGTAGTCGCACATCATGTAGTGCAGGCGCCGGTAGTAGTCGCGCCCGTGCTCGGCGTCGAGGGCGCGGAACTCGTCCAGGAAGACCTTCGCCTGGCTGCCGTTGCCCACCCCGAGCTCGACGACGTAGAGCTCCTCGGGCAGGGCGTCGCCGTCGGCCAGCGCGTCCCAGACCTCGAAGAGGTCACGGATCACGTCCCGCGCGGCGTCGTGGTTGTTCGCGTCGCTCTCCCCGCCCGGCAGCGCCTGCTCGTATCCCCGGCCGGTGGACTTCTCCCAGAGGTCCAGGTCCTTCCAGTAGCGGGCGTTGAACTCCCAGACGCAGCTGCCGCTGCCCGGCCCCCAGTCCTCCAGCGGGACCCGGCCGCTGTCCCGCTCCCGCCGCAGGGCGGCGGTGACCTCCTCAAGGGACATGCCGGCACTGCGTCGTACGTCGACCGCGATCTCGATGGCGTCGTCCCGGACGCCCAGGGGCACGATGGCGGGGCCGGGTCCCGCGCTCAGTTGGGGGCACAGCAGGATCGGCCTGACGTCGACCACCTCGCGGAAGTTCGACTTGTACTGGACCCAGTCGCACACGAGCCGGACCTTGCCGAGGTCCGTGGAGACCTCCCGCAACGCCTCGACGACGGGCGCGAGCGAGGTCATGAGGTCCAGGGGACTCGTACCGCTGAGTTTGGCGTGGGGCCGGAAGTCAACGAGCATGACCGATGCCCTCCATGGGGTGGTGGCGGTTGTGGTCGGGAAGCGCGGCCGGCGGCCGGGGGATGCCGGCCCGCCGCAGGATGTCGGGCACGCCGTGCTCGAAGCCGAGCGCCATGAGATGGACGCCCGCGACACCGGGGATCGTGGCGAGCCGCTGCACGGCCTCCACGCACATCTGGATCCCCTCCTCGGCGACCCGGTCGGCGGGGACCCCGCGCAACCTCCGGTCGACCTCGTCGGGAACGTGCACGCCGGGCACGGCGGTGCGCATGTACTCCAGGGCACGCAGCGAGCGGATGGGGCCGACGCCGGCGATGACCTTGCAGTGGTCGGTCACGCCGAGATCCCGCAGGCCCGCCATCCAGCGCTCGAACACCTCGAAGTCGAACACGTACTGCGTCTGGACGAACTCCGCGCCCGCGCTCACCTTCTTCGCCAGCCGGCGGGCCCGGAACTTCAGCGGAGGCGCGAACGGGTTCTCCACCGTGCCGATCAGCCAGGCCGGGCGGGCGGAGACGGCCTTGCCGGAGATGAGCACGCCGTCGTCCCGCAGGGTGCGCGCGGTCCAGACGAGCTGCACCCCGTCGAGATCGAAGACCGGCTTGGCCTCGGGATGGTCGCCGAACCGGGGATGGTCGCCGGTCAGCAGCAGCACGTTCGGGATGCCGAGGGCGCCCGCCGCGAGCAGGTCCGACTGCAGGGCCATGCGGTTACGGTCGCGGCAGGTCAGCTGCATCACCGGCTCGACGCCGGCGCGCTGGGCGAGCAGGCTGCCGGCCAGGCTCGACATCCGGACGTTCGCCCCCTGGTTGTCGGTGACGTTCGCGGCGTCGACCCAGCCGCGCAGCAGGTCCGCCTTACGCGTGACCGCCTCCGCGTCGGCCCCTCTGGGCGGCCCGATCTCGGCGGTGACGGCGAACCTGCCGGCCTCGAACGCGGCACGCAGCCCGTTCATCGCGGACTCAACCCCAGCTCGCGTCGCAGCAACGGGCGGGGATCGTCCTCGCCGTACGCCACCCCCAGCCCGTCGTCACGCCCCTGCCAGTAGTTCACCCACGAGCTGCGGTCCCATTCGCGGTGATCGACCGGGCGCTGCAGCAGATCGAGGTCGGCGCCGTGCCCCGCGCCCTGGGCCCGCTCGATCGCGGTCACCCAGACGCAGACCAGATCGGGATGCACCTCACAGCGGCCGTCGGCCGCCACGCCGCCGCAGGGGCCGTTGCGCAGCTGCTTCGGGCAGGTCATCGGGCAGGTGTAGCCGGTGTCGGGCAGCGCGCACTGGCCGCACATGCGGCATCCGTACAGCTGCTCCTTCGCCACCCGCTCCACCCGGGTGAACCACCGGTAGGCCGGCCGCCTGCGTTCGAGCCAGGCCGCGAGCCTCCGGTACAGGGGGTTGGCGGCGAGGACACGGTGCAGGCCGTAACTGAGCCGAGCCCCGACCCGGGGGACCACGGGGCGAGGCCAACCGCCACCGCCCGCACGCTGCTCGCCGAAGCCCACGATCACTCCCTCTGGCTGAACGGCTCACCGTCGATGCCGATGAATGTCGTTCAACCGCTGAGATCGAGGCTGCCAGAGCGCTCAACGCGTGTCTTAGGCCCGCGCACCAACGCTGAGGGGCCGTTCATTGTGACGACCCACAGGGCGGCTCAGGAGTCGAGCACCGCGGCGACGGCCTCGATCTCGACGAGCTGGTCGTCGTAGCCGAGCACGGTGACGCCCAGCAGAGTGCTCGGTACGTCATGCTCACCGAACGAATCCCGGACCACCTCCCAGGCGGCCACCAGGTCCTCGCGCCGGGTGGACGCGACGAGCACCCTCGTGCTGATGACGTCCGGCAGCGATGCGCCCGCGTCGGCGAGGGCCACCCGCATGTTCTCGACGGCCTTGGCGGCCTGACCCGCGTAGTCCCCGACCGCCGCCGTCGAGCCGTCCTCGTTCAGCGGGCACGCGCCGGCGAGGAAGATGAGCCGCGACTCGGCAGGCGCCGTGGCCGCGTAGGCGTACTCGGCGGCGGACAGAGAGGCTGAGCGGATCAAGGTGATGGTGCGCGACATGATGCCTCGGTCCCTTTCCCATCAGGGGTGTGGACTGCCAGCTTCCCATCAACGCCGGTAGGGCTGATCAAGAGGCAGGGCGCGAGCACCGTACGTAGGAGAGCATGACCGGCAGGTCGCCCTCGTCCTCTACCTGGAACCCGGCCTGCGGGAGCAGGTCGCCGAGCAGCTCTTGCGGGCTGTGCCGCATCGCCGGGCCCGCCAGCATCGCGACCAGGTGGGCGAGCAGCGGCTGGGCCGGCGGCCGGAACTCGGCGATCAGCAGCCGGCCGCCCGGCCGGAGCACCCGGAACATCTCCCGCACGGCGGTGCCGCGCTCGGCCGCCGGCATGTGGTGGACGGCCAGGCTGGAGACCACCACGTCGTAGCCGGCGTCAGGAAGATCGAGCGCCTGGCCCGCGCCTACCTGGTAGGTGCAGTTGCCCGGGGCGCGGCGCCGGGCGTAGTCGATCACGGGCGCCGACGGGTCGACGCCGGTCACCTGCCCGGCCGGGCCGATGAGAGGGGCCAGGATCCGGGTGAGGTAGCCGGTGCCGCAGCCGACGTCGAGCACCCGGTCACCCGGCCGGGCTCCGGACAGGGCGGCCATCCGGGTGAAGATCTCGCGCCGCCGTCCGAAGAATCCGGCCTCGGCCGCGAACTCGTAGAGGCGAGGGCGATCGATCGTCCCTCCCTCGTCGGCGTGCTCGGCATGATCGTGCAGCAGTCTGCCCAGTCCCATCGCATCTCCTTTTCCGGAACACTCTGTTCAGTTATGTATGGTGTGTTCGCCAGGATCAATCAGCAGTTCCGACCCGCTGTGCGTTACCGAACAGGGAGCGGCGCATTGCCCGGAAACGTGGACAGGCGGGTGCGGCGCACCCGGCAGGCGATCAAGCGTGCCCTGGTGGAGCTGATCCTGGAGAAGGGCTACGAGTCGGTGACCGTCACCGACCTCATCGACCGGGCCGACGTCGGCCGCTCGACCTTCTACGCGCACTTCGACGGCAAGCAGGAGGTGCTGTTCGCCAACCTGGACGAGATCACCTTTCTGCGCCCCGCGGCGAGCGCCGACGGCCCGCTGTTCGCCTTCAGCCCGGCGATGTTCGAGCATGTGCGGGAGCAGCGCAGGCTGGTGCGGGCGTTGATCGGGCGGCGCAGCGGCCGGGCGGTGATGGCCCACGGCGAGCGCCTGCTGCACGCCCTCGTCCGTGACGAACTGCTCGCACGGGGCGCGCGTGCGTCGACCTCGCTCGACCTCGTGGTGACCTGTGTCGTCGGGGCGCTCATGGCCTTACTGACCCGATGGGCGGACGGGGAGATCACCGCCACCCCGGCCGAGCTGGACCTGGCCTTTCGCACGGCGGTGGCTCCCGGCGTGGAGGCGGTCCTGGCCCAGGTGTGACACCCGGGCGCCCGGCTACCGGTGGGTGAACAGAACGGCGTGGTGATCGGCGCCGGCCGGGCCGTCGGGGTCCGCGTGCACCGTGGCGGCCCGCAGTCGCGGCAGATCGTGGATCAGCCGATGCTCGGCCGCCACCGCCACCGCGTGCGCTTCGATGAGCGACATGTCGTGCCGTACCGCTATCTCGACCTCGGCGCGCAGCGTGTGACCGATCCAGCGCAACCTGACCGCCCCGACGCGCTCGACCCCGGGCACGCCGGCCAGGATGCGTTCGGCCTGCGCGATCAGCTTGGGGTCCACCGCGTCCATGAGCCGGTGGTAGATCTCCCGGGCGGCGTCGCGCAGCACGAACAGGATGGCGACCGTGATCAGCAGGCCCACGATCGGGTCGGTGAGCGGGAGCCCGAGCGCGGCGCCCCCGGCGCTCAGCAGCACAGCCAGCGAGGTGAACCCATCGGTCCTGGCGTGCAGGCCGTCGGCCACCAGCGCGGCCGAGCCGATCTCGCGCCCCACCCTGATCCGATAGCGGGCCACCCACTCGTTACCGAGGAAACCGATCACCCCGGCCGCGGCCACCAGGCCGAGCGCCCGGATGTCCTCCGGGTCGATCAGCCGTTGTACGGCCTCGTAGCCGGCCAGGCCCGCCGAAGCGGCGATCAAGAGCACGATGACGACCCCGGCCAGGTCCTCGGCCCTGCCGTAGCCGTAGGTGAACCGGCGGGTGGCCGCCCGCCGGCCGAGCGAGAAGGCGATGGCCAGAGGGACGGCCGTCAGCGCGTCGGCGAAGTTGTGCAGGGTGTCGCCGAGCAGCGCCACCGAGCCGGACACGGCCACGACGGCCGCCTGGGCCACGGCGGTCACCATGAGCACGGCGAACGAGATGGCCAGCACCCGCATGCCACGGCTGCTGGACTCCAACGCGGTGTCGGTCTTGTCGGCACTGTCATGACTGTGCGGGGTGATGGCGTGGCCGACCCTCGCCAGCAGCCGCCTGAGCCCGTGGCTGTGTTGATGTCCGTGTCCGTGGCCGTGTCGTGGAGGATCCTGATGCGCCATTCGGTGTGCCTCGCTTGCCGCTGACCTCTTTGGGTGGATTATATGTAGTCATGTACGCACGCGACAACGAATCAGGTACGACCCCTTCGCAGGAGCAACCGACAAGCGCGCAGGTACAGACCGCTGTCGACGCCTTCCGCATGCTCAGCGACGCCACCCGGCTGCGGCTGATGTGGCTGCTGTCCACCGGCGAGTACGACGTCAGCTCCCTCGCCACGGCGATCGGGACGGCCCGCCCCTCGGTCTCCCAGCATCTGGCCAAGCTGAGACTCGCCGGACTGGTGCAGACCCGCCGCGAGGGCCGCCGGGTGCTGTACCGGGCCAGGGACGCGCACGTCCGAGCCGTGATCAACGAGGCCCTTTCCCACGCCGACCATGAGGTCTCCGGCATCCCCCGGCACGACTGACCCGCCCCCGTCACAGCCCCGCGGTGCGCTGCCGGACCTCCCGGCGGACTTCTTCGACGGATGGCGGTGACCCCCTGAGCCCTTGACGATCTCCCCTTCTTCTCTTTAGTCTCAAAATGGTTATGATTATCACTTTAAGACGAGAGAGTGGGATGGCCGACCAATACGAGCGATCAGCGGAGTTCGTCGATGTGATGATCGCGCCGCACTGGGCGGCGCTGGGCCCGCCGCTGGCGAAGGCGCTGCGCGGGGTGACCGGCCCGGTCGTGGACGTGGGCGCCGGGGGCGGGCACGGCACGCGAGTGATCGCGGAGGCCGTGCCCGCCGCCGAGATCGTGGCCGTCGAGCCCTCACCGGCGTTACGGTCCGTGCTGCTGACCCGCGTGCACGAGAGCGCGGAGCTGCGTGACCGGGTGACCGTCCTGCCGGAGGGTCTCCTGGAGGCGAAACTGCCGCAGCGGCTGGGCGCCGTCGTCGCCATGAACGTCATCGGCCACTTCGACCCGGCCGCCCGGCAGGAGATCTGGGCCCTCCTCGGCGAGCGGCTCGCCCCCGGCGGCCGGGCGGTACTGAACCTCCAGCCACCCGCCGAACCGGTCGCGGTGCCGGAGTCCCGGATGGCCGACGTACGCATCGGCCGGCGCAGGTACGAAGGATGGGCCCGCGCCGAGCCGGCCGGACCCGGCCGGATCACCTGGCACATGACCTACCGCACCTACCACGACGACCGCCTCGCCGACGAGCTGCAGGTCGCTTACGACTGGTGGGTGCTCAGCGAGCAGCAGCTCAAGGTGGAGCTCGACGGTCACGGCCTCGTGCCGGCCCTCGTGGAGCCCGGCGTGTACGCCGTCGACAGAGGAGACGCGTGATGTACGAGGTGATCGTGGTCGGCGGCGGGCCCGCCGGGCTCAGCGCGGCGCTGGTGCTGGGACGGCAGCGGCGGCGTGCTCTGGTGGTGGACGCCGGGCGTCCGCGCAACGCGCCGGCCGCCGAGATGCACATGTACCTGGGCCGGGACGGCGGCTCCCCCGCTCGCCTGCTCGCCGACGGCCGCGCGGAGCTGGCCGCCTACCCGACGGTCGAGTTCAGGCAGGGGCGCGTGGTCGCGGCGGAGGGCGGGTCCGGAGACTTCACGATCACCCTGGACGACGGGGATCGCGTGGCGGCGTCCCGGCTGCTGCTGGCCAGTGGGCTGACCGACGAACCCGCCGACGTTCCCGGCCTGGCCGAACGGTGGGGCGCGAGCGTGTTCCACTGTCCCTTCTGCCACGGCTACGAGACGAACGGGAAGGTGCTCGCCGTCATCGGCAACGGCCCCGACGCGATGCTCGCGGCGTACGTGGCCGACCGTTACAGCCACGACGTGGTGTTGTGCACGAACGGTCCCAGCGTCATGCCGGAACCGGTGGCCGCCGTCGTCAAGGCCGGTGGCATCCGCGTGATCGAAACTCCGCTGGCGGGCATCGAAGGGGCGCTGGACGCGCTGACCCTGCGCTTCACGGACGGGACCACGCTGACCCGCGAGGCGATCTATCACCGGGCGCCCACCCGGCCGAACACCGAGGCGGCCGTCCAGCTCGGTTGCGCGCTGCTGGCCGACGGCTGTGTCGAGGTGGACGAGTACGGCAGGACCAGCGTCGACGGCGTCTACGCGGCAGGGGACGCGGCCCATCTGAAGGCGGTGCCGGAACCGGTGACGCTGGTGGGGCCGAGTGCCGCCGACGGGGTGCGCGCGGCGGTCTGGCTGGAGCAGGAGCTCTTCCGGGCCGGTCTGCCGGTGGCCCTGGGCTGACCCGCTGGGTACGGCGGGCGGTGATCCGCCCGCCGTACCCAGCGCGTCAGAGCCCGGCCGCGACGAACAGGTGCTGGGCCGGCGCCGCGAGCGGGGAATCGGCCCCGGGCAGCTCCAGGATCGGGCGCAGGCCCGCCTCGGCCAGCTCGGCCGTGAGCTCCCTGCCGGTGAAGAACACCCGGCCCGTACCACCGCGCCGGTCACCGGCGCCGAGCTCCGGCTCCCCCTCCCGCGGCGACAGCAGGAACTGCATGGTGGCGAGGACCAGGTAGTGCTCGCGGATCGCCTCGGTCACCACGACCAGCCCGCCGGGGGCCAGCAGCTCCCTCATCCAGCGCAGCGACCGTCCCCCGTGCCGCGCGCAGTGCAGGACGTTGGCGGCGATCACCACGTCCGCGCCGCCCCGGACCGCTCCCTGGGCGACCAGGTCGGCGTTGATGTCCAGCAGGCCGTACCGGAGCCGGTCACCGAACCGCTCCTCTGCCGTGATGGTGAAAAATCTGGATACGTCGGTGAACAGGTAGTCCACGTCCGTGTCACCGAGCCCCTCCAGCGCGGCATCGGTGCTGCCCCCGGCGCCCGCCCCGAGCTCCACGACCCGCAGCGGCGTCGCCCGGGTGGCCGCCGCCCGCGCCAGGACGTGACCCATGGCTGCGTTCAGGTAGGTGTTGCTCACGTTCTTCTGGTCCTTGCTGAGCGAGGTCAGCAGATCACCGTCGGGGAACAGCAGTGACTGCGCCATGATCTCGTCCCGCAGCAGCTCGGGAAGGCGAGCGAGAGCCGTACGGAAGAAGACCGCCATCTCGGGCGGATACCCGAGCGTCGCGCAAGCGCGATCCAGCACAGCGCTGTCGCCCTCCGCGCCACCCTCCGCCGAGCCGAGCGTCGCGCGGGCAGGGTCCCGTTCGGCGTTGTCGTCCCCCGCCGGAGCCTCGCCGCCGAGGAACCGGCCGCCGGAGTCCACCCGTACGAGCCCTTCGGCCCGCAGCACTTCCAGCCAGCGCCGGACGATCCAGCCGTGCCGGGCTGCCGCGCCGAGTGCCGCGACGATCTCGTCGGCCGTCAGGGCATCGCCGGAAGCCAGGACCCCGCCGACCAGTGAGGCCAGCGCGCGCAGCGCGATCTCGTCGAACCGGCGGATGGCGTCGGGGATGTCGGCGAGCGTAGTGACGCCGCTGCGCGCGGATGCAGCGACGCCAGCGGGCGCGGACGCGGTGCGCGCGGACGCGGTGACGCCGGTGCGCGTGAGGGCAAGGTGCCCGGCTTCGTCGGCGTCCACGGCGTCCAGCGCCAGAGCGGCGGCATCCCGACCCGCACCGGTCGGGACCTGCGCGGTCAGCTTGCCGGGGATGGGCAGTCCCGCGCGCCTGAGCTGCCGGCGGGTCACCTCGGCGAGCCGGGTCCGGGCGAACGCGCCCAGCGGCTCGTGCGGCCGGCCGACGCCCGCCAGCGCGTCGGCGGGCGTGGCGGCGGCCGTGGCCGGCACCGCGACCTGCAGCCGCATGGGGTCGTCCGGGTCGAGGAGGACCACCCCGCCGGTTCCCTCCAGCACCGCACGCAGGCTCGCCGCCGTCGGAGCTCCGGCGGCGGGCCGAAGCAGGCCGTTGGGGATGCCGACCACCCGGATGGGGCCGCCCTGCCGTGCGAGTCCCGCCAGGGCGTCGGGCCCCACGCTGTCCCACGCGTGGACGATGGCGTCCGGACTCGCCGGGGGATCGACGTGCAGAACGGCATCGAACCGGTAGCGGGTCAGCTCGGTGTCGGCGGTGAGGGTCTTGGCGAAGAGGCTGATGGTGACCCGCCGCGTGCTGTTCGCGGCCAAGGCGGCGAGGGTCGCCGGGTCGAACAGCAGCTCGGTGTCGGCAGCCGGAGAACGCTGCGCTGCCCGTCCATCCTGCTGCGGCCCGGTACGCCGCGCGGCCCGGCCGTCCGGCACGGACTCGGCGGACGCGGGCTCGGCGGGCGTGTCCAGGCGGCGGTAGTGCTCGTCGAGCAGACCCGAGTGGCGTACGTCGCCGACGATCACGGTTCCGCCCGGGGCGACGGCGTCGATGGCGTCGCCCAGCACGGCCGCCAGGTACTCCACGCTCGGGAAGCACTGGGTGACGGAGTTGAGCAGCACGCAGTCGGGCCGTTCGCCGAGGCCGGCCAGCGCCTCGCGGACCGCGGCGCCGTTGATCTCGTGGGCGGCGGCCCGCACCACCGTGACGCCGGGCAGGGCGAGCCCGTCCAGGCGGGACACGACGTGGTCGGCGATGTCCGTGCCCACATACCCCTTGAGGTGCGGGTGCAGGCGGTGCAGCAGCATTCCGGTCCCGCAGCCGAGTTCGAGCACCCGGGAGGGCCGGTGGCGCAGCACCAGCTCGGCGGTGCGGTCGGCCCATTCGGCCATGTGCTCGGCGGGCAGCGGCTCGCCCGTGTCGGTGGCGCGCCAGCCCGACAGGTCGAGGTCCGGCCGGTGACCGCCCTGCGCGGATCGGTAGGTCCAGTCGTAGACCTCGCCCCAGTGCTCCAGGTGCTCGGCGACCAGGTCGCCCAGCACGGGCGGCTGTCCTGACTCATGCCGGACGGCCAGCGCCGCCGGATCCGCGGTGACGACGAGCCCGCCGTCCTCGGTGTGGTCCACCCGGGCGATCCATGGGTGGGCGAGCAGGGATTCATAGGGCGTCAAGAGAGGGTCTCCGATCGTCGTGATGGGCACCGTCATGGGCAGGGATATGGGCGCCGTCATGGGCAGGGACGTGGTGCGACCGGCCGTCCTCGATCCGCAGCACGCGGTCGGCGCGGGCGGCCACGGCCGGGTCGTGGGTGACGGAGAGGACCGCGAGTCCGGTGTCGCGGCGCAAGGCGTCGATCAGGTCCAGGACCAGGCCGGCCGTACGGGCGTCGAGCGCGGCGGTGATCTCGTCGGCCAGCAGCACGGCGGGACCTGCGGCGAGCGCCCTGGCGAGAGCGACCCGCTGGCGCTGCCCGCCGGACAGCGCCGCCGGGTATCGGCGTGCCAGCTCCGCCGGTAGGTCGACCGCGGCCAGCAGCCCGAACGCCCGCGTCCGTGCTTCCCGCCGCGTGAGCCCGTGCAGCGCGCGAGAGGGGCGCAGCAGTGCGGCGCCCACCGTGCGCGCCGGGTTCAACGCGTCGAGGGGGTTTTGCCCGACGAGGGCCAGCGCCCTGAGTGCGGCCGGGCTTCGCTCCGCCACCGCCCAGGGCAGCGGTTCGCCGAGCACGGTCGCGTGCCCCCGCTCGGCGGGATGCAGGCCGGCGAGCACCCGCAGCAACGTGCTCTTGCCACAGCCGGACGGCCCCAGCACGGCGACGGCCTCCCCCGCCGACAGCGTGAGATCGACGCCCGACAGCAGCGGCGCACCACCGGGCGGCTGCGCGACCTCCAGCCCACCCACCTCCAGCACCACCCGGCCAGGCACCCCCACACCGTCTCGCTCCGGACCACCCGGCATCCGGGCCCGACCGTCGTCTCCCCCGTGGCCGGGCAGCCGTACGACCTGCTCATCCGACCGCACCACCCCGGCCGGCCGTACGGCCTGGTCAGGCAGCCGTACGACGTGGTCGGCCAGCTCGGTCACCACGCCCATGTCGTGCGAGACGATGAGCGTCACGGAGCGGCCGTCACCGCGGCGACGGCGTACCAGCTCCAGGACCAGGGCGAGTGCGGCGGGATCGAGGGCGCTGGTGGGCTCGTCGAGGATGAGCAGCTCCGGGTCGGCGGCGAGGGCGCGGGCGAGCGCCACCCGTTGGGCCTGCCCGCCGGAGAGCTGGTGCGGGCGGCGCCGGCCGAGTGCGGCCGGATCCAGGCCGACCTCGGCGAGCGCGCGGTCCGCGGCGCTGTCGCGGACGGCTCTCGGCAGAGCCTCCCCCACGGCTGAGCGCGCGTCGAGCAGGGGATGGAGCGCGGAGGCCGGGTCCTGGCCGAGGAAGCCGACGGTCCGCCGCCGCCAGCGACGCGGAGCCCGTACAGGAGCGCCGTGCCACTCGACGACGCCCGCCGTACGAGTCAGGCCGTCGGGCAGCGCGCCCAGGACGGCCCGCAGCATGGTCGTCTTGCCCGTGCCGGACGGGCCGACCAGGGCGAGCACCTCCCCGGGGGAGATGCGCAGGTCCAGCCGGTCGACGATCACCGTTCCCGCCCGGTCGGCGATGGTGAGGCCGCGTACGGTCAGCCCGCTCACGAGGCGGCCTCCCGGGTGGCGAGGGCGTGGGAGAGTGCCGCGACGCTGCCGGTCAGGGCGGCGAGGGCGAGGGCGGGGGCGATCGTCGCCGTGGGGTTGAGCCCGAGGCCCTGGAGGTTCTCGCGGAGCATGGCGGCCCAGTCCGGCGCGGGAGGCGCCGGTCCGAAGCCGAGGACGCCGAGCGCCGCCGCGAGCTGCACGGCCAGCACCAGCCGCTGGCCGAGGTCCGCGCCGACGAGGCCGGCATGCGCCGGAAGGACCTCACGCAGCAGTACGGCGCGTCCGCGCTCGCCACGGGACAGCGCCGCCTCGACATATCCGGCCCGCCTGGCCCCGGCCGTGGCGTCGGCGACCACGCGCAGGGTCAGCGGTGTCCCGCCGAGCACGGTGCCGACGATCACCGCGGCCGGCCCCGGCAGGGCGGTCACCGCGAGCAGCGCGAGCAGCAGGAGGGGCAGGGCCAGCAGCAGGTCGGCGGCCCCGGTGACGGCCCGGCCGGCCCGGCCACGGTCCCATCCCGCCCAGAGCCCGCCCGCCACCCCGAGCGCCGACGCGATCAGGGCGGCGGCGAGCGCGGTCAGGGTCAGGTCCCGGCCGCCCGCCAGCACTCGGGCGAGCACGTCCCGGCCCAGCCCGTCGGCGCCCAGCGGCAGTCCGGGCGCGGGCTCGGCCCACGGAACCGCGGCGAGTTCGATCGGATCGCGCCCGGTCAGCATCTCGCCACCGAGGGCCATCAGGAGCGCGGCCCCGGCGACGAGACCGAAAATCAGCTTCATGGGCGGGCCGCCTGCCGGTGGCGGCGCGGAGCGACCAGGTCGGCGGCGAGGAGCCCGGCCACCACCACCGCCGCGGCGAGCAGCGCAACGCTCTGCACGACCGGCACGTCCCGCGTCGAGATGGCCGTGACCAGCAGCTCCCCCAGCCCGGCCAGCCCGAACAGGGTCTCCGCCACCGCGGTGCCCGCCACCAGCCCGCCGAGGTTCACCGCGAGCAGGCGGGCGGCGGGCGCGGCCACCATCGGGAGCACGTACCTGAACAGGATCGCGCCCGGTGACAGGCCGCGCAGTTCGGCGTCCCGCACGTACGGCCGGTCCACCACGTCCGCGATCGCCCCCCGGAGCAGGGCGGCGGCGTAGGCGGCGGTCGGCAGCGCGAGCGTGAGCACGGGAAGCGCCAGCAGATCCGGCCGATGCCACGGCGGCTCGCCCACGGGCAGCATCGACACCGGCGGGAACAGCCCCCACGCCGCCGACAGCCAGGCGACCAGCGCGGCGGCCACCACGGCCTGGGGCAGGGCGGCGCCGGACACGATCACGGCGTTCACCACCTGGCGCAGCCGCCGGGGACCGCGTACGGCGGCCCAGGCCAGGACCACCGTCAGGGGGACGGCCACCGCCAGCGCGGCGACGGCCAGGGCGAGCGTCACGGCGGCCCGCTCGGCCACCACCTCGGCGACCGGCCGCCCGGTGATGAGCGAGATCCCGGGCCCGCCGGTCAGCCAGTCGAGGTAGCGGACATGCAGGGGATCGTCGAGTCCCGCCTCCGCCCGCAGCCGGTCCAGCTCCGCCGCGGTGGCCCGGCCGCCGACGAGGGTGTCCGCCGCGTCGCCGGGCAGCGCCGCCGTGCACAGGAAGATCACTACGGAGGCGGCGGCCAGCAGCAGCCCGCTCCTGGCCAGCACGGCGACCGGCCGCGGCACCCGTGGCACGTCAGCCGTCCAGGCTCACCTGGTCGATGAACGCCGAGGCGAAGCCGATCCCCTCGGGCACGCCGCTCAGCTCGGCCCTGGCCAGGTCGAGCCGGTCGCTGAGCGCCCAGATCGCGTAGCCGCCCTGGTCGCGGAGCCGGGCTTGCAGGTCACCGAGCAGGGAGCGCCGCTCGGCGTCGTCCGGCTCGGCCAGGGCCTTGTCCAGGTCTGCGGACCAGGCGGCGTCCTTCCACGCCGTCTCGTTGGTGGGGGAACCGGGCGTGAGCGCCACCCGGACCACGTCGAGGAACGGGATGCCGCCCAGGTAGCTGACGTAGAAGGGCTTCTGGGCGTACACCGCCGAGAAGTAGGTGTCGGGCGGTTCGAGGCGTACCTTCGCCCGGATTCCGATCTCGGCGAGCTGCTGGGCGATCAGCGTGGCGGCGCTGTCCATGCCCGGGTAGGCGGTGGTGCTGTGCAGCGTCAGGTCGACGCCGCCGGCGAGGCCCGCCTCGGCCATGAGGGCCTTGGCGCGGGTGAGGTCGCGGGTGCGCTGCGGCAGGTTCGCCGGGCTGGAGGGGTCCTTGGGGGTGATCAGGTCGTTGCCGAGCTCGCCGTATCCGAGGAAGACGGTGTCCAGGAGCTGCCGGCGGTCCAGAGCGAGCCGTACGGCCTCGCGTACCCTGCGGTCGTCGAAGGGCTTGGTGTCCATCCGCATGACCAGCGGGTACAAGGTCGCGCCCGGCCTGCGGACGACGCGCGTCGCGGTGTCGCCCTCGTGCTGCTTGACCAGGGTGGCGGGCACCCCTCCGGCCAGGTCGACCTGGCCGGACAGCAGCGCCTGGGCGCGGGCCTGCGGATCGGGTACGGCGCGTACCTCGATGACCTTGGCCGGCGGTTCGGGGCCCCACCAGTCGTCGTTCCGCTCGAACACCACCGCCTGCGCCCCGCCCTTGCCGGTCGGCCGGAACGGGCCGGAGCCGGGGACCGGCTTACTGAAGTCGGCGCTGCCCTCCGGCACGACGAAGGTCGCGCCTTCCAGCGCCTTGCCCACTTCGGCGTACGGCTTCCTGGTCACCAGCTCGACGGTGGTGTCGTCGATCACCTTGGAGGCGTCGAGGTCGAACATGGCCATGCGGCCGAAGTTCTCCGCCGCCTTCTCGCCCATCCGGCGCAGCGAGAACAGCGCGTCGGCCGCCTTGACCGGCCGGCCGTCGGAGAACGTCGCGTCGTCCCGGATGGTGATCCGCCACTTGGTCAGGGTGGCGTCGGGCCGCCATGCGGTCGCCAGGCGCGGCTTGGTGACGCCGTCGGTGCCGGGGAGGGTGAGGACGTCGTAGGTCAGCGCCATTCTGACCACGTCGCTCTCACCGGGCAGCAGGCCGTGCGGATCGGTGACGGCGTTGGAGGGGGAGCCGGGCGCGGCGTACCGCACGGTGGCGGTCTCCGCCTGCGGGGAGCCGGCGGTAGGCGCGCCAGTGGCGGGCCCAGTGGCGGGCGCGGCGGCGGGCGCGGTGCTCGCGCACCCCGCGAGGAGGGCGACCGCGGCGACGACCGCCGCTGATCGGCGACGGATCTGGGAGTGCATGGTGACCTTTCTCAACGTGGCGCCAATGCTCTGTCGAGCGCGGCGTTGATCAGCCGGGCCACGGCGGGCAGCGCGGGAGGGCGCAGCATGCCGTAGTGGTGGGCGTCGACCCCGGCGACCGTGACGGGCCCGGCCAGGTGGCGTCCCCAGCCGAGGTCGTCCTGGCCGGGCGGGGTGTCGTCGACGCCCATCCCGATGCCCGCGTTCCGAGGGGACGGCCGGTCTGCCCGGATCAGCAGCGTCGCCGTGTCCTGGTCGGCCAGGCGTCCCGGGGTGTGCGCGGCGAGCGCCCGCAGGTGCCTGGCGAACACGGCCAGCCGTCCCGGCAGGTCCTCGCCACGGCCCAGCAGCCGATGCGCGCGCAGGCGATCGGCGACCGCGCTCATGCGGCGTGGTTCCGGTACGGCCGCCAGCGCGTCACCGGCGTCCAGGTCGATGCCGAGGTACGCCTCCAGCGCGTGCAGGTGTCGGACCGTCACCTGCCAGGCGACCTCGTCGGCGTCCCGGCCGGGGACGTCGCGGATCAGCGCCGGGTCGTTGGAGTCGAGCAGCGCCAGCAGGGCGATGCGACGCCCGCCGGCGTGCAGCCGCCGGGCCATCTCCTGGGCCACCGTGCCGCCCATGGACCAGCCGCCGACCAGCCAGGGCCCCGCCCCCGGGCCGCCGGTGGCGTCGATCGCGCCCAGGTACTGCTCGGCGATCCCCTCGATGGTCTCGGGGCCCGCCCCGGCGCCACCGGCGAGCTCGGGGTCGGCCAGCGCCATGACGTCCACGCGGGGGTCGAGCAGCCTGGACAGCTCGGCGTAGCACAGCACGTCACCCCCTGAGGGGTGGGCGAGGTAGAGCGTGGGCCGGGCCGATCCGCCGGGCTCGGCACGCAGCGGCAGCACGATGTCCCGCGCGGCGCCAACCTGGACGGCGGACCCGGCTGAGCCGGGGGAAGGCGACTCGGGCCGGGCCCGGACGTCCGGCTCGGTGGCCGAAGGCTCGGACCTGGTCCCGGCGTCCGTGGCCAGCGGCTCGGGCCGGGTCCAGGCGTCCGGTTCGGTGGCCAGTTCCCGTACCCGTGCCGTGTGCTCGGCGATCACCGCCTCCAGCTCGTCGCGGGGCAGGACGCCGTCCAGGGCGTCCCACTGCAGGCGTAGCTCGCCGGCGTGTTCGAGCACCTGGTGGTCGAGCCAGGTCTGCGGGGTCTGCGAGACCGCGTACACCTGCTCGCCGGCCCACTCCAGGCCGGCACCGCTCTCCACCATGTCCGCCACGGCGAGCGCGCTGGTGAACACCACGGGCACCGACCGCACCTCTCCCTTTCTGGTGGCCTGCTCGGCGAGCACGTCCAGGGCGGAGAAGCGGCGGTGGTCCAGGTCGTCGAACATCCGGGCCTGCGCGGCGGCGGCCCGTTCGACAAAGGTGTCGGCGGGCGCGGCGGGGACCTCGTGCAGCATCAAGGAGGTGAAGTCGCCGACGACCCGGTTCACGTGCGGGTGGATGGGCGGGCGATCGAACAGGGTCAGCGTCACGCAGAACCCGGCCGAGCCCGCCCAGCGGGTCAGGACATCCGTGTAGACGGTCAGCAGCACCACCCCCGGCGTGACCCGGTGCCGGGCGGCGGCGGTCACCAGCCCGGCCCATTCCTCCCGGCTCAGCCGCGTCGCGCGCCGAACGAACCGGGGGGACGCCTCCTCGTCGCTGACCGGCAGGGCGGGCGGGCCGGGAAGCGTGTCGAGCCGTTCCCGCCAGTAGAGCGCGGCGCGCTGGTCGCCGCCCCGTTCCGGGACGCAGGCCGCCGGGTGAAGGTCGAGCGGCGGCAGCACGGCGTCGGGGTCCTCGTAGAGGGTGCGCAGCTCCGACTCGATGATCCACCAGCTGGCCGCGTCGCAGACGAGCACGTCGACCCCGATGAACAGCCTGACCACGCCGCCCGGCAGCCGGGCCGCCTGCAGCTGCGCGAGCGGCCAGCGATCCGGCGGCCCGGGCTTGGTCGACAACCTCTCCCGCAGTACGGCCAGCCGCGCCGACCTGCGCTCCTCCGGCATCGAGGTGAGGTCGTGCACCCGGATCCGGTAACGCGGCGGGCTCTCCAGCACCCGGAACCGTCCCTCGGGCGTCGCCACGGCGCGGAGCATGGGATGCCGGGCCACGACCCGGTTCCACGCCCGCTCGTAGCGGTCGAGGTCGAGACCGGGACAGTCGTATTCGAGGAAGAAGTGACAGGGCAGGTCCCCCCAGCGGTAGCCGCCGTCCCGGCCGACCCAGTAGGCGTGCTGGACGCGGGTCATCGCGAAGGTGCCGTCGGCGTCGACGGGGTCCTCGGCCGGCCCGGGCCCGGGTGCCGGGTCCGGCCGGAGGTCCGCGGACCCGATCAGCCGGGCGACTCCCGCCACGGTGGGCGCGGCCAGCAGGTCCCGCATCCCCGGCTGGGCGCCGAACCGTTCGCCCAGCGCGGCCAGCATCCGCACGCCCAGCAGCGAGTGGCCGCCGAGCGCGAAGAAGTCGGCGTCCGGATCGGTCACCGGGACACCGAACAGCTCCGACCACAGCTCGGCCACCGCCCGCTCGACCGGGCTCAGCTCGGCGGCGTCACCGGTGGCGACGACCTGCCGGGGCCGGCCGGCCGCGACGATCCGCGGATGGAGATCGGTCGCCGCCACCGCCACGGCCGGGGGCAGGCTGTCCCTGTTCCGGGCGGCCAGCAGCCGATCCAGCGCCTCGGTGCCGGTGCGGGCGTCCAGCGCGTCGGCGAGCACGACGGCCTCCTCGGCGACCCGCCAGCCGTCCCATACGGCGCTGATCCACCGGGTGGGGCCGGGCGCGGCGAGCGCGAGCGCGTCCATCGCGGCGTTGGCCGCCGCGTAAGGCCCCATGCCGACGCCGCCCACCAGAGTGGTCGCCGAGGACATGAGGAGCACGGTCCGGGGGCGGCGCTCCTCGGGCAGCGCGGCGATCGAGTCCCGGAGCGCGATCGTGGCCTCCGCCTTGGCCCGCAGGTGCTCGGCGACCTGGCCGGGGTCCAAGGACCGCAGCGGGTCCAGCCGTGCCCCCGCGGCCACGCCCGCCGCGTGCACGACGAGCTCGATCGGCCCGTCGGCGGAGAGCTTCCCGATCAGGGCCGAGGTGTCCGTGTGATCGGCCGCGTCACAGACTCGTACGTCCACACCGGCCTCGTCGAGCGTGCTCCCGTGGCGGGCCGCCGTGCGTGAGGTGACCACGACCTGGTGTCCGCGCCGGGCCAGATGCCTCGCGAACACCTGACCCACGGCGCCCAGTCCACCGATGATCAGCACCTTGCCGGGCGGCGCGGCGTTCCCCTCAGGGTCGGCCGGGCGCCCGGGGGCCGGGCGTCCCCCGGCATCGGCCGGGCGCCAGGGGGTCAGGCGGCGCTGCCACCTGGTCACACCCCGCAAGGCGGTTTCCGCTCCCGGGTTCTCCCCGCTCATCAGCGTGCCGAGCTCGCGCAGTACGGATCGCGCCTCGGCGTCGGGGTCAGCCGGCGCCCCGAGGTCGAGCGTGGCCCACCTCGATCCGGGCTGCTCCTGACCCAGCACCCGGGGCAGCACCCGCAGGGCCGCCTGAGCCGGGTGCGGCGCCGGATCACCGGCCACCTGTTCGCCGTGCCGCGTCACCAGCAGCAGCGCCGGCTGCTCGTCCTGCGCGGCCGACACGCCCGCGACCTCGCCGAACGCGAGCACAGCGGCAGAGACGGCAGCAGCTTCCTCAGCCACCGCGCCCTGCTCAGCGGCGGAGACGGCAGCGGTTGGTCCCGCCGCTTCCGTCTGCTCGGCGGCGATGACCACCAGGCCGGTCAGCGGCTCGGACGGGTCGCCCGCCGTCAGCCGGGTGCGCAGCGTGTCCGCCAGGGCGCCCGACCCGGTCACCAGCCAGCGGCCTTCCGGTGCTTCGGCGGGCTGAAGCGGGGGAACCTGGGTCCAGACGGGAAGCTGCAGCGGCTCGTCCGCATCGACGGCCGACCGCCCATCCGACAGCGCCGGGTCCGGGGGGTCGATCCACAGGCGGCGGCGCTGGAACGCGTAGCCGGGCGCGTGCACCCGCCGTCTGCCCCGTGCGGACAGGGCCGCCAGATTCACCGGGACGCCGTGGGCCCACAGCGTGCCGGCCGCCTGCCGTACACCTGCGGTCTCCGGCTCGTCAGGCACCAGCGTGGTGAGCACCGACCGCAGGCCGGGCAGGGCGTTGCTGCGGGCCAGGGAGGACAGGGCGGTGCCCGGACCGACCTCCACGAGCAGGGCCTCGTCCGCGAGGGCCGCCCGCAGCGCGGCGGAGAACCGCACCGGCCGGCGCAGCTGCCGCGTCCAGTGCGCGGCCTCCGCAAGCTCGGCGCCGATGGCGGCGCCCGTGACCGTGCTGAACACCGGCACGGCAGGGGCCCCACCGGTCAGCCCGGCCAGGGCCGCGCCCAGGCCGGGCAACGCCGGGTCCACTGCCCGCGAGTGCATCGCGGCGTCCACCCGCAGCCTCGTACTCTTGATGTGACGCTCGCGCAGCTCGTCCGCCAGCCTGTCGATGGCCGAGGCGACGCCGGACACGACGCACGCCTCCGGGGCGTTCACGGCGGCGAGGTCGAGCTCGGGATGGCGGTCCAGCAGCTCACGAACCTCGTCCTCGCCCAGCGGCACGGCCAGCATCGCGCCTCCGCCGGCCGCGCGGACGGCGGCCTCGCACCGGGCGGCGACCAGCCTGGCCGCCTCGGGAAGGGGCAGCGCGCCGCTCACCGCCGCGGCCGTGCACTCACCCAGACTGTGCCCGACCAGCGCGTCAGGCCGTACCCCCCATGACTCCAGCAGCCGCGCCATCCCGAGCGACACCGCGAAGAGCGCGGGCACGCCGAAGGCGACGTCGCGGAAGCGCTTCTCGGCTGTCCTCGGATCCATGGCGTCGCGGACGTCGGCGCCGAGCAGGGGCAGCAGCAGTTCCGCGCACTCGTCGACGGCCTGGGCGAAAACCGGCTCGTCCCGGTAGAGCTCGCCGCCCATCCCGGGGTACGGGCTGCCTCCTCCGGGGAAGGCGAACACCACCCGCGCGGCCGAAGCCCTGACCGGCGTCGCCGCGTCCAGCCCGGCCCGCCCCACACCCGCCACCCGGTAGGCCTGATGGGAGCGCCCGACCGCCAGCGTGTACGCCAGATCGGCCTCCTGACCCGCTGGGAAAGCCTGAACGGCCACGGTTTCCTGGTCCGCCGCGAGAGCCTGAGCGGTGGCGGTCGCCGCCTCGGGGGTGGCGGCGGAGACGACCAGCAGCTGGGGGCGCGGATCGGCGGGCGTCGGCGGTCGCTGCGGAGGCGGCCCGAGCACGGCATGGCAGTTGGTGCCGCCGATGCCGAAGGAGCTGACCCCGGCCAGCGGAGGGGTGTCCCAGTCCCTGGTCTCGGCGATCACCTCGAAGGGGGACTCCTCCAGGGCGAGGAGCGGGTTGAGCGGACGCGCGTGCAGCGACGAGGGCAGCACTCGATGGTGTACGGCCAGGACCGCCTTGATGAAGGAGGCGATCCCGGCGGCCGAGTTCGCGTGGCCGATGTTGCCCTTCACCGAGCCGAGCCCGCACCACGCCGGGCCGGTGTCCCCGAACACCCGCTTCAGCGCGGCGACCTCGATGGGGTCGCCCAGCGTGGTGGCGGTGCCGTGTGCCTCGACGAGCCCGATGTCGCGCGGCGAGACGCCCGCCACCGCGAGCGCCTCGGCCACCGCCCGAGCCTGCCCCCGTACGGACGGCGCGGTGAACCCCGCCTTGTCGGCCCCGTCGTTGTTCATCGCCGAGCCGTGCAGCACGGCGAGCACGGGGTCACCGTCGGCGAGCGCGTCCGCCAGGCGGCGCAGGACCACCACCCCGACGCCCTGCGTGTAGACGATGCCGGTGCCGTGCGCGCTGAACGGCCGTACCGTCCCGTCCACGGCGAACACCCCGTCGGTGACGTGCACGTACCCCTGACCCTGCGGCACGATCAGCGACACCCCGCCCGCCAGCGCGGTGTCACACTCGCCGGACAGCAGCGACTGCGCGGCCAGGTGCACCGCGACGAGCGACGTCGAGCAGCTGCTCGCCACCGCGACCGCCGGTCCCGTCAGGTTGAGCCGGTACGCCGTCTGCAGCGGCAGGTAGTCGGCCTGGGTGGAGATCGCGGTCTGCATGCTGCCGAGCGGATCACGGCCCCCGCCGGTCGGGTCCCACCGGTCGGAGAGGTTGGCGGCCAGGTACGCGCTCTGCATGGCGCCGGCGAAGACGCCGACCGCGCCGGCTCCGCGTCCGCCGCCGTGCCCGGCGTGTTCCAGGGAGTGCCAGGCGCATTCGAGGAACAACCGATGCTGGGGATCGAGGAGGGCGGCCTCGGCGTCACTGAACCCGAACGGCTCCGGATCGAAGTCCGCCTGGCCCTCGATGAGCCCTCCGACGGGTACGAAACCCGGGTGGGCCCGCAGTCGCGCGGGCACGCCGCGACCGGCCAGCTCGTCATCGGCGAACCTGGTCAGCCCTACGCGGCCGTCGCGCAGCAGCTCCCAGTAGGCGTCGGCATCCGGCGCCCCCGGATAGCGGCAGGCCAGCCCGACGACGGCGATCGGCTCGGCATCCGTCGGGTCGGGATCGGTCTGGTCGGGATCGGTCTGGTCGGGATCCGTCGGCTTGGCGTTCATCCGGCCAGCTCCTCAGCGTGTGCTCGGGCCGCCCGTCGAGCGCCGGCCCGCCCGGCGACGGGCTCCGGTCGCGCGCCGTCAGGCGGTGGTGGGTCGGCCGGGTCCTGCCCGGACGTCTGCCTGCGGGCGGTGATGAACGCGGCCAGGTCCCGGACCGTGGGCCGGGCGAACATGTCCACCACGGCCAGCCCTTCGTCCAGCTCGGCGCGCAGGGCGCGCTGCGCGAGCACGATGGTCAGGGACGACGCCCCCAGCTGGAAGAAGGGCGTGGTGACATCGACCGGCGCCTTGAGCAGGTCACTGAACACCCGGGCCACCACCCGCTCCACCTGCGGATCAGCGCCCACCCGCCCCTGCTCCCGAACCGAGGACCCAGCGACCGACCCGAGCCCAGCCTCCTCAGCGGCCGAGCCGCCGGGCCGTACGAGAACTGACCCGCCGGCCGGACCACCAGGCCGTACGAGAACGGACGCGGCAGCCGAGTCGCCAGACCGCGCCAGAACGGACGCGGCGGCCGAGTCGCCGGGCTGCGCGAGGGCGCGCGGGGCGGGGTCGCCACCGTCGGCGCCGCCCTCGATGACCAGCTCCATCGCCCCGTCGGGAGACACGGTGATGCTGAGCCGCAACCCGCGCGTCACCGTCGAGCTGACTGCCCGCGTCCCCACCGCGTCCACCGACACGCGGCCGACGTCCAACGCCCCCTCAACGCGCCCTTCACCCGAACCAAGCGCCCGGACACCCGCCTCTCCCTCGACGCCCCCTCCACCCGAACCAAGCGCCCGGACACCCGCCTCTCCCTCGACGCCCCCACCACCCGAGGCGAGGGGCCGGACGTCCGACGCTTCCCCGCCGGCTTCGCCCTCTCCGCCTGAAGCGAGGGGGCGGGTGTCCGGGGTGGACGTGGGTGGGTGGGCCGATCGCTGGTACGGGTTGGTGAGCGCCCTGTAGTCGATCTTGCCGTTGTCCGTGATCGGCAGGTCGTCCAGGAAGAGGAACCGGTTGGGCACCATGTAGGCGGGCAGGCTCGCCTGCAGCGCCGAGGTCAGGTCATCGTCCGACGGGGGCGCCGACGGCTCGGCGGGCACGACGTAGCAGACCAGCCTGGGCCGGTCGTCGGGCCCGCGTACCGCGCGGGCCACCGCCTGCCGCACCGTGGGGAGCCGGTCCAGGGTGGCCTCGATCTCACCGAGCT
The DNA here is from genome assembly GCF_052068115.1 of Nonomuraea sp. ZG12. NCBI lineage: Bacteria > Bacillati > Actinomycetota > Actinomycetes > Streptosporangiales > Streptosporangiaceae > Nonomuraea > Nonomuraea sp. ZG12. The sequence goes on from NZ_JBQHCW010000005.1 coordinate 229,490, forward strand.
CGATGCGGTGCCCCCGGATCTTGACCTGCCGGTCCAGCCGGCCGAGGAACTCGATCGTCCCGTCGTACCGCCAGCGCCCCAGGTCGCCGGTGCGGTAGAGGCGGCGGCGCAGGATCGGGTGGGTGACGAAGCGTTCGGCCGTCTGTCCCGGGTCGCCGACGTAGCCGCGGGCCACCCCGTCGCCGCCGATGTGCAGCTCGCCCGGTTCGCCGACCGGGCAGGGTGTGCCGTGTTCGTCGAGGATGTGGAAGGACTGGCCGCGTAGCGCTCTGCCGTACGGAATGCTCGGCCAGGAGGGGTCCACCTGGCCGATGGGGTGGCAGATGGACCAGATGGAGGCCTCGGTCGCCCCGCCCAGGCTGACCACCTCGGCGTGCGGGGCCAGCGCCCGCAGCCGGTCGGGCAGGGTCACCGGGATCCAGTCCCCCGACAGGAACGCCAGCCTGAGCGCGGACAGCGCCCGGCGGACCGTCTCCGGCTCCAGCTCGGCGTACTCGACCAGCATCTCCAGCAGGGCGGGAGCGGTGTTCCACACGGTCACGCGGTGGCGGGCCATCAGTTCCAGCCAGTGCCCGGGGTCGCGCTGGCGGGGCGCTTCGGGCAGCACCATCGCGCCGCCCGAGCCGAGCACCGAGAAGATGTCGTAGACCGACAGGTCGAAGCTGAACGCGGACAGGGCGAGCACCCGGTCGCCGGCGTCCAGCGGAAAGCGTTCGGCGAGGTCGTCCAGGGTGGTGCGGGCGGCGCGGTGCTCGATGGCCACGCCCTTGGGCCGTCCGGTCGAGCCCGAGGTGAAGATCGCGTAAGCGAGATCGTCCGGCTCCGCACGCCGTACCTCGGACGCAAGCAGCCCGTCGGTGAGCACTCCGTCGGTGAGCACCCCGTCGGCATCCAGCCGGTGGGCCGTGACCTGGTCCGGCCAGAGCGTGACGTCGGCCTCGGGGGACACCAGCGCGTGCCGGATGGACGCCTGCTCACACACCGAGGCCACTCTGCTCGCAGGCCACCCGGGTTCGACGGGAACGTACCCGGCCCCACTGGCCGAGACCCCCAGTAACGCGGCGACCTGCGCGCTGCCCTTGTCCGCCGCCACCGCCACCAGCTCGCCGGGCCCGACCCCGAGCGCGGCGAGCGCCCGGCCGGTCCGCGCGGCTCGCTCGGCCAGCTCGCCCGCCGACACCTCACCGGCCGGTTCGAACAGGGCGGGCGCGGACGGGTCCCGCTCGGCGGCGGCACGCAGGGGAGCGTCCAGCAACGGCCCGGCACCGTCGAACGCCCCGCTCGGCGGCTCCTCGTCCCGGAGGAACGACGGGTCCCAGCCGAGCGCCGGGTCGGTCCACAGCTCGGGCTCGGTGGCCAGCCGCCGCAGCAGGGAGGCGTGCGCGGCCAGCATCCCGTCGACGAACCCTTCGGGCAGCGCCTCGTCCACGGCGTCCCAGGCGATGCGGAGCCGGCCCTCCTCGTCCCAGATGATGTGGTCGAGCAGCACCTGCGGCGTCTGCGAGACGCCGAACACCTCCGCGCCGAGCCAGGCGGCCGGCGCGTCGCCCGGTCCGGCGAGTCCGACGCCGCTGGTGAACACCACGGTGTGCGTGGGCAGGGGCAGCCCGGTGGCCGGGTCGGTCACCCGGGAGCGCTCGCCCGCCTCGATCGCGGTTCGCAGTGTCTCCATCCCCGAGACGGCCCGGTGGTCGAGGTCCGTCCAGAACTGCCGGTTGACGGCCGCGGCGTACCCGGCGAAGCCGTACCAGCGGCCGGGGTCCGCAGTGGGGATCTCCACCAGGACCGTGCTGGTGAAGTCGCCGACGACGCCGTCCAGGCCCGGGATGTCGGCGCCGCCGCGGTCGAACAGGGTGGTGTTCAGGCAGAAGGGGTCGCGGGCGCCCCAGCGCTGCAGCACCAGGCCGAAGGCGGCCAGCAGCAGCCCGGTGGGGCTCAGCCCGTGCGCCGCCCCCTGCTTGCGCAGCTGTCCCCACTCCTCGGCGGACAGCTCGGCCGCGTGCCGGGTGAAGCGCTGCCCCCTGAGGTCGGCCGGGCCTCGGCTCCACGGCAGCGCGGGCCCGTCCGGCAGGTTCGGTGCGCGGCCGGCCCAATAGGCGGCGTCCAACTCGCGCCGCCGCCGCTCGGCGGGGTCTTCCAGGCGGCGTCGTACGAGATCCGCGAAGCTGAGCGGCGGCGCCGGCAGTTCCGCGCCGGGATCGGCCACGAGCGTGCCCCACTCCCGCATCAGCCGCATCCAGCTCATGAGATCGAGGGCCAGCACGTCCACCCCGACGAACAGCCGGGTACGGCCGTCCGGCAGCAACGCGGCGCGCAGGTCGAACAGCGGCCACCGGTCGGTGGGCAGCACCTGGTGTGAGCACTCGGCCCGCAGCGCGTCCAGGGCCTCCTCGACGCGTTCGGGGCTCTCGCCGCGCAGGTCGGTGCGGGCGATGACGTAGTCGGGCACCTGGTCGAGCACCCGCTGCTGAGCGTTCGCGTCCACGACCATGCGCAGCATGGGGTGGCGTCGCACCAGCCTGTTCCAGGCGCTCTCCAGCCGATCGAGGTCCTGGGAGGAGCGGTCGTACTCGTAGTAGTAGAAGGTGGCCACCCCGCCCAGCGGGAACGCGGGGTCACGGCCGACCAGGTAGGCGGTCTGGATGGGCGTGAGCGGGAAGGGCCGACTCTCCGGTTCGTCCGGTACGTCCGTCGCGTCCGGCTCGATGCCGGCGGCGACCGTGCGGGCGGTCGCCGTTCCGAGGAAGGCGGTCAGCTGCAGGTCGAGCCCGGCCTCCTCCAGCAGCCGTCGGCGCAGGCGTACGGCGGTGAAGGACTCCAGCCCCAGGGCGGTGAGCGGGGTGTCGGGATCCAGATCCGAAGGCCGGAGTTCCAGCACGTCTGCCAGGCAGGCGAGCACTTCTTCGACGGTGGCGGAACCCAAGGGAGACCCCTTCCACAGAACAGCAGAATGGAAACGGTTTTCATTCCTACACACTTTCATGGTGTTTGTCTAGATCTTGAAAATGATTTCCGTTATCTCGTACGATCTCGCCCTATGTCGTCCTTGACCGACCGAGCCGACCGCGCAGGGCAGGCCACGACCACCGGGACCGACACCGGCGGCACCGCCGAAGCGGTCGCGCACCTGGACCGCCTGGCCCTCCTCGGCATAGCCGCCGACCTGCGCTCACGCACCCGGCTGCGGGGCCCAGGGGCGCACGAGGCCGACGCGGTCGCGACCGACCTCGGCGCGGCCCGGCGGCACCGCTGGATCGCCGGCCACTGGCTCGCCGCCCTCCACGAGGCCGGCCTGGTGAGCCGCGACGCCACGGGCCGCTACCACGACCTGCACGGCCCACGCCGCGCCGAGCTGACCGCCGCCCGTGCGCACCTGGAGTCCGCGGGACCGGCGCTCGACTATCCCGCCGAGCTGGCCGAGATGATGCTGCGCTCGCTGCGGATGCTGCCCGCCCTGCTGCGCGACGAGATCGGCGTGCAGGCGCTGCTCTACCCCGACGGCGAGCCCGCCACCGCCGAGGCCGTCTACCGCGACAACCTGATCAGCCGCTACCTCAACACGGCCGCCGCCGAGGTCGTCGCGGACCTGGCCGAGCGCGCCACCCGGCCGCTGCGGATCCTGGAACTGGGCGCGGGCATCGGCGCCACCACGGCGGACCTGCTCCCGGCGCTGGCCGGGAGTCCGGTCGAGTTCTACCTGTTCACGGACCTGTCGCCGTTCTTCCTCGACATCGCGCGCCACCGGTTCGGGACCGGCTTCCTGCGGTACCAACTGCTCGACATCGCCCGCGACCTGCCGCACCAGCCGAACGACCTGGACCTGGTCGTGGCGGCGACCATGGCCCACAACGCCCCGCACACCGGCCGCCTGCTCGACCAGGTCGCCGCGCGGCTCGCGCCCGGCGGGCGGGTGCTGCTCATCGAGACCGTCCGCGAACACCCGCAGTCGCTCACGTCGATGCCGTTCGCCCTGTCCACCGGGGACGGCCCGCCCGAGCGGCACGACGGCCGCGCGGGCACCACCCGCACCTACCTGCGCCGGGCGGAGTGGCTCAGCGCGCTGGAGACCGCCGGCCTGCGCGTCGAGGTGGACCTGCCCCGCCAGGGGGACCCGCTGACCGCGCTGTCGCAGCGCCTGTTCGTCGCCACCCGCTGAATCACCTGATGATGGGAGTGCCCATGATGGAGCTGGCCGAGATCTGGTCGGAACTGCTCGACCTGCCACCCGACGAGATCCCGCACGATGTCGGTTTCCTGCGCCTGGGCGGCGACTCGGTGCTCGCGGTCCGCATGTCCGCCCTGGTGCGCAAACGCCTCGGCGTCGCGCTCGCCCTGTCGGACGTGCGGGTGGAGACGACGCTGGGCGAGCTGACGGAGCTCGTACGCCGCCGCTCGTCGGGCGAGCCGGCGGCCCGCGCCCTGCCGCTCAAGGTCACCCCGCGCCCCGACCCGCACGCGGAGTTCCCCCTCCTCCCCCTGCAGCAGGGCTACTTCGTCGGCCAGCAGGACGGCTGGGAGCTGTCCTACGACTCGGCCCACTACTACCTCGACTACGCCCTGACCGGGGTCGACGGCGACGAGGCCGCCGACGCGCTGACGGACGCGGTCGAACGGCTCGCCGCGCACCAGCCCACCCTGCGCGCCCGCGTCACCTCCGACGGCCGCCAGTACGTCCTGCCCGCCGACGCGCCGGGCGCCGTCCCCCAGGTGCGGGTGCACGACCTGCGCGCGGCCGGCGCCGAGGAGATCGCGGACACACTCCAGGACGTACGGCAGCAGATGAGCACCACCGGACCGGATCCCACCCGCGGGCCCGGCCTGGACATCCGGCTCACCCTGCTCCCCGGCGGCGAAGGGCGGCTCCACCTGGGCCTCAGCCTGCTGATCTTCGACGGTTGGTCATCCAGCGTGCTCAGCCGCGACCTGGTGACCTTCGTCGCCGACTGGAACGCCGCCCTGCCGCCCCTGGAGATCAACTTCGGCGACTACGTCAACGCGGTCGCCGACCTGCCCGCGACCGAGGCATGGCAGGCCGACCGGGACTGGTGGTGGTCCAAACTCGACACGCTGCCCACCCCGCCCACCCTGCCGCTGGCCGCCGACCCCCAGCAGGTGCGGCCGATCACCATGGGCAACCGGGAGCATCGCTGGAGCGCCGACCGCTGGGCCGCGCTGCGGCAGCAGTGCACCGGCCGGGGCGTCACCCCGTCGACCGCCATGCTCACCGCGTTCGGCGTGGTCCTGGCCCGGTGGGCCGGACATCGCCGGATGCTGCTGAACTCCCTGCAGCTCAACCGGCTGCCGCTGCACCCGGATGTGCAGCGGGTGGTGGGCGCCTTCGCCGCCACCATGCTGCTCCCGCTCGACCTCGACCCCGGCGCCACCTTCGGCGAGCTCGCCGCCACCGTGCAGACGACCTCCGGCGAGCACGCCGCGCACAACCTGATCACCGGCGTGGAGGTCGGACGGGAGCTGGCCCGCCGTCGCGGGAGCTGGCGGCCGGTCGGGCCGGTGGTGTTCCAGAGCGTGCTGGGCGTCGACGCCGCCATGGGCGGCCGCCCGCCGGAGGATGCCGGGCCGCTGGGCCGGGTGGTCGCTTCCGACTACTTCCACCAGCTGCGCACTCCGCAGGTCGCGATCGAGGTGCGCTGCTTCGAGCTGGGGCCGGAGATGGTCGCCGTCTTCTCCCTGGTGGACGAGCTGTTCGAGGCCGACCAGGTGACGGCGGCGTTCGCCGAGTTCGTCGAGCTGGTCGACGCCCTCGCCGACGGGCCGGGCTGGGACCGGATGCCCGGCCTGCCGGAGGCGGCCGAGCCCGAACCCGACGACGAGGGGCTGCGTCTCGGCCTGCTGCTCGAATCGGCCGTCAGCCACCCGGAAGGGCCGCCCGCCGACGACCTGGAGCAGGCGATCGCCGACGTCTTCGAGGAGCTCCTGGAGGTGCCCGTGCTCGACCGAGGCGCCGACTTCTTCGGCCTCGGCGGCGACTCGCTGCTCGCGGTGCGGGCGGTGGTCCGGCTCTCCAAGGAGGTCGGCATCCCCGTGCCGGTACGCGAGTTCCTGTCCGACTCGACGGTGGCCGGGGTGGCGTCCGCCGTCCGCTCACGCCTGGGTGACCAGCCCACTGACCAACCCAGTGATCAGCCCAGTGACCAGCTCGGGGGTCAGCGGTGATCGGGCTGCTCGGCGCCACCGGTGCGGTCGGCCGGACGGCCGCGCAGCGCATCACGGCCTACGGCCTCGGGCCGCTGCGGGTAGGCGGCAGGGACCTGGCGGGCGCCGCCGACCTCGCGGCCACGCTCCCCGGAACGGCGCACGCCGTGCGGGTGGACCTGAACGACCCCGGCCGGCTGGCCGCCTTCTGCGACGGTTGCCGCGTCGTCGTCAACTGCGCGGGCCCCTCGTACCAGGTCCTGGACACCGTGGCCCGCGCCGCCTTCGCGGCCGGCGCCGACTATGTGGACATCGGCGGCGAACTGGCGGCCAAGGACGCGCTCAGCACGGGCGGCGTGCCCGAAGGCAGGACGGCGGTGTTCTCCGCCGGCGTGATGCCGGGCCTGTCCGGGCTGCTGCCCCGGCTGCTGGCCAAGGGCCGCCCGCTGCGCCGCCTGGATCTCTACGTCGGCGGCGCGGCCGTCTTCACCCCGCTCTCGGCGGTGGACGCGCTGCTCACCAGGGGGCCGAAATTCGGCACGCCGATGGCGGCCTGGCGGGCGGGCCGGGTGGCGCCCAACACGCTGGCACCGCTGAACGGCGTGCGGCTGCCGGGCTTCCCCGTCCCCGTCCACGCCTGGCCCTATCTCACCACCGAGGCGCAGACCCTGGCGATGGACACCGGGGCGGACGAGGTGCGCTCCTACAACGTCTTCGTCACAGAACGCCTCCCCGAGGCACTGACCGCGTCGTGGGCCCAGCTGCCGGACATCGACCCCGCGACCCTGAGCCCCGCCACCCTGGCCCCGCACGCCGACGCCGTGGTCCGCGCCTCCCTCCAGGACAACGCCGACCTCGGCGCCTTCTACGTCATGCTCTTCACCGGCCGGCCCCGTCCCGGCGCCTCGCCCGGCCCCACCCGGGTGCTGCTCACGGCCGTGGACTCGTACGCGCTCAGCGGGGTGGTGATGGCGCTCGCCACCCGCGCGGTGCTGACCGGCTCCGTGCCTCCCGGCGTCCACCTGGCGGCCGAGGCCCTCGACCCGGACGCCACCGCCACCGCCCTGCACGACGATCCCTTGGTGGAGGAGCTCACCATCAGGTAGAGGCGCGGTGCTTTGAACGGGCGCATGACAAGCGTAACGTGACTTGTCGACCTGATGGGGGGTTGCGATGGCCGACTTCGTCGAGCGGTACAACGTTCACCCGCAGCACTTCTGGCTGCACGGTCCGCGAACCGGTCAGCCGGTCGAGTTCGACGCCGGGACCGGCATGTGGAACGTCTACGGTCATCCGGAAGCGCATGAGGTCTTCAGCGATCCGGCGACCTTCTCCTCTGACACCATGCGCCTGGTTCCCAAGAGTCTGATGCCGGGGGGTGGGGACTTCTCGATGGCGGGCTTCATCACGCAGATCGACCCGCCGGAGCACGGCAAGCTGCGCAAGCTGGTCAGCAGCGCCTTCACCCGGAAGGTCGTCGCGGATCTCGAACCGAGGATCGCGGCACTCACCCACGAACTGCTCGACGCGGCGGCCGGGCGGGGCCGGTTCGAGCTGGTGACCGATCTGGCCTATCCGCTTCCGGTCATCGTCATCGCCGAGTTGCTGGGGGTGCCCAGCAGCGATCGTGCCCTGTTCAAGCGGTGGGCCGACGCGCTGTTCGAGCGCGACACCCAGATCTCGCTCGCCGAGCCCGCCGAGAACCAGGACGTGGACATGCAGGCCACGCTCCGCCCGTGGAAGGAGATGTCCGAGTATCTCGCCGGCCACGCGGGGGAGCGCAGGAGCCGGCCGCGCGCCGACCTGCTCACCAAGCTGGTCGAGGCCGAGGTGGACGGCGAGCGCCTGCCCGACGACCAGGTGGTCAACTTCGCGATCGTGCTCCTGCTCGCCGGGCACATCACCACGACGATGCTGCTCGGCAACACCGTGCTGTGCCTGGACGCCTTCCCCGAGCAGCAGGACAAGGTCCGGGCCGACCGCTCCTCGGTCCCGGCGGTGATCGAGGAGTCGCTGCGCTACCTGACGCCGTTCGCCGCCGTCGGCCGGTCCACCACCCGCGAGGTGGAGCTGGGCGGGGTGACGATACCGGCCGACCAGATGCTCCTGACCTGGGTGGCCGCGGCCAACCGAGACCCCCGGCAGTTCCCCGATCCTGACGTCTTCGACCCCGGCCGTGACCCCAACCCGCATCTCAGCTTCGGCCGCGGCATCCACTTCTGCCTGGGCGCCCCGTTGGCCCGGCTGGAAGGCCGGGTCGCGCTGAACATCCTGCTCGATCGCTTCCGCCATTTGGGCACCGATCCGGATGATCCAGTGGTTTTCATGCCCACTCCGACCATGACGGGAGTGCGCCACCTCACGCTGATCTGACCGGCCAAGGGATCGCCCGTCCATTTTGTTTACGGTACCGTTCCGTAAAGAAAATAAGGAGGTCCCATGGAAACCGACGTCCTGGTGGTCGGAGCCGGGCCGGTGGGCCTGGCGCTGGCCTGCGCGCTGCTGCAACACGGCGTCTCGGTACGCGTGGTGGACAGGGCCCCGGGGCCGGCCACCACGTCGAGAGCCAACTTCGTGCACGCGCGCGGCTCGGAGGTACTGGACCGGCTGGACGCGCTCGACGGCCTGCCCGAGGAGTCGGTGCGGGCGATGACGATCACCACGTACGCGGGCGACCGGCCGATGATGCGCATCCGGTTCGGCGACCCCGGCCTGCGGACCGCCGCCGCCCCGATGGTGATCTCGCAGGCGCGGGTCGAGGCGCGGCTCCGCGACCGCCTGGCCGAGCTGGGCGTGCGGCCGGAATGGAACTCCGCCCTGGTCGCCGCCGACCAGGACGAGCACGGGGTCGACGCCGTGCTGGCCGACGGCCGTACCGTACGGGCGGGCCGGCTCGTCGGCTGCGACGGAACGAGCAGCACGGTGCGCAAGCTGGCCGGCATCGGCTTCCCCGGGGTCAAGGTCAGCGAGCGCTTCCTCCTCGTCGACGCCCGCCTCGACACGACGCTCGACCGCTCGGGGACGAGCGGCTGGGTGCACCCGGAGGGCATGTTCGGCGCCATGCCCATGCCTGGCGGCCAGTGGCGGCTGCTCGCGTACGACCCGGCGTTCGGCGAGGACAAGCCGGGTGAGGAGCGGATCGTCGAGCGGATGCGGCAGATCCTGCCCGAGCGCACCGGCCTGCGCGACGTGCGACTGCTCGACGCCTCGTGGGCGTCGCTGTTCAGCGTGCACCGCCGGCTGGCCGACACCTACCGGCGAGGACGCGTCCTGCTGGCCGGGGACGCCGCGCACGCGCACGCGCCCTTCGGCGGCCAGGGCATGCTCACGGGGCTCGGCGACGCCGAGAACCTCGCCTGGAAGCTCGCCCTCGTGGTCCACGGCCGGGCCGCCGACCGCCTGCTGGACACGTACGAGGCGGAGCGCCGCCCGCTGGCCACCCAGGTCCTGCGCGGCAGCACCGCCGCCACCAAGGTCAACATCGCCGCCGGGCCGGTCGGCCGGTTCCTGCGTGACCAGGTGCTGATCCGGCTGTTCGGCATCGCCTGGCTCCAGCGCTGGGTCACGTACACGACCTCTCAGCTGTGGGTGAGCTACCGGCGCGGCCCGCTGGGCGGCCGCGGCCGCCGGCCGCGGCCGGGCGACCGGATTCCCGACACGGCCTGCGAGCGCCCCGACGGCACGCGTACCCGGCTGCACGCCGAGCTGCGCGGCCGGTGGGCGGTCGTCGGCGACGAGAGTGCCCTGGCGGCGGCCCGGAGCCGCCTCGGTGATCGCGTGGTGCTCCTGCGGCCCGCCGACGGGCCGCTCCCCGCTATGCTCGTACGCCCGGACGGGCACCTGGCCTGCCAGGGCGGCGCCGCCGAGCTGACCCGCTGGCTGGACGGAGCACTCGCTTGACCGCTGCCCGAGGACGTGGCCGTCCCCGCGCCCCCGAGACGGACGCCTCGATCCTGCGCGCGGCGCTGGAGCTGTTCGTCGAGCGCGGCGTCGAGGGCACCAGCATGGAGCAGATCGCCAAGCGGGCGGGGGTCGGCAAGCTCACCGTCTACCGTCGCTGGAGCACCAAGGAAGACCTGATCGCCCAGGCCGTCGAGGAGTCGGTCGGCGGCGAGGTGACCCCCACCGCCGCCGAGGTCGAGGCCCTGTCGCCCCGGGACATCATCGAACGCGCCCTTCCGGCGGCGGCGGAGATGGTCGCGAACCCGGAGTTCCGCGCGCTGGTGGCCCGGATGATGGGCGCCGCGGTCAGCCATCCGAAGCTGATGGCCGTCTACTGGGAGCACCACATCCTGCCCCGCCGCGAGCTGGCGTCCGCGATGTTGCGGCGTGCCCAGGCGGACGGCGCGGTGGCTGCGGACGCCGATCTGGACGTGCTGATCGACATGATGGCCGGGGCGGTGACGTGGCGCGTGCTCCAGCCCGACCCGCCGGACGCCGCCGGCATGCTGGTCTATCTCAAGGCCGTCTACCGCCAGATCGGCCTGTACGCCTGAGCCTGCCGCCGGACGCCGTGCACAGCGGGCGTTCCGGGCCGTGCGCAGCGGGCGTTCCGGCAATCTTTTGTCTTCCGTCTCACGAAAGCCTGCTTTGCTCAGCGAATCGCAGGTCCTTAGCTCATGAGTGAGTGAGCTAGGCCACATCGCCGGGGTGGTCGGGGGCCCACGGCTTGTGTGTTCGGTCTTTGCCTGGAGCGCTTCGCGACGCCGTCACCAGCAGCCGACCGAAGCAGGCGCAGAGGCAGGCGCCCGGCCGCCGCCCCGCCACCGACCTCGGCGCGATCGAGCGGGCGGCGTTCCGGCTGTTCGCCGTCCGAGGCCGGCCTCGCCCACCTGCGCGAGTTCCTGCGGGCCACGCCCCTGGACATCCCGGTCCACCGGGCGGTGCACCAGGCGGTGCTCGACTTCAACCACCTGGACGACGACGCCATCCCCCAGCACCGCGAGCGCATGCGCCTGCTGCTCACCACCCCCGCGCTGCAGGCGCACTCCGCCCTGAAGTACGCCGCGTGGCGCGGCGTGATCGCCGACTACACCACCGAGAGGTACGGCCTGGCCCCCACCGACCTGCTGCCCCGGACGGTAGGGCATGTAAGCCTGGGGATGGCGCTGTCCGCGTACGAGCAGTGGCTCGACAGCGAGGACGCCTCCCTCCCCCTGCTCCTGGACGCCGCCCTCAACGGCCTGCGCCACCACCTGTGCGAGGAGCCCGCCTAACGCCGGGCGCCTCGCAGCCCGGCCATCCCCCGGACGAGGAGCAGGCCGGGCGGGATCGCCAGCACCAGCCCCGCCGCGCACAGGAGGACGACGTCGGTGCCGAGCAGGGTGGTCAGGGGGCCGGTCAGCGCCTGGCCGAAGGGCATGAGGCCGAAGGTGCTGAGCCAGGCCAGCGAGGTGATCCGCCCGATCAGGTGGTCGGGCACCTCCCGGTACATCGCGACGTCCCAGGTGAGGGCGTACGTCTCGACGCCGAAGCCGGCCACCAGGTAGCAGCAGAGGAGCACTCCGACGGAGGGGGCGTACAGCAGGCCCAGCGGGACCAGGGCGTACAGGGACATCGACCACATCGCCACCACCCCCGGCCGCCTCGGCTGCCAGGTCATCATGGCGACGCTGCTGATCAGGCCGCCGGCGCCGTAGCACGCGAGTGCCGTGCCGTACGCCGTGTAGGAGCCGAAGGTGTCGCGGCTCAGCAGCGGCAGCAGGACCTGGCTCGGGGCGATCACGAACATGAGGCTGATGGGCGAGAAGAGGAGAAGCGCCGTCAGCCACGGCCGGCGCCCCGCGTCGGTGACCCCCGCCCACGCCTCCTTCAGCACCGACCGGCGGGCCGCCGGGGTCCACGACGGTTCCCGCACCCGGCGGAACGCGGCGGCGCTGCCCGCGAAGACGAGCCCCGCCAGCAGGTAGGGGAGGATGTCGAGGCCGCTCGCCAGCATGGTGCCGATCACCGGGCCGGCGATGACGCCCACCCGCGTGCAGATGTTGACCAGCGCCCGGCCGGACACCCGCTGGTCCTCGGCCAGCGTGCTCGCCAGCATGGCGTTGAAGGCCGGCCGGATGAACGACTCCGCCGCGCCGACCGCGAAGAGGACCGCGGCCAGCGACCAGGCGGACGGGTGGCCCATGAGGAGCAGGACCGGGACGATCGCCGCGGCGGCGTCGACGCCCAGCATGATCGCCAGGATCCGCCGTCGCGGCAGGCGGTCGGACCAGACGCCTCCCACCAGGAGCAGGCTCAACGACGCGATGCCCTTGGCAGCGAGCACGACCCCCACCGTGGCCGCGTCGCCTCCGGCGTCGAGCAGCGAGACGGTGACGGCGACCACGAGGATCTGCTCGCCCAGCACGAACCCGATCTGCGCCAGGGCGAGCAGTCGGAAGGCGGGGTTCCGGAACGCGGTGAAATCGATTCTCAGGGGCATCGGATCCACGGTCTCAGCCCGCGCCATGTGGGACAAATGACGTAGCCCGTACACGCCAGAGGCCCTGCGCCGGTGCCGTCATCGGCCGCATCCGCCGCGCCGCCGCTACTCCATAACGTCGAACCAGGTCAACACGCTCACCGTCGCCCCAGCGCCGGTCCAAGGGAGGACACATGCTCGACGGCAGAGTTGCCGTGGTCACTGGATCGGGCCGGGGGCTGGGCCGCTCCTACGCTCGCGCGCTCGCCGCCGCGGGCGCGTCGGTCGTGGTCAACGACCTGGACGGCGACGTCGCCGAGGAGACGGTCCGGACGATCGCCGACGCGGGCGGCGCCGCGGTGGCCGTGGTCGGCGCGGTGGGCAGCGCGGAGCTGGCCGACACGCTGGTACGACGCGCCGTCGACGAGTTCGGCAGGCTCGACGTCATGGTCACCAACGCGGGCGCGCTGCGGGACAAGACGTTGCGCAACACCACCGACGACGATTTCGACCTGGTCGTGAACAGCCACCTGCGCGGCACCTTCACCTGCGGCCGGGCGGCCGCGGCACGGTTCAGGGAGCAGGGCGAGGGCGGCCGGCTGATCCTGGTGGGGTCGCCCGCCGGCCAGCGGGCCAGCTTCGGGCAGACCGCGTACTCCGCCTCCAAGGGCGCGATCGTGGCGATGATGCGGACCTGGGCCGTCGAGCACGCCAAGATCGGCGTGACGGTCAACGCGATCGTCCCCACCGCCCTGACCCGGATGGTCGCGACCATCCCCGGCCTGGCGGACCTGGTGGCCAAGGTCGACGCCGGTGAGGCCGTCCCCGAGGCGGCCAGGCGCCAGGGCCTCGGCTCGCCCGACGACGTCGCCCCCGTCATCGTCTACCTCGCCTCCAAGCTGTCGGACGCGGTCACCGGCCAGGCCATCGCCGCCGGCGGCGACCGGATCGCCCTGTGGACCCATCCGGGCGAGGTGGACGAGCAGTTCCAGGCCGGCGGGTGGAGCCCGCAGTCCGTCAGCGACCTGTTCGCCGGCCCGTACGCCGGGCGGCTGCAGGACTTCAAGCCGGCCCCGCTCGACCTCGGAGGATTCTGACATGGCGGCCATCATCGTCAACGGCGTCGAGGGCGTCCGCTCGCTGCCGATCGGGGAGCCCCTCGGGCAGAGCGGCCTGTACGAGGTCACCCAGGAGGCGGTCAACCAGTTCGCCGAGGCCACGGGCGATCACCAGTGGATCCACGTCGACCCCGAACGCGCCAAGGACGGCCCCTTCGGCGGCCCGATCGCGCACGGCTATCTCACGCTGTCCCTGGTCCCCCGGCTCCTCCCGGAGATCATGAAGCTGACCGGCTTCAGCCTGGCCATCAACTACGGCTGCGAGAAGGTCCGGTTCCCCTCGCCGGTCCCCGTCGGGAGCAAGCTGCGCGCCACCGCGACTCTGGACAACGTCGCCGACGTCACCGGCGGGGTGCAGCTCACCATCACCATGGTCTTCACCGTCGAGGACGCGCCCAAGCCGGCGTGCGTCGCGACCATCCTGCTCCGCCAGATCGTCTGACGACAGCCCTCTCCAACGCCACAGCACGGCCCGCGAGTCCGCAGAGACTCGCGGGCCGGCCCATTTTCCGAGCGCTGAAGACCTCATGACGTTCGCGTGAACGTCGGCTGTCCACGTTTGCCCCCGCCCTGGTGAGAACCCCCCATACCAAGGGTTCACACCTTTCCGCATACGCCTTCCATCCGTGGTCACGACCCGTTTTCCGTCTGTTCACCTTGTGCCGTTTGTATCGAGGTGAAGCAAAGAACAGCTCTTACTACGGAGAAGGACGCACACCGTGACCAGTGGACAGCGCCGCCTCAGCGCGGCGGCGACGGCCGCCATCGTTGTGGCTCTTTCCGCCGCATGTGGCGGCACCAACACCACTCCGCCGGCCGGGGACGGCACCGCCAGCGCGACCGCCTCCCAGGGCGCGGGGGCCGAACTGAGCGGCCAGGTCAAGGCAGATGGCTCCAGCACAGTAGCCCCCTTGACGAGCGCCGCGGCCGAGTTCTTCGCCGAAGAGCAGCCCAAGATCAACGTGACGGTCGGCACCTCCGGCACCGGTGGCGGCTTCGAGAAGTTCTGCAACGGCGAGACCGACATCTCTGACGCCTCCCGTCCGATCAAGGACGAGGAGAAGGCCGCGTGCGAGGCCAAGGGTGTCAAGTTCACCGAGCTGACCGTCGCGACCGACGCCCTCACGGTGGTCGTGAACAAGGAGAACACCTGGGCCTCCTGCCTCACCACCGACCAGCTCAAGAAGATGTGGGAGCCGGCGGCCGAGGGCAAGGTCATGACCTGGAAGCAGGTCGACCCCAAGTTCCCGGACGAGCCCCTGAAGCTGTTCGGCGCGGGCACCGACTCGGGCACCTTCGACTACTTCACCGATGAGATCAACGGCGAAGAGGGCGCGAGCCGCAAGGACTACAGCCCCAGCGAGGACGACAACGTCACCGTCCAGGGTGTCACCGGCTCCAAGGGCGGCCTCGGCTACTTCGGCTTCACCTACTTCGAGGAGAACGCCGACAAGCTGAAGGCCGTCGAGATCGACTCCGGCGACGGCTGTGTCGCGCCGAGCGTCGAGGCCGCGCAGAACGGCACCTACACGCCGCTGGCCAGGCCGCTGTTCATCTACCCCTCCGCCGCGATCACCAAGAAGCCCGAGGGCGTCGCGTTCCTCGACTTCTACGTCGGCAACATCAGCAAGATCGCGACCGACGCGAAGTACATCCCGCTCAACCCTGAGCAGGAGGCCAAGCTGAAGTCCGACTACGCCGCCCTGAAGACGCAGGGCTGATGGCCACCCCGCCCTCCGCGACCGCGCCAGGGACCTCACCGTCCCTGGCGCGGTCGCGCCCGCGTTACGGCGAGCAGGTCATCAAGGTCGTGCTCCTGGTGGCCTCCCTGGTCTCCGTCGCCACGACCGTCGGCATCGTGGTGTCGCTCCTGGAGCCCACCGTCAGGTTCTTCGGCGAGATCAGCGTGGTGGAGTTCTTCACCTCCACCAACTGGGGCCCGCTGTTCGAGCCGCCGGGCTACGGCGTGCTGCCACTGGTCAGCGCGACCCTCATCACCACGGGCATCGCCGTCGTCGTGGCCGTGCCGCTGGGCCTCGGCGCCGCCATCTACCTGTCGGAGTACGCCAGGCCGCGCGTCAGGCAGATCTGCAAGCCCGTCCTCGAGGTGCTCGCGGGCATCCCGACCGTGGTCTTCGGATTCTTCGCGCTGAGCTTCGTCACCCCGCTGCTCCGCAGCGTCCTCCCGTTCGAGATCGAGATCTTCAACGCGCTCTGCGCCGGTCTCGTCGTCGGCTTCATGATCATCCCGATCGTGGCCTCGCTCTCCGAGGACGCGATGACGGCGGTGCCCCGGGCGCTGCGCGAGGGATCGTTCGCCCTGGGCGCGTCCAAGATGACCACCTCGGTGCGGGTCGTGCTGCCCGCCGCCTTCTCCGGCATCGTGGCGGCCGTCATCCTGGCGGTCTCCCGTGGCGCGGGCGAGACGATGATCGTCTACATCGCCGGGGGCGGTCAGCCCAACTTCACCTTCGACCTCGGCAAGGCGATGCAGACCATGGCCGCGTTCATCGCGCAGGCCGGGTCCGGAGACGTGCCGATCGGCACCGTCGACTACAACACCATCTTCGCGGTCGGATCACTGCTGTTCGTGATGACGTTCGCGATGAACTACGTCAGCGCCCGCCTTGTGCGCAGGTATCGTGAGGTGTACGAGTAATGGCCGTTCTCTCGACACCACGCTCGGCCGTACAACTGGCGAGCAAGGGCCAGCCGATCAAGGAACACCTGTTCAGGACCGCTCTGATCGCGAGCCTGGGCATCGCGTTCGTCTTCCTGATCGCGCTGCTCTCCTACGTCCTCCTGGAGGGCTGGCCGAGGATCGACTCCCGCCTCTGGGAGAACATGCCGTCGGTCCGCAACCCGGACATCGCCGGAGCCCAGTCGGCCATCACCGGCACCCTCTGGGTCATCTCCCTGACCGCCGTACTCACCCTGCCGACCGGCATCGCCGCGGCTATCTACCTGGAGGAGTACGCCGACAAGACCCGCTGGTGGAACCGGGTCATCGAGCTGAACATCCAGAACCTCGCCGCGATCCCCTCGATCGTCTACGGCATCCTGGGCCTGGGCATCATCGCCCGGACGTTCGGCCTGGGATTCAGCGTGCTCACCGCGTCGATCACCCTCGGCCTGCTCGTCCTGCCCATCGTGATCATCGCCTCCCGTGAGGCGATCCGCGCGGTCCCGCCGTCCATCCGGGAGGGCTCGCTCGCTCTCGGCGCGACGCAGTGGCAGACGATCTCCCGGCAGGTGCTGCCCGCCTCGATCCCCGGCATCGCGACCGGCTCGATCCTGGCGCTCTCCCGCGCGATCGGCGAGGCCGCCCCGCTGCTCATGCTGGGCGCGGTGTCCTTCATCCGCTTCAACCCGGACGGCGTCTTCGCCAGCTACACCGTCCTGCCGATCCAGATCTTCAACTGGATCTCCCAGTCGCGCGAGGGCTTCCACACTCTGGCCTCGGCGGCGATCGTGATCCTGCTGCTGATCCTGCTGCTGATGAACTCTGTCGCCATCTGGCTCCGTAACCGCTACCAGAAGCGCTGGTAAGGGAAGACAATGACTGAAACAGGAACGTCCATTCCGAACGTCGTGGTCCGTGGGCCCAAGGCCCCTGGCAACACCGAAGCCCTCGACCCGGTCTTCACCGTCTCCGACCTCAGTGTCTTCTACGGCGAGTACGAAGCCGTGCGCCAGGTCGACATGTCCATCGGCAATCGCGAGATCACCGCGATGATCGGCCCCTCCGGCTGCGGCAAGAGCACGGTGCTGCGCTGCTTCAACCGGATGAACGACCTCATCCCCGGCGCCCGCGCCGCCGGCAAGATCCTTTACCACGGCGAAGACCTCTACGGCGACCACGTCGACCCGATCGAGGTGCGGCGGCGCATCGGCATGGTCTTCCAGAAGCCGAACCCGTTCCCCAAGTCGATCTACGACAACATCGCCTACGGCCCCCGGGTCAACGGCACCAAGGGCAAGATGGACGACCTCGTCGAGCAGGCGCTCACCCAGGCCGCGCTCTGGGACGAGGTCAAGGACAAGCTCAAGCAGAACGCCCTGTCGCTGTCCGGTGGCCAGCAGCAGCGGCTGTGCATCGCGCGCGCGATCGCGGTCAAGCCCGAGGTCATCCTGATGGACGAGCCCTGCTCGGCCCTCGACCCGATCGCCACCACCAAGATCGAAGACCTGATGCAGGAGCTGGCGCGCGACTACACGATCGTGATCGTCACGCACAACATGCAGCAGGCCGCCCGCGTCTCCAACCGCACCGCCTTCTTCACGGCCGATGTCGACGACAACGGTGAGCGGCACGGCCGCCTGGTGGAGTTCGACGAGACCAGCCGTATCTTCACGAACCCGACAGACCAGCGCACGGAGGACTACATCACCGGGCGCTTCGGGTGACCCGACTCAGAGGAGGACCCGGGTGATCCAGCCGCAGGCAACACTCGACGGGGGCGAGGACGCCCGAGGCGGTGAAAGCCTGACACGGGCGCGTCAAGGGGCGCCCACCACAGCGTCCGCTGTGCCCATGCTGCTGGTGGCCGACCCGGACACGTCCGGCGTGCAGAGACTCTCGGACGCGCTGGGGCGGGAGGGCGTGGGCGTCACCGGCGTGTCCGACGGCGCTCAGGCCCTCCTCCAGGCCGGCGCCCTGCGGCCGGACGTCGTGCTGGTGAGCGCCTCGCTGCCGCTCATCGGCGCGGTGGACTTCATCAAGGCCATCCGCGCCAGCCGGCCGATGCCGGTGCTGCTGGGCGTGGGCGAGGGGCACGCGGAGCTGGCCGTCCAGGCGCTGGCGGCGGGGGCGACCGCCTGCGTCGCCATGCCCTACCGGCTGCACGAGCTCCTGCCGCTGGTCCAGGCCACCGCGTCCGGTGAGGCCAACGGCAACAGGGTCATCATGGTGGGCAACGTCGAGCTCGACATCAACGCCTACCAGGTCCGGGTCGACGGCGAAGTGGTGCATCTGCCGCTGCGCGAGTTCGAGCTGCTGCACTACCTGATGCGCAACCTCGACCGGACGGTCACGCGTGAGCAGATCATGCGGCACGTCTGGCAGGCCTCGGGGGACAACGTCGCGACCAACACGATCGCCGTACACGTCAAGCGACTGCGGGCGCGCCTCGGGGACACCGACGACACCGTGATCCAGACGGTCCGCGGGGTGGGCTACCGACTGGCCGCTCCGCGCCTGGACCCGCACGCGCATCCACACGCGCATCCACACGGGGAGCGCTGAACGCGGTACGTGACGCCGGCCGGCTCATCTGGCCGGCGACCGCGTCACAGTGATCGCCCGCCCGAGAGCACCGGTCGTCAGCCCTGAGCGTGCTCCTGGACGACGCTCTTGGCCCAGGACACTTCCAGCTTGCCCGTCGGCGTTCTGCGCAGCGCGGACATGAGCACGATGGTGCGGGGGACCTTGTAGCCGGCCAGGCCCCGGCGTACCCACTCCTGGAGGTCCTTCTCCGTCAGGGTGCCGTCCGGCGTGGCGACCACCGCCGAGACGCGCTCACCCCAGGTGTCGTCCGGAGCCCCCACCACGATGGCGTCGGTCACCGCCGGATGGGTGAGCAGCGCGTTCTCGACCTCCTGGGGGAACACCTTCTCCCCGCCCGTGTTGATCACCCCGGAGCCACGGCCGAGGAACCGGATCGCGCCGTCCGCCTCCACCTCCACGAGGTCACCCGGGATGGCGTAGCGGACCCCGTCGATCACCCGGAACGTGGCCGCGGTCTTGGTGGTGTCCTTGTAGTAGCCCAGCGGCATCGGCCCGGAGTAGCCGAGCATGCCCGTCTCCCCACTGCCAGGGACGACCTCGGTGTCCTCGGAGGAGATGACCTTGGTCGCGGGCACCGGGAAGAACCGGCCCGGCAGGTCGTCGACCGAGGAGGTGATGGCGAAGGCGAACGGCCCGCCCTCGCTGGAGGCGATCGCGTCGATGATCGTGACATCGGTGCGTTCGTGCAGGGCCTGCTTGAGCCGGTCGCTGAGAGCCGTACCGGAGCTGAGCACCGACCGGAGCGGCCCGAGGTCATGCGGCCGGCCGGCCTGCTCGGCCGCGACGAGCTCGGTGACGAGCGGCTGGCACACGGCGTTCCCGGCCACGATGATCGTGCTGGCCCGCTGTTCGGCGACGGTCTCCCAGATGTGCCGCGCGTCGAAGCCGCCCTGGCGCGCGGTGATGACCCGGCCGCCGACGAGCAGCGCGCCCATCGAGTTGAACAGGCCCGTGCCGTGCATGAGCGGGACCGCCGGCATCGTCGCGGGCGCCCGGCCCTCCGTCCGCGCGCGCACCGCGATCTCCACCGCCTCGTCGAGCGTCTCGGGCAGTGCCGGCACACCGAGCGGATGGAAGATCGCCACCGCGATCGAGTGCAGGAGGTCGCCCTGGCGCCAGATGACGCCCTTCGGCTTGCCCGTGGTGCCGCCGGTGTACATGAACAGCTGGTCGGAGCTCGGTCGGGGCTCGGCGGGCCGGGGCTCGGTCCTGGCGAGGAGGTCGTTCAGCTCGATCGCCTCGGGGCCGGCTCCCTCGCCGGCGGCGCCGACCCGGACGAGCAGCCGCAGCGTGGACACCGTCCGCGCGGCGTGCGCGACGTTGGCGGCGAGCTCGCCGCTGAAGACGACCGCCGCCGCGTCGGCGTCCTCCAGCACCGAGGACAGCTCCTCCCCGGTGTAGCGGTAGTTCGCGTTGACCGGCACGGCGCCGATCTTGAACGCGGCGAAGACGGTCTCCAGGTACGGCGCGCCGTTGTACAGGTAGCAGGCCACCTTGTCACCCGGCCCGACCCCGGCACGGACCAGCGCCGTGGCCAGCCGTGCGGCACGGTCGTCGAACTCGGCGTAGGTGTAGTCGCGTCCCGGCTCGGAGACGGCCACAGCGTCGGGAAGGCTACGGGCGACGGCCTCCCAGATCGTGCCGAAGGAGACGTCCATCAGATCAGTCCCTCTCACTCCCGGCCCGCCGCGTCGGCCCGTCCTCGCCACACGGTAGGCGCGGGCGCCTTCGGGGACACGACCCCAAAGACTGGCCCTCTCCTCGCAGGATGACCAACGACGAACGCGACAAATGACGTAGACGCGATCAGACCAGCTGCAGGACGACGATGGCAACGCCGAGAGTGAGGTCGAGGACGGCGCAGAACTCGGCGAGCGACCGGGTCACCACCTCCTTGGCCCGCCAGACGATCACGTCGAGCACGGCATGGCCGATCAGGGCGGCGGCGACGAGGTAGCTGCCGAGGGCGGGGTCGAGGGACAGCGCGACGAGCGCCGCCGCGCCGAAGACCAGCATCGCGGGGACCTGCGCGGCGCTGAGCCGTGGCCCGCGCAGCAGGCCGCCCGCCAGGCCCACGATGGCGATGGAGACCGCCCCGGCGACCAGCGCGGTCCACAGCTGTACGTCGAGCAGGCGCAGCAGCGTGACCGCCACCACGGAGACGCCGAACAGCGGCCAGACCACTCCCGGCCTGCCCACCACCGCCGTGGCGAGGTAGATCAGCGCGGCCAGGAACACGACGAGCCCTTGACTGCGACCGTCGTCCATGGCCGTTTCCATGGTCATGTCCAGAACGGATAAGGCCATGGCGACCAGGCCGGCCAGAGTGGGCCAGCGGTGCGCCAGGAAGGTGAGCACGGAGTGCGTTCGCGGTTCTCCGGTGGAGATGTCTGCCATACGACCGACCTTCGCCACCCGACCGTACGAACGCCAAGGCCGGCCGATCGAGCCGTCCAGAAACTTGGGCACCTGGTCGTTAATACGCCGCCTGCGAACCTCGCCGCGGCCGGGCTCACGAGGCGGTTGACTATCGGTCATGAACATACTGATTCTTGGTGGCACGGCGTGGCTGGGGCGGGTGGTGAGCCGCCTGGCGGTCGAGCGCGGGCATGCGGTGACCTGCCTGGCGCGAGGTGAGAGCGGGCCGGTGGCCGACGGCACGGCCCTGGTGACCGCCGACCGGCGCGCCCCCGAAGCCTACGACGGGGTGCGTCACCGCGACTGGGACGCGGTGGTCGAGGTGTCCTGGCAGCCGGGCTTCGTCCAGGGCGCGCTCGCGGCGCTCGGCGAGCGGGCCGCCCACTGGACCTACGTCTCGTCGGTCAGCGCCTACGCCGACCGCGCCCAGCTCGGCGCGGACGAGACGACGCCGCTCCTGCCGCCCACCGACCGGCAGGAGGTCGGTCGGGAGGAGTACGGCGAGGCGAAGGTGGCCTGTGAGCAGGCGTCCACGGCGGCGGTGGCCGACCGGCTGCTCATCGCCAGGGCGGGGCTGATCGGCGGTCCCGGCGACCACTCCGGCCGCACAGGCTACTGGGCGGCGCGGGCCGCGCGCGCCCCCGAGGACCCGATGCTCGTGCCCGACACCTCGCAGGCCCCCACCCAGGTGATCGACGTGCGCGACCTGGCCGAGTGGATCCTCGACTGCGCCCGGTCCCGCGTCACCGGCGCCTACGACGCCGTCGGGCCGGTCGTGCCGCTCGGCGACTGGATCGAGGAGTCCCGGCGGCTCGGCGGCCACACCGGCCCGGTGGTCACGGCCGGGTCATCCTGGCTGCTCGACCAGGGGGTCAACGAGTACATGGGGCCGGAGTCGCTGCCCCTGTGGCTGGCGACCCCCGGCTTGGAGGGCCGGACGGCGCGGTCGGGCGCGGCGGCGGCGAAGGCCGGGCTGCGTCACCGTCCGCGCGCCGAGTTGCTGGCCGACGTGCTGGCCTGGGAGCGTGAGCAGGGCCTGGACCGGCCCCGGCGGTCCGGCCTCAGCCCCGCCCGCGAGCGCGACCTCCTGGCGGCCCTCGCCGTGGACTGACCGGCCACCCGCCCTGGATGAGGTGCGCGCGACGGGGCCCGTAAGCTGTCCCCGCCCGGGTCACCCCCGGCGCCGCGCTGAGCGAGTTCGTCGCCATCGCCCACACCTCTGAAAGGAACAACCGGACATGATCGTCGTGGTTCGCGGGCTGACCGGCCGGCGTGCTGGGCACGGCGGCCTCCTGGGGCGGGCGCCTGTTTCATGAGTCGCGGTGAATGGGTGGCGGCCCTGGGCGAACGCTTCCAGCACCCGGCACAGGTGATCTCGACCGGTTTCGGGGCCGCGGTGCTGGCCGGCACCGCGCTGCTGTCGTCGCCCCTGGCCAGCGCCTCGGGCGAGCCGACCCATTGGATCACCGCCCTGTTCACCGCCACCTCGGCGGTGTGTGTGACCGGGCTGGTGGTCGTCGACACGGCGGCGCACTGGTCGGCGTTCGGCGAGGCGGTGATCGCCGTGCTGATCCAGGTGGGCGGCCTGGGCATCATGACCCTGGCCACCCTGTTCACCGTGCTGGTCTCGGGCCGGCTGGGGTTGCGCGCGCGGCTGTTCGCGCAGGCCGAGACGAAGTCGCTCAGCGCCATCGACCTGCGGCGGGTGGTGCGCAACGTGGTGCTGTTCAGCCTGTTCAGCGAGGCGGTGGTGGCCGTCGTGCTCACCCTGCGGTTCATGCTCGGCTACGGCGAGCCGTTCGGGCGGGCGGTCTACCTGGGCGTCTTCCACGCGGTGTCGGCGTTCAACAACGCCGGGTTCGCGCTCTGGCCGGACAACCTGATGCGCTTCGTCACCGACCCGTGGATCTGCCTCACCATCGCCATCGCCGTGATCGTCGGCGGCCTCGGCTTCCCGGTGCTGTTCGAGCTGCGGCGCTCCTGGCGGCGGCCGAGCCGCTGGTCCCTGCTGACCCGCATCACCCTCGGCGTCACCGCCGCCCTGCTGCTGGCCGGCACCGTGGCCCTCCTGGCCACCGAATGGGCCAACCCGAGGACGCTGGGCCCGTTGCCCGACTCCGGGAAGGTGCTGGCCGGCTTCTTCGCCGCCGTGATGCCGCGCACCGCCGGGTTCAACAGCCTGGACATCGCGCAGATGCACTCCTCCAGCTGGCTGGTCACCGACCTGCTGATGTTCATCGGCGGCGGCAGCGCGGGCACCGCGGGCGGCATCAAGGTCACCACCTTCGGGCTGCTGGCGTTCATCGTCTGGGCCGAGTTGCGGGGAGAGCCCCGGGTCAACATCGGCAACCGCCGGCTGCCGGAGACCGTACCCAGGCAGGCGGTCACCATCACCATGGTCGGCATCATGGTGGTCGTCGTCTCCACCTACCTTCTGCTGGTGCTGACGCCGCACAGCCTGGAGAAGGTACTCTTCGAGGTCATCTCCGCCTTCGGCACGACCGGTCTGTCCACCGGGATCACCGCCACCGCCACCCCCGCCGGGCATCTGCTGCTCTCCCTGCTGATGTTCGTCGGCCGGATCGGGCCGCTGACCCTCGGCTCCGCCCTGGCGCTCAAGGAACGCACCCGCCGCTACGAATTCCCCGAGGAAAGGATGATCGTTGGCTGACAGGAGCAGCGACCATCGGCCCGAGGGAGGTGTGACGCGTTGATAGGGCGATCACCGGCCGCCCCCGGCCGCGCACGGCATCCCGCCACGGTGCTGGCCGTCGGTTTCGGCGCCACGATCCTCATCGGCACCGCCGTGCTGGCCACGCCACTCGCCACCACGGCGGGTGACTCGACGCACTGGGTCACCGCCCTGTTCACCGCCACGTCCGCGGTGTGCCTGACAGGCCTGGTCGTCGTGGACACCGCGTCCTACTGGTCGGATTTCGGCGAAGTCGTCATCGCCCTGCTGATCCAGGCGGGCGGGCTGGGCATCATGACCCTGGCCACCCTGGTCACCCTGCTCATCTCCGGCAAGGTCGGCCTGCGCGCCCGGATGTCGACCCAGTTGGAGACCAAGGCCGTCAACGCGGCCAGCCTGCGCCAGGTGGTGCGCAAGGTCGTGGTGTTCAGCCTGGTCTGCGAGGTCATCGTGGCCGTGGTCCTCACCGGCCGCTTCGCCCTCGGGTACGGCGAGCCGTTCGGGCGGGCGGTCTACCTGGGCGCCTTCCACGCGGTGTCGGCGTTCAACAACGCCGGTTTCGCGCTCTGGCCGGACAACCTGATGCGCTTCGTCACCGACCCGTGGATCTGCCTCACCATCGCCATCGCCGTGATCGTCGGCGGCCTCGGCTTCCCCGTGGTCTTCGAGCTCCTGCGGTCCTGGCGGCACCCCACCCGCTGGTCGATGCTGACCCGGCTCACCATGAGCCTGACCGTCATCCTGCTGACGGCCGGCACGCTGATCTTCATGGCGACCGAGGCCCGCAACCCGGACACCATGGGCCCGCTGGACAACTCCGGCAAGCTGCTCGCCAGCTTCTTCGCCGCGGTGATGCCGCGCTCGGCCGGGTTCAACAGCATCGACATCAGCCAGATGGAGCCGTCCAGCTGGCTCGTCACCGACGTGCTGATGTTCATCGGCGGCGGCAGCGCCGGCACGGCGGGCGGCATCAAGCTCACCACCTTCGGCTTCCTCCTCTTCATCGTCTGGGCGGAGCTGCGCGGCGAGACCCAGGTCAACATCGCCCACCGCAGGCTGCCGGAGTCCACCCAGCGCCAGGCGGTCACCATCGGCCTCCTGGGTGTCTTCCTGGTCGGGACCTCCACCTGGCTGCTCATGTTGATCACCCCGCACAGCCTGGACCAGGTGCTCTTCGAGGTCATCTCGGCCTTCGCCACCAACGGCCTGTCCACCGGCATCACCGCCGACATCTCGCTGGCGGGACACGTACTGCTCAGTGTGCTGATGTTCATCGGCCGGATCGGCCCGCTCACCGTCGGCTCGGCGCTCGCCCTCAAGAAACGGACCCGCCACTACGAGCTACCCGAGGAGCGGATGATCGTCGGCTGACCCTCCGGCATTCAGGCAGTCGGCACGGCGCCGCCGCAGGTGGTCGCGTTCGGCGTCGGTGCGGACCAGCCGCAGGGCGGCGTCGAACGCGGCGGCCGCGTCCTCGCGGTGGTCCAGGCGGCACAACAGCTCCGCCCGCACCGCGGGCACCAGGTGGCTGGCCGGCAGAACCTTCTCCAGGCCTTCGACCAGGCTCAGTGCCGCCTGCGGGGAGCCGGCCTCAGCGATCGCGACCGCCCGGTTGAGCCGGACGACGGGCGAGGCGGTGCGCCGTTCCAGTTCGGCGTACAACCGGGCGACGCGCGGCCAGTCCGTGGCACCGGTCGTGCTGTGCTCGGCGGCGATCAGCGCCTGCAGATGATATTCGCTCACCGCTGGGCCCAGCCTCCGCAGCAGGTCCATGCCGCGATCGATCTCGTCGTGGCGCCACTTCGCCCGGTCCTGGTCCGGCAGCAGGACCAGGCGGCCCTCGTCGTCGAGGCGGGCGTCGCGCCGGGCGTGCTGCAGCACCATCAGGGCGAGCAGGGCGACGATCTCGTCCTGCTCGGGCAGGAGCTCGCCGAGCAGATAGCCGAGCCGGATCGCCTCGTCGGCCAGCCTCGGCCGCTGGTACTCCGGACCGGCGGTGGCCCGGTAGCCCTCGGTGAACAGCAGGTAGACGACCTTCAGCATGACGCCGAGCCGTTCGGGCAGGTCATCGGCACTCGGCCGGCGCAACGGGATGCCCGCTCGCGCCATCTTCGCCTTGGCCCGCGTCAGCCGGGCGGACATCGTCGGCTCCGGCACCAGGAACAGGCGGGCGATCTCGGCGGTCCTCAGTCCGGCCCCGAACCGCAACGTCATCGCCGCCCGCGCGTCGGCGGACAACGCGGGGTGGCAGCAGGCGAACAGCAGCCGCAGCCGCTCATCCGCGATGGCGTCCGGGTCGGCGTCCTCCCGCGTCGTACCGGTCACCAGCAGCGGCAGCCGCCGCCGGTCGTTGTCCTCGCGGCGGATCCTGTCAAGCGCGCGGCGATGCGCGGTCGTCAGCAGCCAGGCCGCCGGGCGATCCGGCACGCCCTGATCCGGCCACGTCCGAGCTGCCGCGACGAAGGCGTCCTGCAGGCCGTCCTCGGCGACGTCGAACCGGCGCAGCCGGGTCAGGAGCAGGGCGAGCAGGCGCGACCAGTGTTCCCGGTAGGCCTGCTCGACCGCGTCGTGGGCGTTCAGCTGCCACTCTCCTTCGGGGGGACGATCGGCCGGATCTCGACCACTCCCTCCGGCATCCGCTTGGCCAGCGCGATCGCCTCGTCCAGGTCGGCCGCCTCGATCACGTAGAAACCGCCGAGCACCTCGGCGGTCTCGGCGAACGGGCCATCGGTGACGCTCACCTCGTCGCCCCGTCGCCGCAGAGTGGTCGCCGAGCTCGTCGGCTCCAGCTCCTTGCCGCCGCGCATCGCATCCCGTTCCGCCAGAACGGCGGCGAAACGCGCGTGCCCCGCGTCCTTCTCGCGAAGCTGGCGCTCATCCTCCTCGGCCCAGACCTTCTCGTCGCCGTAGATCAGCAGTGCGTACTCCATGACAGGATCCCTTCTCCAGGCGTCGCCGGTGCGGCGTCGCGTGATAGTGACTCCGCCGCACGCCGGAATTCGACATCTCCGCCAGATCGATTTTCGACAGGGTGTGGGCGCTCAGGCGGGCTGAACGGCGAGGCGGCGGCCGACGCGTTGCAGGGGCAGCTCAAGGAATCGGTGGGACAGCCAGCTGGCCGGCAGGAGCAGGGCGAGGAAGGCCACGCTGATGCCGATCTGCGCGAGCGGCGGCGCCCCGCGCATCTCCCCTGCCAGGTGCATGAAGACGAGAAGGATCGGCAGGTGCACCAGATAGAGGGAGTAGCTGATCGTGCCGAGCCAGCTGAGGAAGGCCGGCACGCGGCGGGTCCGCCAGGCCATGGCGGCGGCGAAGGTGGCGATCACCAGGACGATGGTCAGGCTCCACACGGCCGGTCGCACCCACCACCAGCCGGCGTTGATCGCCCAGATCGGGGTCAACGTCACGAGCAGGGCGGCGACCGCCACCGGCCACAGCGGCCCCTCGCCGCGTTCCCACCGGTGGATCGCCGTGCCGGTGAACATGACCGCCAGCACCGCCGCGGCGAACCAGGGCACGTTGCTGCTCAACAGCACCAGCGCCAGCGCCATGACGCCCAGCACGCACGCCCCCGCCTTACGGCCACGCCCGGAGATCACACACCCCAGGCCGACGACGAACACCACGAACGACACCCAGGCCAGCCACCGCCCCGACAGCAGCGCCCCGGACAGGACCAGCCCGGCGATGGAGCACATCACCCCGAACAGGACCGGAAGCAGCCCGCGATCGTCCCGCACGCCGACGACGAACAGCGCGGCGGCGATCAGGTAGAAGACCATCTCGTACGACAGCGTCCACATGGTGTTCAGCACGCCGCCCACGCCGACGACGTCCAGCAGCATCGTCGCGTGCGCGGCCACGGAGGAGACGTCCCTGGGCACCGCCTCACGGACGGGGATCCACCACGACATGGCCAGGACCAGGCAGATGACGGCGAGGTAGAGCGGATACAGGCGGAAGGCGCGGCCGATCCAGAAGGCCCGCACGTCACCGTGCCGCTCCAGCGAGGCCGGGATGATGTAGCCGCTGACCAGGAAGAACACCAGCACGCCGTACACCCCGGCGTTGTACGACACGGGCCGCAACCACGGCATGGCCCAGGTGCTCAGATGTTCGCACACGACCGCGAGCGCACCGATGCCGCGCAGCGCGTCCAGCCAGGCGAGCCTGGCAGGCACTGTCTGAACAGTTGCGGCAGGAGTGGTCGCCATATGCACCAACGGTATAGGAGGGGGTGATCTCCCTGTTAGCACGACCATATCCCTGGTAGTGGGACGAAAAGCCCTGGTGCTGAAGACCGGCATCGGCCGGTGCACGAAGGAGTCCAGGAATGAACAACGAGAAAGTCGAAGAGTTCATGGGCCGGGTCGTCTCCGACATGGCGGCGACCGACGCCGCCGGCTCGGTCGTGATCGGGCAGCGGCTCGGCCTCTACCGCGCGCTCGCGGAGGGCCCCGCGACGCCCGAGCAGTTCGCCGAGCGCACCGGCTGCCACCCGCGCTACCTCACCGAATGGCTGCGCGGCCAGGCAGCGGGCGGGTACGTCGGCTACGAGCCGGAGACCGGCCGGTTCTCGCTGAGCGAGGAGCAGGCGTTCTGCCTGGCCGATCCGAACGGCCCCAACGTGCCCGCCGCGTTCCTGCTCGCGCTGGGCACGCTGCGCGCCGAACCGCGCATCACCGAGGCGTTCCGTACGGGAGCCGGACTCGCCTGGCACGAGCAGCACGAGGACGTGATCGTCGGGTGTGACGCCTTCTACCGGCCCGGATACGTGGCGGCGCTGGTTTCGAGCTGGATCCCGGCACTGGACGGGGTCGACGAGAAGCTCACCGCCGGCGGCCGGGTCGCCGACGTCGGCTGCGGTCTCGGCTCCTCGTCGATGCTGCTCGCCGAGGCGTACCCGCGCACCACGATCGTCGGCTCCGACTACCACGACGAGTCGATCGCGCAGGCGCGTGAGCGAGCCGCCGAGGCGGGGGTCACCGACCGGGTCCGCTTCGAGGTGGCGACCGCGCGGACGTTCACCGGGACGGACTTCGACCTGGTGACCATGTTCGACTGCCTGCACGACATGGGCGACCCGCTCAGCGCCGCCCGGCGGGTGCGGGAGGCGCTGGCTCCGGACGGCACCTGGCTGCTGGTGGAGCCGAACGCCTCCGACAAGGTCGAGGAGAACTTCAACCCGGTGGGGCGGCTGTACTACAGCGCCTCCACGTTCCTGTGCGTGCCCAACGCCCTGTCCCAGGAGGGCGGGTACGCGCTGGGCGCGCAGGCGGGCGAGTCCGCGATCCGCGAGGTGGCCACGGACGCGGGCTTCACCCGGTTCCGGCGGGCCGCGGAGACACCGTTCAACGTGGTGTACGAGATCCGGCCGTGAGTCTGGACATCGCCAACGTGCGGCCATCGCTTCCCAGGTGAGGGGTCGGCCCGGGCTGCTCGGGTAACCGCAAGACAGCCGCCTGCTCCGCGATGGAGGAAACGATGAGATGGCCGGTCCTCGTGCTCGTCCTGCTGGCTCTGTGCGCGTGCGGCGGATCGGAGCCTCCGGGACGCAGTACCGATGAGTACGCGCCC
This sequence comes from Nonomuraea sp. ZG12, assembly GCF_052068115.1. NCBI lineage: Bacteria > Bacillati > Actinomycetota > Actinomycetes > Streptosporangiales > Streptosporangiaceae > Nonomuraea > Nonomuraea sp. ZG12. The sequence continues at coordinate 259,138 of NZ_JBQHCW010000005.1, forward strand.
AACGAGGGCGCCAACGCGACCGTGAACGACATGGTGCTCAGGAACGCCTTCGCGATCGGCGCGAAGCCGGGGCAGGCGCTGCGGAAGGGCGACGACGTCCCGCTCTACTTCGTCCTGGTGAACGACCGCCGCCGGCCCGACGAGCTCGTCTCGGTGAGCGCCAAGCCCATGTTCTCCGGTGCCACCATCTCCGGCCAGAAGCTGCTGGTACGGACGAACGAGCTGGTCGGCGGCGGCGCGGCGCCCCAGGTGGTGCTGACCGGCCTGGCCAAGGAACTGCGCAGCGGCAGCTTCATCCCCGTCACCTTCACCTTCAAGGCCGCCGGCCCGCTGAAGACACTGGTCCCCGTGCTGCCGCCCACGCAGTGGCGCGCCACCTTGTCCCCCGCGCCACAGTCCTCCGGCTAGTCGTCTTCGAGGCCGGGCTCCACCGTGACGTCGCCGTCGTCCGCCACGGGCCGGCAGTCCTGGGAGCACCCCTCGAACCGGGCCGAGTCGATGGGTGTGAACGACGTCGGCGGCACGCCCTCCAGCGCGGCCATCATGGTGTCCCGCCAGATCGGCCCGGGAAGAGTGCCTCCGGCCACGGCCCCGTAGTACCGGCCGCCGATCGTCACCCCGGTCAGCTTGTGCCGCTGGGAACCGCGCGGGTCACCGAGGCTCACCGCCGCCGCCAGATCCGGGGTGAACCCGGCGAACCACGCGGCGGCGTAGTCGTCCGTGGTGCCGGTCTTGCCCGCGGCGTCCCGCCCGATGCCACCGACGTGGCGCATCGTGCCCTTGGTGAACACGCCGGACAGCACGTCAGCCGTCGCGTCCGCGGTCGCGGGGTCGAGCGCCCGGCGGCACTTCGGCCGGTAGGTGGTCGCCTCGCCGTCGCGGTCGGCGATCCGGGTGATGGCCATCGGCGCGCAGTAGGTGCCGCGCGCCGCGACGGCCGCGTACGCGGTGGCCACCGTCACCGGGTCCATCTCGTTGATGCCGAGCGTGAAGGTCTCGTACTCCTGCAGCTCGCGCCCGTCCGCGCGCCGGATGCCCAGCGACTTGGCGGTAGTGACCGTCTCACAGAGCCCGACCCGCTGCTCCAGCTCCATGAAGAAGGTGTTCACCGACCCCCAGGTGCCGGTCCGCAGCGTCTTGAAGCCCGGGGAGCCCTCGTCGTTGGTGACGGTGTGCGTCGGGTCGCCGATGTTCTCGCCCGCGCAGTTCTTGAACGTCGCGTAGCCGGGCGCGCGGTATCCGGCGCCTGCGGTGAGGCCGTCGTCGACCTTCATGCCCTGCTTCAGGGCGGTGATCAGGGTGAAGGTCTTGAAGGTGGAGCCCGCCTGGAAGCCGATGCCGCCGCCGTGCGCGGCGTCCGCGACGACGTTGTACGAGATCTCGTCGCGGGCCTTGCTGCGCCCGTAGGGCCTGCTCGCCGCCATCGCCTTGACCGCGCCGGTGCCCGGCTCGACCAGGGCCTCGGCGGCCACGGGGGCGTCGGAGGCGGAGACGTACCTCTTGATCGCCTGGTCCGCCGCGACCTGCATGGCGGGGTCGATCGTGGTGGTGATCGTCAGGCCGCCTCTGTTGAGCATCTTCAGGCGGGCGTCGGCGGTGGGGCCGAAGTCGGGGTTGCTCAGGATCTCCTGCCGGACATACAGGCAGAAGTACGGATATTTGCTGGCTTCGCAGCCGCCGGGGAGCTTTGTGCCTTTGTAGCCGAGCTTGGTGGCCTTTGCCTTGGCCGCCTGCTCTGGGGTGATCTTGCCTAGTTCGGCCATGCGGTTCAGGACGACGTCGCGGCGGTCCTGGAGGCGGTCGCGGTGCTTCCTGCCCAGGTTCGGATCGGTGGCGTTGGGATCCTGGACGGCTCCGGCCAGGGTCGCCGCCTGGGGCAGTGTGAGTCGGGCGGCCTTGACGCCGAAGAACCGCTTGGCCGCCGCCTCGACGCCGTAGGCGCCGGCGCCGAAGTATGCGATGTTCAGATATTTCTCGAGAATCTGGTCCTTGGTGTACTTCTCCTCGACGCCCATGGCGTACCGGAGCTCGTTCAGCTTGCGCGCGTAGCTGGCCTCCAGGGCGGCTTCGCGGCCTTCGTCGGTGTCGGCGGAGTTGAGCAGCACCTGCTTGACGTACTGCTGGGTGATGCTGGATCCGCCCTGGCTCACCTGGCCCGCCCGCAGGTTCGTGGCCAGCGCCCGGAGGGTGCCCTCCAGGTCGATCGCGCCGTGCTCGTAGAAGCGGTAGTCCTCGATCGCGACGATCGCCGTCTTCATCACGTCGGCGATCTCGTCGAAGGCGACGACCTCCCGGTACTCCTCGTAGAAGCGGGCGAACGCCTTCCCCTTGGCGTCCCGCACGACCGTGACCTCGGCCGGCGGCGGCTCGACGAGGTCGACCGGCTTGATGTCGACCTCGTTCGCCACCGTCCTGAACCCGAGCCCCGCGCCCCCCACGACCGGGAGCACGATCCCCGCCACCAGCACGCCCGCCGCCCCGCCCGCGACGGTGAGCCGCGCGACCTTCGTCCCCCAACGCATGCTTTGCCCTTGTTTGTCATTCAACAGAGGCCAGGAGCAAAGCAGATCCGGTCAAGCGATGTCTAATAGCGCTATCAGCAATGGACCGATATCCGATCCCCTATGGACGCAGGTCAGGGCTTCCATAGCCAGTTGCGCCGGGTGTACAGCGGCCGGAAGCCGGCCCGCAGCATGTTGTTGAGCGACGGATTGGCCAGGCCCATGGGCGGCAGGTTCGTCTCGGCGACCAGCCACCGGCAGCCCGCCTTCGCCGCGGCGTCGGCGCGCAGCCCCAGCAGCGCGGTCTGCGCGCCCCGATTACGGTGACCCCGCAAGGTCGCCGCCCCGGATAACTCGGCCGCCTCCCCGTTGAACAGCACGTAGGCGTTGGCGACCATGTCGTCGCCGTCCCAGGCGGCGAAGGCGCCGAACCCGTCGAGCCGCACGACCGTGGCGAACATGTCCGACAGCGCGCCCTCGGGCATCTCGAAGCCGCGCAGGAAGATCGAGGCCGCCTCGCCCGCGCGGGAACCGTCCACGGGACCGACCCGCAGCTCAGTCGCGCCGTGCCGGAACTCCTCGATCGGGCAGACGAGCTTCACCCACTCGTCCTCGGCCGTCAGGCCGTGGGCGGCGCGGATCTCGTCCCAGTCCGGCGGCAGCACCGACGGCGCGATCTGCAGGTGGGCGCCGGGGCTGCCCCGCTCGCGCAGGAAGTCGCAGACCTCTTCGATGAGCCCGTGGGTGATCGGCTCGGTGAAGCCCAGGCCGAGTGCCTTGTTCCAGCAGCCGCCGATCGGGTCGTTCCGCATCGCCAGGACGACGCCTCCCCCGATACGGGCCGAGGCCATCCCCAGCGCGGTCTTGACCGCTTCGGGCGCCTCATCCTGAATGCGGAACAGGTTCTCGGCCTCGGCGAATTCGGCGATCTCGCTCAGCCTGTCCTCGGGCATTGACGACGTCCTCTTCGTGACCGTTCGGTCTAAGAGGCATGGTCGCTCAGGTGGCGGCTCAGGTAACCGGGCTGAGGTCGTCCGTCCACTACGTCATTTGTCGCGCTCGCCCTCGCCGAAACGCACCGAATGGAACGGTCCTCTTCATCTAGGACGCCGTCAGAAACGTGATATACCGTGCACTAACCCATCAGGTTCGGGACCGGTTACCCGGCCCCCTGGGACGACCCCGAGGTAACAGTCGATGACGCCGCTGGACCAGCTGCCCGAGATCCGAACCGAGCTCTACATCGACGGCGAGAGCGTCGGAGCCGATGACGCGCTGAAGGTGATCGACCCGTCCGACCTCACGTCGGTCGTGGGTTACGCCGCGGCCGCCAGCGCCAAGCAGGCCACGTCCGCGGTCGCCGCCGCCGACCGGGCCTTCCCCGCCTGGGCCGCGCGCACGCCGCAGGAGCGCGCCGAGGCGCTGATCGCCGCGCTGGCCCCGCTGGAGGCCGACCGGGCCGCGACGGCGGAGGTGCTCACCCGCGAGAACGGCAAGATCCGGATGGAGTCCTTCATCGACTCCATCGTCTTCGACCACCGCTTCCGCCTGGCCGCCGGCCTGGCCGACCAGGTCCAGACGGTGACCCACCTCCCGGCGCCGCCGTACCGCACCGAGATCTCCTACCTGCCCCTCGGCGTGGTCACGATCATCGTGCCGTTCAACTGGCCGCTGGCCATCCTGGCCGCCTCGCTGCCGCAGGCGCTCCTGGCCGGCAACACCGTCGTGGTGAAGCCGCCGCCCACCACGCCGCTGTCCGTCGTCCGTACCGTGGAGCAGGTCGCGCGGCTGCTGCCGCCGGGCGTCCTCAACGTCGTCACCGGCCACGACGCGGAGATCGGCGCGGCGCTGATCCAGGACGACCGGGTCAAGAAGGTCTGCTTCACCGGCAGCCCCGGCGGCGGCAAGCGGATCATGTCCATGGCCGCCGGCTCCCTCACCCGCGTGGCCCTGGAGCTGGGCGGCAACGACCCGGCGATCGTCCTCGCCGACGCCGACCTCGGCCCCGACGCCCTGCAGAAGCTCTTCACCGGCACGTACGACTCCACCGGCCAGATCTGCATGGCCACCAAGCGCCTGTACGTGCACCGCTCGCGTTACGACGAGGTGGTCGAGGGCCTGTCCGGCCACCTCGCCGCCACCCGCCTGGGCCACGGCCTCGACGAGCAGACGACCATGGGCCCGCTGCACAGCTCCCGGCAGAAGGAGTACGTCCTGGAGCTCCTCGACCAGGCCCGCGCCTCCGGCGCCGAGGTCCGCGAGTTCGGCAACGAGATCTCCCAGGGCAACTTCTTGCGCCCGTCCCTGGTCCTCGACCCCGCCGACGACACCCGCGTGGTGGTGGAGGAGCAGTTCGGCCCCACGTTGCCGATCCTGCCCTTCGACGACGAGGCCGACGCCGTGGCCCGCGCCAACGACACCTGGTCCGGCCTCTGCTCCTCGGTCTGGACCACCGACCTCGACCGCGCCGCCGCTCTCGCCGCCCAGCTCCGCACCGGCTACACCTTCGTCAACGCCCACGGCGCCGCCCACCTGGACGAGCGGGCTCCGTTCGGCGGCTTCAACCACAGCGGCATGGGGCGCGAGATGGGCCTTGAGGGAATCCGCGAGTTCATGGACACCCACTCGGTCGGCTTCCCCGCCTGACGGATCGGCCTCCGGCTCCCCTTCGATCACCTGTCGAAGGGGAGCCTTCGCTTGTCGGAGGAGTGCCTCTCCTGTGATCGCGCGGTCACTGTGCGATCACACGGTGTTTCGGTGTGGTTACGCAGGTGTTTGCGCGCCATTGACGGCATACATAACACGTATGTAGGGTCAGGCCCGTTGATCGGCTCCCGTCGCCGGAGGTCCGGCCGGCGGTTCGAGTTCTGTGTGCAAGGAGACCTGGATGAACATGCGAAGGATCGCATTCAGCCGCGATGGCCGTGGTGGCACTGACGGGTTCGGTGGCCGCGTCCTCGCCCGCCTACGCAGCGTCCTATAACGGCTCGTGCGGCGCGGGCTACAGCGTGGTGAACTCAGCGGCGGTCGGCACTCTCGGCACGGTGTTCCTGACTTACAACAGCTCCAACGGCTACAACTGTGCCGTCATCATCAGGCACAAGAAGGTATCTTCCGCGAATGCGGATTGGATGCGCGTCCAGTTGAACAACCAGGCGGCGTTCGACGGGACAGTGGAAGACTCAGGCGTGTACACCTCCTACGCCGGACCTGTTTACAAGTACGGAAAAGGCCACTGCATGTGGTGGAGCGGAATGGTCTGGCTCCATCCTCAGAAGGCCAACACCTACAAGAAGAAGACCAACTGCGGTTGATCTTCCGCCGTAACGCCCTTCCTCTGAACGACCACCGGACCACGGACCAGGCGCTCAGGCGGCGAGACGTTCGGGGTCTCGGCCGTCACTGATACGACACGCCATGCGCGTACCGGCACCCGCATGGTGACCCGCCGTGCGGGCATTGGCCTCTCTCACCACCACTTCACCACCACGGGCCCGGCCTCGATACGGACCACCCAGAGCGCGGGCCAAGTCCCTTTACCTCATTCCTTGTGACCCTCTCTGGTTCGCCATCTTGCAGGGCAGCAGTCGATATAGAGACAACTCGACCAATGTGGTGATTCATGTGATTTCACGGACCGGCCTGACGGAATTGGGAGAAGCGAAACTCGTACGCGACGCCCAGGCACCGCGCCTGGCTCGCGAGACGGTGACCGCCTGGATCGGGCGCTCTCATCCTGTACGGGATGTTCTGGTGTTGGTGGCATCCGAAATGGTCACCAACGCGGTGCGGCACGCGGACACCGGATGCGACCGGCGCTGGGTCCTTGTCCACCTGTCCCAAGGCATCGATTTCCTCCGCCTGACAGTGACCGACCCTGGTTCATTGTTCTCAGCTCCGCACCGCATTCCGGCGCAGGAGCAGTTGAGCGACAAAGCCGAAGGCGGGCGTGGCCTGGCTATCGTGGCCGAGCTATCGCGGGAACGGTGGGGCAGCCAACTGCTCCCCCCGAGCATGCACCGTGTCGTCTGGTGTGATGTGGACGTCGAAAAGAGCGCTCCGGCCATGGGAACCCGAGGCCTCGCGGCGCAGGCGCCACAGTGGTCACTGACGTGATCGGGATCTGCTAGTTTTACCCCTTCTGGTCGGAAGCTGTTTGTATGACCACTTTTCAGGCAACCGTGCGGCCCGTGACCGCCGCAGACCTCCTCACCGTCGAACGGCTCTGGCTCATGTTCCGCCACGACATGGCGGAGTTCCAGGGCGGACTGCATCTCCCGGCACCCCGGCCCCTGGAAGATCGCCTTCCAGGACTCCAACACGGCGGCCGTCGCAAAGATCTCCAGGACGTACCTCTGGTCCTTCGTCTCCACGAACGGCGGGTACGCCAACGCCAACAGGGCGCAGCACGACGTCCTCCAGGCACTGCCCCAGGAATCCGCCTCGTCCGCACACAGAATCAGCTCATGTAGCCGACTGTCCGGAATTTGCGGGGCACCTCAGTCACCTGGGAAGTTCCGCCGAGCCCGCAGGCCACGACGGCCAAGTGGCGTAATCTGAGGTGAATCTATGAGAGGGGGATCATCTCATGACCGCGCAGCCCCATGAGCCGACAGGCGTGAGCGCCCCGATGCTGGACAAGAGCTTGCGTTCGATCCGTGCGGCCTTGACCGTGCCACAAGATCGGGAGGCCTTCGACGCGGGCCTGCGTATGGCTCTGAACGAGGTAGGAGCCACGCTCGACCTCGGCAAGCTCAATGAGTTCATCCACACCTGGTGGCTGATCGCGCACGACTCCCTGCACGACCGCGCTGGCCGCGAACGCATGTATGCGCACGCCGCGCACGTACAAGACCTCGCCGAACGTGGTCAAGCGGTGCCACGTGGAGACAGAACCTGGCGCGAACTGCTCGCCGAGCGTGGCGTACAGGCGTAGGTGTACGCGCTCACCGAGCCGGATCCGGTTGCCCAGGACCAGATCGCGGCTCTACCGGTTGACGCAGCCCGGTACCTTGCCGAAGTCTTCGCCCTGTTGGAGACAGCTCCTTGGGCCGGCAATCCCTCCAACCCAGCCAAGCCGGAAGGAAACCTCCGAGTCATGCCCTTCGGGGATGGTGGGTTGGTGACCTACCTCGTACTGGAACAACAGCGTGAGATCTACGTCGTCCGCGTCCAGTGGCTCTCAATCGCATAGCACTCTGCCATGCGTCTCAGAAGTCGAACTTGGCCGGAGCTCGCCTTGGCGGCGACGACTTCGGCGACGGCGGGGGAAGCGGCTCACGTAGTACTCATTGATCCGGTCGCCCACGGTCATCGGCTCCCAGCCATTACCGGCGGGAAGAACATGGCCGATCTTGGCAACATGCGAGCACGACCGGCTCAAGCCCCGCCACGCGATAGGGCGCGGAGGGTATTGGCAGTGAAGTCGTCGAGGGGATAGAAGAGCTCGATCGCCAGCTCAGACAGCGTCACGTCGGCCGGGGCGCCGAAGGTCGCCATGGTGCTGAACATCGCCAGTTCGCCGAACGGGGTGCGGATTCTCAGGGGCACCTGAATCGGGCTCGGCTGGTGTCGCGGGGCTCCGTTGCGGTGCGTCTCCTCGCTCGATGGCACCGGGTAGCTGGAAACCTCCTTGTAGAGACGGCGGAGCTCGGTGTCTCCAGTGGCGTTGACCTGGCGTGACAGCCGTTCCAGGAAGAGTTTTCTCACTTCCTCCAGGTTGGCCAGCCGCGCGGCCAGCCCGTCGGGGTGCAGGGCCAGCCGGAACACGTTCGGCTGCGGCTTCAGCAGGTGCGGCGGGATGCCGTCCATCAGGACGCCCATGGCGTGGTTGCCCTGCAGCACGTTCCAGATACGGTCGACCACGACGGCCGGGTACGGCTCATGCGCCGTCAGCATGGTTTCCAGTGCGGAGCGGATCGAGGCCATGTAGTCGTCGTCGAGGCTGCTTTCCCGGTAGGCCGGGGCGTAGCCGGCGGCCAGCAGCAGCGTGTTGCGCTCGCGCAGGGGCACGTCGAGTGCGGCGGACAGGCGCAGCAGCATGGCCCGGCTCGGGCGGGCGCGGCCGTTCTCCATGTACGACAGGTGCCGCGCCGAGGTGTCGGCCAGGTTGGCGAGATCGAGCTGGCTGAGTCGGCGCCGCTGTCGCCACTCCCGCAGCAAGGTCCCTACCCGAGACGGCTGTTCCACGTCCATGCCGAGGAGGATAGGCCACCACCAGGTGGGCGACGCCATGACCTCGGAGGTTATTGAGCTCGTAACCGCTGCGGTGGCATGGTCTTGTCCAGTTAGGACCCACTCAGGACGAAGGAGACCTGTATGAGCACGCCAACCGGGACCGCCCGGCATCCACAGACCGACGCCATGGGCCCGCTGCGCACAATTTTGCGGATCGACGGGTGGAGCACCGCTGTTTTCGGCGCGGTCATGCTCGCCGCCGCCCAGCCGCTCAGTGGCCCGCTTGGCCTGCCGACCGCCTGGTCCATCCCGTTCGGCGTGGCCATGCTGGGCGGGGCCGCAGCGCTCGGCCTCATCGCTGGTCATCCGCGGATCCCTGTGCGATATGTGGCGTTCGTCGTGGCGGGCAACGCGCTGTCCTGTGTGACGCTGCTGGCCTTGGCATTCGCGGACGTCATACCGCTGACCGGCTTGGGGGTTGCCTTCATGCTGGTCGGCGCGCTGGTGGTCGCCATCTATGCCGGGCTTGAGTTCGCTGGGCTTCGGCGACTGGGGGCGAGGTGATGACAAGAGCGGCTATGGCAGAGAAGGTCGCGGCAGGTACGAGCGTCATCGACGACTACGTGGACCGTCTGCACCGCAGGTTGAAAGGTCCACCTCGCATCAAGCGCGATCTCCTTGCCGAGGCGCGCGATGGCCTGCTCGACGCAACGGACGCCTGGCAGCGACGTGGGCTCGGCCGCGCGGAGGCGGAGAGGACGGCCGTGCGCGAGTTCGGTCCGTTTGGCGAGATCGCGCGCGGCTATCAGAGAGAATTGTCTTTCGAACTATGGACAACATCCCACCGCACCGCAGTTTGACGGCTCACCTCACGGTGTAACGGCAGCCCAACGTGGATGATCATTGCTCGGGCTTCCGTCTCCTACGGAGCGATAGGGATGGCATGGTGAGGGTCAGGTCGATTCCTTCGATTCCTTCGATTTCACCGATCCAGCGCTCTGCTACGGCGTGTTGGCGGCGGGCGAGGAGATCAGTTTCGATCTCATTGAGACGGTCGAGTCATCTTCGGGTTGACGTTCAGCATCGGGCAGCGGATGCAGGCTTATCCGAACTAGCCCAGACGGCTTGGCGGGGTCGGATCGCAGTCGAGTTGCTCAAAGTAGTGGGCAACAATCTCGGCGCCGGAGAGCATCCGGACGTGTCGCGCTGCCAACTCCGGTTGGCCTGGTCGCCTTTCAATGGGCGTCCGGGGACGGGGGAGAATGCAGCACATGGATGACGCGTTCACACTCCTTCGGCAGGCCGTCGATCTACTGCCGGAGGACGCAGCGGCAGAGAACGGACAGACAGTCGGGGGTGTGCGCGAGGACATCGTGCGCCAGGAGTGGGAGATGGTGCTCGAGGTTCTCATTGAGATCGGGGATGTCCACCCCGTGTCCGTTGACTTCTGGGAACTCCTCGCCGAGGCCGCTCGCCAGATGATGCTCGACCGCAGCCGGCGCTGGTGCGAGTGGCGGGGCTGGGAAGTCCGACACGGCACCGTCCGGGCGACCCTGAGCCTGGTGGGTGCGAAGGAGGGCCGACGCCGGACTGCCTTTGCCGCAGACGGGCGGCTCCGGCCGATGTGGGACATTGGCAACCGCACCGCTGGCGGGGAGCGAGAACTGAACATCGCCCGGTTGTGGGTGGAGTATGCGCAGGAGCTCGGCCCGGGAGAGACCGCCGACGTTCGGCTGGCTCCTCTGAGCCCCGAGCAGTGGAGGCACCTGAAGTGCGGCGATGTGATCACCATGTACGAAGCCCGACCTGTTGCCGGAACGGCCACCGTGATCGAGGTCCTGCCGCCGCGCGCTTGAGCTCATCTCGCGTCAGGCGGGCTCCGGCTGCAGCCAGGTGATCTTCGAAAACTGTCCGGCCTCAGATGGCGGGACCAGTACTGTTCCAACGTGATGAAGCCGGATGGGATGAAGCTGGGGATAGAAGCAGCGCGCCTTCTCGCCGCTGCGGACTGCTGCGAGATAGCGCCGGGGCTGAGCGAGATCGAGTTCCAGCGTATTGAGCAGGAGTACGGCATCGAGTTTGCCGACGGCCACCGGGCTTTCCTGACGTCGGGCTCGGGCTCGTTGGCTGCCCAGGTGTGCAGGTCGTAGTAGAAGCTGCGGACGATGCCGTCCACGCCGGCGCGGGGCCGACGGCCCTGTGCTGCCTCCGCCTTGGTGCGAGTCACCGGCAATACTTGGCGAAATATCCCGTCAGGTCGTCGCGCGAGATGAGGCCGTCGTTGGCGGACCTGCGCTGACCGAAAACATCCAGATCCAAGAACCAAGCAGGACTTACAGTCGCCCTGGCCGCAGCCTTCCGACGCATTCAGGCGCATCGCTAGTGCTGTGACCGGGGACGTTCGCCGGATTGCCGTACGTGATCGGCGATGGCCTCCGCGCACACCAGGGCCTCGGTCTGCGTGGTGTCCACTTCCAGGCCGTAGACCACACCTTCGTGCACGACCTCCGCCTGCGCCACGGCCATTCCCTGGATCCGGTCCCCCCGAGCTTTCTCCCGCTCGGCCGCGACCGCGCCGGCGCACCTGACGCCCACCCACAGGACGTCCAGTCCGCCGAGAACTCGCTGCCACCGCTGCTGGGACCCCGCCCCACCGAGGAAGACGTCATCGATGATGACCCGAGCTCCGGCACGGGCCATCGCGGCGATCCCCTCCATCCACGCCGCCTGCAGCGCCATGAAATCGGGTCCGACGCTGATCCCGCCGTCGGGGGCGAACTCGATACCCGCATCCGAGGACTGCATGGACAGGGGCATCGCCTCAATGAGCGAGTCGACCCCGAAGGCAAGCCATGGCTGCGGCAGGACAGCCTGCAGGTGCCGGACGATCTCGGACTTACCCGCGCTGGATCCGCCGTTGAGCACGATCACCTGAGTCGTCACGGCGTACAGGCTAGAGCTTCGGCCTTCAGGACGCGGAACCCTTTTCGGCCCGCACCCGTTCAGGGGCCGTCAGCCGATACCGCGGAGGGCGAATCTCCGGGCGAACGCGCACATCTCATCTCGCTGCTGTTCCGGTTCCGTCGCAGTGGGGCTGACCACGATGCGGGTCACGCCTTGCGCGGCGAAGGTCGCGACCCGTTCGGCGGACATGTCGATTGACCCCCATCGCGTGTACTCCAGCGCGCCAGGGTCGCGACCGGCCTCGACGGCGGCGGCCCGGGCAAGATCCAGTTGGATCGCGCGCTCCTCGGGGGTGAGCGCGCCGCCGGGGAAGTAGCCGTCGCCACGCCGCCCGGCGCGGCGTGCGGCCGCCCTGCTCGATCCTCCGACGTGGATCGGCAGGTGGGCGACCCCATGAGGCTTGGGATAGCTGGTCACGTCGTCGAAGTTGAAGAACTCGCCGTCGAAGCCGATGCCCTCCTCGCCGCCTTCCCAGAGCAGCCGCAACACGTCGATGGCTTCGTCGGCACGGCGTCCTCGCGTGCCGAAGTCGACCCCCACCGCTCTGGCCTCGCCGGGCAAGGTGCCCAGCCCTACGGTCAACAGCCGCATCCGCCCCTTGGACAACACGTCGATGGTCGCCAGGCGCTTGGCCAGGATCACTGGGTGGTGGTACGGCAGCAGCAGCACGGCGGTGCCCAGCAGGATGCGCTGGGTGGCCGCCGCGACGAAGCCCAGACAGTCAAGCGGATCGGGGTAGGGCAAGGCCGGCGGGAATTCGAAAGGGCCGAGCGTGGCGCCGGGATACAGCACGATGTGCTCCGGGAGATACAGCCCCTCGAAGCCGCAGTCCTCGGCATGCCGGGCATAGGTCACGAGCTTGTCGGGGTCGACACCGTCGGCTGTGGAGTAGCTGATCGCGAATTTCATCGTCATCCTCATGGTCGGTATGCGCGAGCACGCTACAACCCTGTCGTCGATGTCAAGGCAAGCGCGGAGCCGCCGATTCGGTACGTGCTGACCTCACGCATGGCCTGACCCCTGTAGCGGAAATGGAGTTGACGGGCACCCCGTGAAAGCGTTCGGATGGCGCGCGTACATCAGGAGGGTGGTCATGGGCGCGGGCAAGATGCATGCCGACGAGTGGGACATCGACGTGGAGCTCGTGCGGCGGTTGCTGTGCGCGCAGTTTCCCCGGTGGGCCGAGTTGCCTGTGGAGACGTTTCCGTCGGGTGGGACCGTGAACGCGGTTTACCGGCTGGGGGACGACATGGCCGTGCGGTTGCCCCGGATCGAGGGTGGGGTCGGGGACGTGGTGAAGGAGCGGCGGTGGTTGCCGTCGCTGGCTCCGGTGCTGCCGGTGGCCGTGCCCGTCGTGCTCGGGGAGGGGGAGCCGACTGAGGAGTTTCCGTGGGCCTGGTCCGTCTATCGATGGCTCGACGGGGTGAATCCGGAGGCTGGACGGCTGACCGACCCCGAAGGGCTGGCGGCGGATCTGGCGGGGTTCGTCGCGGCGTTCCGGCAGGTCGGGCTGGACGGTGGGCCGCCCGCCTACCGGGGTGGGCCGTTGAAGGCGCAGGACGCCGGGACTCGCGACGCGATCGGGGCGCTGGAGGGGATGATCGACACCGGCGCGGCGACGGCGGCGTGGGAGGCGGCGTTGCGGGCGGGTGAGTGGGATGGGCCGCCCTGCTGGGTGCATGCCGATCTGATGCCCGGCAACCTGCTGGTCGATCGGGGGCGGCTCAGCGGGGTGATCGATTTCGCGACCGCCGGTGTGGGTGATCCCGCGTGCGATCTGATTCCGGCGTGGAACCTGCTCCCGGCCGCGGCGAGGCGCGTCTTCCGGGCGGGCCTGGACGTCGATGACGCGACCTGGGCGAGGGGCCGGGGCAGGGCGCTGTCCATGGCGCTGATCCAACTCCCCTACTACGTCGACACGAACCCGGTGATCGCGGCCAATGCCCGGTATGTGATCCGCGAGGTCCTGGCCGATCACGAAGGGCGCGGGATGCTCGAACGATGAAAGCCCTGGTTCCGGTCGATCTTCTTCTTCAGCCCGGATCCGGCGTTGATGGCGGGCGCGCCGCCGCAGTTCCAGCTGCACGCGCTGAGCGCGCTGGTGCTGTTCGCCAGCTGGCCCTTCACCCGGCTGGTGCACATGCTCACCGCGCCCGTCGGCTATCTGACCCGGCCCTACGTGGTCTACCGCGGCCGCGACGAGCAACCGACCGGCGCCCGACCGCCCCGGCGCGGCTGGGAGCCCTCCCGCTGACACTTCTCTCCACGGACGGAAAGTCGCATACTGCAAGAAAGGGGGTAAATCAGGAGGCGACATTGCGGTCATGGGCCTTTCACGTGAGGAAGAACGGGCGCTCCAGGAGATCGAGGAGCAGCTGGCCTTCGACGACCCCGATCTCGACGCCCTGCTGACCAGAGCGCAGTCCGCACAGCCCGCACAGCCCGCGCGGTTCGAGCCCCGGCGGAAGTTCTCGATGGGCCTGGCCGCGTGGTGGGTGCTCGCCGTCCTGGCCTACGTGGTGTTCGTGATCGGCCTGGTCATGACGGTGACCACGCCGGAGGAGGCCTGTCGCGGCGCGCAGGGCCCCTGTGAGCAGCCTTCGGTTACGAAAGTTGCGCAAATTATGTAGATCGGTCTAGCTTTAGCCGCATGGCGGTCAAGGGTGACCAGACGCGCGCGCGGTTGATCGACGCCGCGCGCACACTGGTGGAGGCGCGGGGCTACTTCGGCACCGGCCTCAACGAGGTGATCGAGGCCGGCAAGGCCCCCCGGGGCTCGCTGTACCACCATTTCCCCGGCGGCAAGGATCAGCTGACCGCCGAGGCCCTCACCGCCTCCGCGCGGGAGATCGACACGGTGATCGGCGACCTGGCGGAGCGCGCTCCCGACACCCGGGCACTGGTCGAGGCGCTGCTGGACGCCCTGGCCGACCGGATGGAGGAGGCGGCGTACACCAAAGGCTGCCCGATCGCGACGGTCGCCCTGGAGGTGGCGGCCACCAACGACCCGCTCCAGAAGGTCTGCGCGGACGCCTATGACGGGTGGCAGCGGGCGCTCGCCGACCGCCTGGCCGCCGACGGCCACGCCGCCGGGGACGCCGAGGACCTGGCCTGCTCCTTGCTGGCCCTGATCGAGGGGGCGCTGGTGCTGGCCCGCGCCCAGCGCAGCCGGACCCCGATCGAGCGGGCCCGGCGCACGGCGGGAGCCCTGCTCGGCTCCTGAACCAAGCGGCCTTTCGGCTGGGTCGTCGCACGGCATCAGATTATGTAGATCGGTCTACAGGAAAGAGTGGTCATGGAACCGGACACCCTGGTCGTCGGCGCTACCGGCTTCGTCGGCCGCTGGCTGACGGCGGAATTACTCGCTCGGGGGCGTCCGGTCGCCGCAAGCGTCCGGGGCGGGCCCGCCCGCGCCGCCGAGCTCCGCACCTGGCTGCGCGAGCACGGCGTGGACGATCGCGCGCTCACCGTCGTCCCGGCTGACACCACCCGGCCAGGGCTCGGGCTGCCCGCGACGAACCGGACGGAGTCCGTACGAGATGGGGAAAACCGGCCGGATTCCGTACAGGACGTGGAGGACCAGCTGGGGTCCGTACGGGACGTCTTCAACACCGCCGGCACCTTCCGCTTCGGAATGAGCCGGCAGGAAGCGCGGCGCGCCAACGTCGACGGCGCCCTGAACGTCCTGCGCTGGGCCGGCGCCCGCCCCCACCTGCGGCGGCTGGTCCACGTGTCCGGTTACCGGGTCGCCGAGACGCTGACCCACCCCGTGTCCGAGGAGCGGCTGGCCGGCCTCTACCGGCGCTACGGCGCGTACGAGGCGTCGAAGCGGGAGGGTGACGCGGCGGTCCGCGCCATCGCGGAGAAGGAGGGGATCCCGCTGACCACGGTCAATCCCGCCACCGTGATCGGGCACTCGGTCACCGGCGAGGCCGGGCAGTATCTCGGCCTGGCCGACCTGGTCCGGCAGCTGTGGACCGGCCGGCTCCCGGCGCTGCCCGGCACCCGGCGCACGTTCGTCCCGGTCGTCACCGTCGACCACCTCGCCCGCTTCCTGGCCGCCGTGCCCGAGCACGACCGTGGGCCGTACCACGCCCACTGGGTCCTCGACGACGCCACCCCCGAGCTGCCCGAGCTGGTCGCGCTCCTCGCCCGGCACCTCGGCGTACGCGCGCCGCGCCTGCTCCTGCCGGTCGGTCTCGTACGGCGACTGCCGCGCGCGCTGACCGGAGCCGACCCCGAGACGCTGACGTTCCTGTCCGAGGAGCGCTACGACACCTCGTCGGCCGACGCCGTCGGGCTGCGCCACCCGCCCGTGGCCGACGCCCTGCGCCGCTGGGCCGACCGGCTCGTCGCCGACCGCTTCGGCCAGGCCGACCGGCCGGCGGGTTCCACCAGGTCACCGGGGCCCGGGCCTGCCTCGCCGGCGACGGCGTCTCGCCCAGGTCGCTGCCGCTTCGGCCGTTTGACGTGAGTATGCCGGGTAGGCAACCGCCATGTGCCTGGTTCGCTTGCTCGCGACGCTGACCGCCATCGCCTGCCTGGCAGGGTGCGCAACGGGGGCTCCGGCGAGCCCGACGGCATCTCCGCCGGCGAGTCCGACGGCCACCGACCGACCGCAGAGCTCGCCGAGCCCGGACGGCCTGTTCAGCCGCATTCCCGGCATCGTGCGGCAGGTGGAGCCGTCGGTGGTGACCATCTTCACCCCCGGGTCGCTGGGCAGCGGGGTGGTCTACCGCGCCGACGGCATCATCCTGACCAACGAACACGTCGTCGAGGGCCAGCGGCGCGTCCAGGTGGCCTTCGCCGACGGCAAGCGGGCCGACGGCCGGGTGCTGGCCACCGACGCCCGCACCGACCTGGCCGTGGTCAAGGCCGAGCGGGACGACCTGCACCCGGCCACCTTCCAGCCGAAGCTGCCGGTGCCGGGTGAGCTCGCGCTGGCCCTCGGCAGCCCGCTGGGCTTCGAGAACACGGTGACCGCCGGCATCATCTCCGGCCTGGACCGGGAGGTGCCGGACTCGGCGCAGGCGGGCCACGCCCTGGTCGACCTGATCCAGACCGACGCCGCGATCTCGCCCGGAGTCTCCGGCGGCGCGCTGGTGAACGCCCGCGGCGAGGTCGTCGGCATCAACGAGGCCTACATCCCGCCGCAGGAGGGCGCGGTGTCCATCGGCTTCGCGATCCCCGCCGGGGTCGTCACCTGGGCCGCCGACCAGCTGCTCGACAAGGGCAAGGTCACCCACTCCTTCCTCGGCGTCGGCCTGCGGACGCTGACGCCGGAGATCGCCCAGTCCCTCGACGTCGGGACCGAGGGTGGCGCCATCATCACCTCCATCGTCAGGGGCGGCCCCGCCGCCGACGCCGGTCTCCGGCGGGGTGACGTGATCACCGCCTTCGCCGGGCAGCCGGTCCGCACCTCGGAGGACGTGGTCGACAAGCTGCGCGACCTCCGGCCGGGTACGAAGACCGCCGTCGAGGTCCAGCGTGACGGATCCACCGAGCAGGTCGACGTCACGATCGGCGAGGCTCCGGCGTCATGAGGGGCCGCGCGGCCGGGCAAGGCTTGCTCAAGATGGCCCCCCAGATCGGCGTGGAGTCTGGGCCGGCCGCTCGCGACAACGTGCGATGGCGGTCGGGAAGGTTGATTGGAGCCCGTACATGACCAAGATCAGCAAAGCCATCGCGGGGCCGAGCCGGTTTCTCGACGAGCGTCTGGGCGGGGCGAACTTCCTCAAGCGGAACCTGCGCAAGGTCTTTCCGGACCACTGGTCGTTCCTGCTGGGCGAGATCGCGCTGTACGCGTTCATCGTCCTGCTGCTGACCGGCACGTTCCTCACCTTCTGGTACGTCCCGAGCATGGAGCACGTCACCTACGACGGCCCGTACGCGCCGCTGAGGGGCGTCCAGATGTCGGCGGCGTACGCCTCGTCGCTGGAGATCAGCTTCGAGGTGCGCGGCGGGCTGCTGCTCCGGCAGATCCACCACTGGGCGGCGCTGCTGTTCATCGGCGGCCTGATGGTGCACATGCTCCGGGTGTTCTTCACCGGCGCCTACCGCAAGCCGCGTGAGCTGAACTGGCTGATCGGCCTGACCCTGTTCACCGTGGCCCTGGTCGAGGGCCTGACCGGCTACTCGCTGCCGGACGACCTGCTGTCGGGCGCCGGGCTGCGGATCACCCAGGGGGTGATGCTGTCGATCCCGGTCATCGGCACGTACCTGTCGTTCTTCCTCTTCGGCGGCGAGTACCCGGGCGAGGTGGTGATCCCGCGGTTCTACTCGATCCACATCCTGCTCATCCCGGGCCTCCTGCTGGCGCTCATCACCGCGCACCTGATCCTGATGTGGGTGCAGAAGCACACCCAGATGCCGGGCAAGGGCCGTACGGAGATGAACGTGGTCGGCGCGCCCTTCTTCCCCGCGTTCATGGCAAAGGCGGGCGCGTACACGCTGTTCACCATCGCCGTGCTCACCGGGCTGTCCACCTTCGCCCAGATCAACCCCATCTGGCTGTACGGCCCCTACAGCCCGGCCGACGTCTCCGCCGGGTCGCAGCCCGACTTCTACATGGGCTTCCTGGAGGGAGCCCTGCGCCTGATGCCCTCCTGGGAGATCAACGCCTTCGGCTTCACGCTGGCGCTCAGCGTGCTGATCCCGGCGCTGGTGCCGCTGGGGTTGATCTTCACCGGCCTGGCGTTGTACCCGTTCCTGGAACAGTGGATCACCGGCGACCGGCGCGAGCACCACATCGCCGACCGGCCGCGCAACAACCCGCACCGCACGGCCATCGGCGTGGCCGGCGTCACGTTCTTCTCCATCCTCACCATCATGGGGGCGAACGACCTCTTCTCCGCCTTCTTCCACATCCCACTGTTCTGGACCACCTGGATCGGCCGGTTCGCGCTCTTCCTCGGCCCGGCCATCGCCTACGTCGTCACCTACCGGATCTGCGTCGGCCTGCAGCGCGCCGACGCCCGGGTCCTCGCTCACGGCGTGGAGTCCGGGGTGATCACGCGGCTGCCGCACGGCGAGTTCGTCGAGGTGCACGCGCCGCCCGCCGACGACCTCGCGGCGCACGTACGCGGCAAGAAGTCGATCCCGATGCTGCCGGGAGCGGACGGCGACGGCCAGGTGCCGCCCGAGACCGCGCGCGGCCTGATCGGCCGGCTCCGCACCAGGATGAGCCGGGCCTACGGTGGCGAGAAGGCTCCCCTGGAGGAGAAGCACGAGGAGCACGAGGCGAAGGTGCCCGCCGGACGGGACGAGCCGCCGCGCAGCTGACCCGCCGGCTTGTCGAACTCGGCAAGCCGGGCGGCCCAGGCTTGTCCCCGGCCACGCTGACACCGGCCGCGACCTGCGGGTTTCATGGCCTTGTGCTGGAACAACCAATCTTCGCCCTGAACGAGCCCGCCACCCTGCGCGCCCTGATCGCCGAGCAGGGATGGGCGCTGCTGGTCAGCGACGGCGGTCCCGTGGTCTCCCACGTGCCGATCATCCCCGACCCTGCGACGGCCGGGCCGGAGATCGTCGGGCACGTGGCCAGGGCGGACGCCGAGCTGCACGGGCTGGGCGAGCGGCCCGTCGCCGTGGTGGTGCAGGGGCCGCACGGGTACGTCTCCCCCACGCTCTACCAGGACGGGCCGTACGTGCCGACGTGGAACTACGTGACGGTGCACCTGTACGGCACGCCGGAGATCCTCGGCCCGGAGGAGACCTACCAGGTGCTGTCCGACAGCGTGGACCACTACGAACGGGATCGGCCGCGGCCGTTCCGGTTGTCGGGCGTCGAGGAGTACGCGCACCGGCTGCTGCCGGCCGTGACCGGGTTCCGGCTGGTGCCGGATCGGGCGGTGGGCAAGGCCAAGCTCAGCCAGGACAAGCCCGCCGAGCTGGCCGACCGGGTGATCGCCGGTCTGGCCGAGGGCGCCCTGGTGGCGGCGATGCGGGAAGCGCACCGCCGCACACCCTGAGCCTCAACCGCGGGCCGCGTGTCGCACCGCCGCGCGCCCTGACCCGTCAGGCGTGGGCCGCGCCCGCCAGGATCGCGCCGTACTGGATGGCCACCAGGTCGTGGATGGGGATCGTGCGGGCGGCGGTCTCGCTCTCCTCGCACCAGCGCGCGTGCAGCTCAGCGAGCTCGCCGGCCCTGGCGCGGATGACGGGAGTGCCGTTGCCGACGGCCATCTCGCCCTCCAGCGCCCTCAGCAGGATCCCGCCGAAGCGCAGCCGCGCGCTGGCCAGGCTGTCCCGGCAGGAGAACACCTCGGCCACGGTCGCGGGCCGGTCACCGGAGGGGTCGACGGCCCGCCGCTCGTCGGTCTCGGCCCACTCCGCCAGCATCGGCACGAACGCCCTGCTGGCACTGAGGAACGGCGAGGCCGTCACCAGGTCGCCGCTGACGGCGGACAGCGTCGCCTCCAGGATCTCGTGGGTCTCGCGCATCCGCTTGGCCTGCTCCTGGATCAGGTCACGGTAGGAGCGGCCCACGGGCGAGGTGTCGGCGGCCTCCGGCTCGGTCCAGTACGGGATCTCGGCGGTCAGCCCGAGGGTGCCGTACTTCTTGATGTAGGAGTCGCTGGCCGCGCCGCCGATGTGCGGGACCGGGTCCTGGCCGTTGGCCTCCAGGTAGTCGTAGGCGTCCTCCATCGTGGGCGCCTGGTAGATGGCCTGCTCGAAGGAGCGGACCGCGGGATGCTCGGCCTCGCCGGCGTGCAGCGGCACGCCGTATCTGCCGGGCAGCTCCTTCAGCACGGCGTGCAGCTCGGGGACCGGCCGGTTCAGGTAGTAGAAGACGCCGCCGGACTCGCCGTTGTGCAGGGTGGTGAAGAAGGCCGGCCGGGTGTCGTCGATGAGCCGCATGAGGGCCAGCGTCTCGGGGAGCACCCGGTCGAAGTAGGAGCGTTTGTAGGAGAACGGGAAGGTCCATTCGACCTGCTCGTCGGGGGCCGGCCGGTAGAAGTGCCTGCCGTAGTGGGCCTTGGTGAACGGCCCGGCGAACCAGCCCTCGTTGAGGCGGGTGCCGTCCGGGTCGAGGCAGCCGACGATGTGCCAGGTGTAGCCGGTGGCGCGGCGCAGGTCGGCGTCGGTGCAGAGCCGGGTGGCCAGATGGGTGACGGTCAGGCCGCCGATGGGCTCGTTCGGGTGCGGCCCGGCGGCGACGATCGCGTGCCGGGGGCCGTCGCCCACGGTGAGGCAGAGCAGGGGGTCGCCGAGGCGGGAGGTGCCGATCCGGCGCAGGCCGGCCACGCCGGGGTGGGCGTCGGCGAGGGCGGCGAGGCTTTCGTGCACCTCGTCCACGGTGGCGAAGCGGTCGAAGGCGGGGACGGAGTCGAGTTCGTCGAGCACGCTCCAGTGTGCGAGACGAGCCGGGTGCCGGGCATCGTCGCAGGTCCCAACGTCCGAGACGACGACTTGTCGGAATCGTCAAGCCGGTGAGAGCCTAGCCCGCATGGGTGCTGACGGTTCGATGACCAGGCCGTACCAACCCCTGCTCGACCAGGTGCTGGAGACGCTGGGCAGTCATGTGCTGTCGGCCGCTTACCTGCCCGAGGGCGCGCCCGTCACGGTGGGTGAGCCGGAGGTGCACGATCCCGCGGACCACCTCGAGGAGGGAGCGGGGCGGGTGCTGCTCGCGGTCGGCTCGGCGACGGCCGAGCTGGTGGAGCAGGCGGGGCTGAACGGCTATCACGCGGTCGTGGTCAAGGATCGCGGCGCCGACCTCGCCCCGCTGGTGGCGGCGGCGAAACAGGCGGAGGTCGCCCTGCTCATCGCCCCCGAGCGGCTGCCGTGGCGGCAGCTGGACGCGCTGCTGACGACCGCGATCGCCGGGCCGGGGGCGGCCGGCACCACCTACTCCTCGGTGGGCATGGGCGACCTGTTCGCGCTGGCCAACGTGATCGCCTCGACGATCGGCGGCGCGACCTGCATCGAAGATCCGCAGGGCAACGTGCTGAGCTACTCCAACCTGCCCGGCCAGGAGATCGACGAGATCCGCAAGCAGGGCATCCTGGGCCGCAGGACGCCGCAGCGGCCGACGAACCGCACCGAGTACGGCCGGGTGTTCAACGCCGACGGGCCGGTGCGCTTCGACAGCCTCTTCGACGGGCACACGCCGCGCCTGGCCACGGCGGTGCGGGCCGGCGCCCAGCTGCTCGGCTTCATCTGGGTGCTGGACGGGGTGCCCGGGGTCGAGCCGGAGGCGATGCGGCTGCTGGACGACGCCGCCAGGATCGCCGCCCTGCACCTGCTGCGGGCGCGTACCCCCGTCGACCCGCGCCGCTGGCATCGGGCCGAGACGCTGCGCGCGCTGCTGGAGGGCCACACCTCCGAGACGGCCGCCGCCGCCCGGCTCGGCCTGCCGGCGGACACGCCGGTCGCCGTGGTGGTGTTCGCGCCGGCCGCGCCGACGGCCGAGCCGGGCACCGCGATGGCCGGGGTGCTGGAGCTGGTGAGCCTGGCCTGCGAGGCGGGACATCCGGAGTCGGCGTGCACGATGGGCGGCGGCCGCATCCACGCCCTGCTGCCGATGATCGCCGATAGTTCCGTTGAGCAGCTCGTCAAGTCCGTCACCGAGGTGACGTCGGCGGTGCTGAAGTCGGCGCGGGTCGGGCTGCACGCGGGCATCGGCCCGGTGGTGCAGGGTCTGGGCCTGGCCGCCGCCTCCGGCAGGCTCGCCGAGCGGGTGGTCCAGGTGCTGGCCGAGAGCGGCGGCACGACTCCGTCGGTCGCCACCGACGAGCAGGTGCGCAGCCGCATCGCCCTGCTCGACCTGGTCGAACGCGGCGGCGCGGAGCGGGACCGGCTGCTGGAGCCGGTGCGCAGGATGATGGAGCACGACGCCGCTCACTCCACCACGCACGCCGCCAGCCTGCTGGCCTATCTGGACGCCTTCGGCGAGGCCGCCAAGGCCGCCGCCGAGCTGTCGGTGCACGAGAACACGCTGCGCTACCGGGTGCGCAGGCTGCAGGAGCTGTTCGCGCTGGACCTGGGCGACCCGACCGACCGCCTGGTGGTCTGGCTCCAGCTGCGGTTGCTGCAACTGGCGGGCGAGCTGTAGAAGGGAACAAGGCGCCCCCCGGGGGACGTCCGCTTTCAACGATGAGCGCGCGGTGCCCTCACTCCTAACGTCATGGCCATGTCCTCCTCTCTCTCGCTGTCCTCTCTCTTGCTGCGCAACGCGCGGATGGGCCCGCGCGGGCCGATCCGCCACGTCCTGATCGCCGGCGGCCGCGTCACCGAGGTGAGCGCCGAGCCGCCTCCCGCCGACGAGTCGGTGGACGTTCAGGGCGCCACGCTGCTGCCCGGACTGTGGGACGCGCACGTGCACGCCGTCCAGTGGGCGCAGGCCCGCCGCCGCGTCGACCTCAGCGGCGCGCGCTCGGCGCGCGAAGCCGTCTCCCTGATGCTGCCCTGCTCGGGGCTCAGTGTGGGGTACGGATTCCGCGACGGGCTGTGGCCCGACACCCCCGGCAAGGCGATGCTGGAGGCCGCGGCCCCCGGCAGACCCATCGTGATGATCAGCAAGGACCTGCACACCGCCTGGCTCAGCCCCGCCGCGCTGACCCTCATCGGCAGGGGTGATCACCCGACCGGGGTGCTGCGCGAGCAGGAGTGCTACACGGCGGTGGCCGAGCTGCCCCCGCCGCCGGCGGCCGAGCTGGACCGCTGGGTGGCCGAGGCGACCACGGCCGCCGCCGCGCGAGGCGTCGTCGGGATGCAGGACTTCGAGCTGGCCGACAACGTCACCGACTGGGCCCGGCGGGGCCGCGAGCACCGCCTGGACGTGCGGGTCACCTGCACGATCCCCAAGGGGCGGCTGGAGGAGGCCATCGACCGAGGTCTGCGCACCGGTGACGTCGTGGCGGGCTCCGGCGGCCTGCTGGAGGTCGGGCCGCTGAAGATCTTCGTGGACGGCTCGCTGAACACCAGGACTGCCTACTGCGAGAGCCCCTACCCGGGCACGAGCTCGCACGGGCTGCTGGAGACCCCGCCGGAGGACCTGCGCGCCACGATGGCGCGGGCCTTCGTGCACGGCCTGCATCCGGCCGTGCACGCCATCGGCGACCTGGCGGCGGGCATCGCGCTGGACGCCTTCGACAGCGTCGGGTGCCCCGGCCGGATCGAGCACGCCCAGCTGCTCCGACCTGCGGACTTCGCCCGGTTCGCCAAGCCGGGACTGGTGGCGGGGGTGCAGCCCGCGCACGCGCCCGACGACAGGGACGTGGCCGACCTGCACTGGCACGGCAGGACCGGCCGGGCCTTCGCCTACGCCGACCTCCTGGCGGCGGGCGCGCGGCTGGAGCTCGGCTCGGACGCGCCGGTCTCGCCGCTGGACCCCTGGGACGGCATCGCCTCGGCGATCTCCAGGACCGACGACGACCGCGCCCCCTGGCATCCCGAGCAGGCGATCCCCCTGTCCGCGGCGCTGCCCGCCGCCAGCAGGGGCAGGGCGGGGGTGCGGCCGGGCGATCCCGCCGATCTGATGCTCACCGCGTCCGATCCGGCCGACCTCGGCCCGGCCGGGCTGCGCGGCATCGAGATCGTCGGGACTCTGCTCGGCGGCCGGTGGACCCACCGTTCGCCTTCGCTGTTCACCCGCTGTTCCATGTGACAAAGGCACCCGTCCGGGTTCAACTCTCTCGACAATGTCACGCCTGGGAGCGCTGTGGGACTCTCGTGCCCTCCCCCACAGCGCCCCTGGAGGTCACACATGACACTTCGATCACGCCGCGGATGGGCGGGGGCACTCCTCGCGATCACGCTCACCGTCACGGCCTGCTCGGCAGGGCAGGGTGGAAGTGGTGGCGCCACCGCCGGGCCGTCGGCCTATTCGGTGGGGGTGACCTCCTACTTCCTGACGCACCTCTCGCCGGGCAAGGCCACGGGCAGCAACCTGGACTCCGCCCTGTTCACCCCGCTCACCCGGGTCGACCCGGCCACCGGCAAGGCGGTCAACGCCGTGGCCGCCTCCATCGAGACGACCGACAACACCACCTGGACGATCAAGCTCAACGCCGGCTGGACGTTCCACAACGGCGAGGCGGTGACCGCGCAGTCCTTCGCCGACTCGTGGAACTCGACCGCCTACGGGCCGAACGCCGCCACCAACAACTACATGTTCATCCCCTTCAAGGGCTACACCGACCTCAACCCGGCCAAGGGCGAGCCCAAGACCAAGACGCTGTCCGGCGTGGAGGTCGTCGACCCGACCACGCTGAAGGTCACGCTGGACAAGCCGCTGTCGCTGCTGCCGTACATGCTGGCGCAGGCGCCCTTCGCGCCGATGCCGAAGGCGGCCTTCGCCGACCTGAACGCCTTCGACCTCAAGCCCGTCGGCAACGGGCCGTACCAGATCGACGGCGCCGGCGTGACGACCGGGGCCACCAAGATCGCGCTCAAGCGGTTCGCCGCCTACCAGGGCGACCAGGGCCAGTCCGAGCGCATCGAGGTCAAGTCCTACCAGGACGAGAACGCCGCCTACCGCGACCTGCAGTCCGGCGCCCTGGACGTCACCCTCGTCACCGGCAACAACCTGCCGAGCGCCTCGACGCAGTTCAAGGACCGGCTCGTGCAGGTGCCCTTCCCCGCCGTGATCTACCTCGGCTTCCCGATGTGGGACAAGCGCTTCGCCGACCTGAAGACGCGGCAGGCCTTCTCCCATGCCGTGGACCGCGACACCATCGTCAAGACGCTGCTGCGCGGGTTCGGCTCGCCGGCCAAGGGCCTGGCCGGGACCGCCGTCCCGGGCGGCGGCGAGGCCGACTGCGAGGTGTGCTCCTACGACCCGGCCAAGGCCAAGACGCTGCTGGCCGAGGCGGGCGGCTGGGACGGCCCGCTCAAGCTCTGGACCTACCAGGACCCGCTGAACTCCACCATCCTGGAGGCCATCGCCAACCAGCTGCGCACCAACCTCGGCATCGAGGCGATCACCACCCAGGCGCAGCCGGTCGACCAGCTCTACCCGAACCTCGACGCGCAGAAGATCGACGGTCCCGTCCTGCTCTACATGGGCGCCGGGTACCCGCACCTGTACGCGCTGGCCGACCAGCTGTTCACCAAGGGATCGGCCGCCAACGTCACCGGCTACGACAGCGCGGCCTTCGCGGACCTGATGGCCAAGGCCGCCGACGTCCCCGAGGACCAGGTGCTGTCCGTCACCCAGCAGGCCACCGCCCAGGCGCTCAAGGACCTGCCGCTGTCACCGCTCTTCCAGCCCACCGGCGCGCTGGCCCACTCGGCCAAGATCAGCGGGGTCACGCCCGAGTTCCTGGGCGGCGTGCGGCTGGCGGCGGTCAAGGTCGGCTGAGGTGGGCGCCTACGTGCTGCGCAGGACGGTCATGGCGATCCCCGTCCTGCTCGGCACCACCTTCATCATCTTCATGGCGGTCTACGCCCTGCCCGGTGACCCCATCCGGGCGCTGGCCGGGCCCAACCAGGCGATCTCGCCCTCGGTCGCGCAGGCGCTGCGCGAACAGTTCCACCTGGACGAGCCGCTGTTCGTGCAGTACGGCCTCTACCTGCGGGGCCTGCTGTCCGGCGACCTCGGCACCAGCTTCAGCGGCCGGCCGGTGGCCGAGATCATCGCCGCCGGCTGGCCCGTCACCGTCCAGCTCGGCGTCACCGCCTGGCTCATGATGGCGACAGCCGGGGTGCTGCTGGGCGTGCTCGCCGCGGTCCGGCGGGGCAGCACCGACATGGTCATCCTGGCGGGCACCACGCTCATCATGGGCGTGCCGTTCTTCGTCGTCGCCTATGTCGCCCAGATCATCTTCGGCGTGCAGCTCGGCTGGCTGCCGACCTCCGGCACCGACGCCGGCTGGCCGCTGGCGTACCTGATGCCCGGCCTGGTCCTGGCCCTATACGGGCTGCCGGAGGTGGCCCGGCTGACCCGGACCAGCGTGCTGGACAGCCTCGGCGCCGAGCACGTCGACACCGCCGTCGCCAAGGGCCTGCCCCGCCTGGCCGTCCTGTCCCGGCACGTGGTGCGCAACTCGCTGATCCCGGTGGTCTCCCTGCTCGGCGTCAGCCTCGGCTATCTGCTGGGCGGGACCGTGCTCATCGAGGGCATCTTCAACCTGCCCGGCCTCGGCTATCAGATCTACACCGCGATCCCGCAGCACGACGGCCCGGTCGTCGTCGGCATCGGGACCGTCCTCGTCATCGTGTTCCTGTTGGTCAACCTTCTGGTGGATCTGCTCTATGGCCTTCTCGACCCTCGTATCCGCCTCGGCTGAGGCCCCGGCCGCCCGCCGGGACGGGCCGTGGCGCTCGCTGCTCCGCAGGCCCGCGTTCCTGGTCGCCGCCGTGGTGACCGTGCTGGTGTGCGCGATGGCCGCCTTCCCCCAGCTGTTCGCCGGCTGGTTCGGCGCCGGTGACCCGCGCGCGTGCGAGCTGTCCCGCAGCGGGCAGCCGCCCAGCGCGGGGCACCCGTTCGGCTTCGACATCCAGGGCTGCGACCTCTACAGCAACGTCGTGTACGGCGCCCGCTCGTCGGTCCTGGTGGCCGTGCTCGCCACCGCGGGCATGCTGGCGATCGCCGTCCTGCTGGGCTGCCTGGCCGGGTACTTCAGGGGCTGGGTGGACGCCGTCATCGGCCGGATCACGGACGTGTTCTTCGGCTTCCCCGCCCTCGTCGGCATGATCGTCATCCTGCAGATGCTCAGCGTGCACAACGAGGTCACGGTCGCGGCCGTGCTCGTCCTGTTCGGCTGGCCGACGCTGACCCGCGTCATGCGCGGCTCGGTGCTGGCCACGTCCGCCAGCGAGTACGTCGCCGCCGCCCGCGGCGTCGGCGCGAGCACCCCGCGCGTGCTGCTGCGCCATGTGCTGCCCAACTCCTTCGGCCCCGTCGGGGTGCTCGCCGGGGTGAGCATCGGCACCGTCATCGCCTCGGAGTCGGCCCTCACCTTCCTCGGCGTCGGCCTGCGCACCCCGGCCATCTCGTGGGGCGTCCAGCTCAACACCGCCCAGCAGTACTTCACCACCGCACCCCACCTGCTGATCTTCCCGTCGCTGTTCCTGACCGTGACGGTGCTCGGCTTCGTCCTGATCGGCGACGCGATGCGCGACGCCTTCGACCCCCGGTTGAGCTAGGAGCCGTCGTGCCAGAGCCACCCATCCTCGCCGTGTCCGGCCTGCACGTGCGCTTCGGCGCCACGCACGTCGTCAACGGCGTGGGCTTCTCCGTCGCCGCCGGGCAGACCCTCGCCCTTCTCGGCGAGTCGGGCAGCGGCAAGAGCGTGACCGCCCGGGCGATCATGGGCCTGGTCAGGCCGCCCCGAGGCCAGGTCACGGCCGGAACCGTACTCCTGCACGGACAGGATCTGCTCGCGCTGCCGGAGGAGCAGCGGCGCAAGCTGCGCTCCACCACGATCTCCATGGTCTTCCAGGACGCGCTGTCGGCGCTCAACCCGGTGCTCAGCGTCGGCTACCAGATCGCCGAGCTGTTCCGGGAGCATCGCGGCATGTCCCGCGCCGAGGCCCGGCGCGCGGCCGTGGACGTGCTCGGGCAGGTGCGCATCCCGGCCGCCGCGCGGCGCGCCGGCGACTACCCGCACCAGTTCTCCGGCGGCATGCGCCAGCGGGTCGGCATCGCCCTGGCCATCGCGCTGCGGCCGGACGTCATCATCGCCGACGAGCCCACCACCGCGCTCGACGTCACCGTCCAGGCGCAGATCCTCCGCCTGCTCGCCGAGATCCAGCGGGAGCACGGCACCGCGCTGGTGCTCATCACGCACGACATGTCCGTGGTCGCCCAGGTCGCCGACCAGGTCGCCGTCATGTACGCGGGCCGCGTCGTCGAGCAGGCCACCACCGGCCAGATCTACGCCGCGCCCCGCCATCCGTACACCGAGGCGCTGCTCGGCGCCATCCCCCGCCCGCACCTGCGCGGGCAGCGGCTGCCGGTCATCCCGGGCGCGCCGCCGGACCTGTCCGTGCCCGACCCCGGCTGCCGCTTCCGCCCCCGCTGCCGGTACGGCGCCGACGCCTGCGAGCAGGCGCCCCCGGAACACGACCTCGGCGACGGCAGGCTCACCGCCTGCCACGAGTGGGAAAGGGTGGGCAGCGCATGAGCGAGACCGTGCTCCGCGTCACCGACCTGGTCAAGCACTTCCCCGTCCGGCGCGGGCCGATGCGCCGCACCGTGGGCGTGCTCAAGGCGGTGGACGGCGTCAGCCTGGAACTGCGGGCCGGGGAGACGCTCGGCATCGTCGGCGAGTCCGGCTGCGGCAAGTCCACGCTGGCGCGCATGCTCACCGCGCACGAACGGCCCACCTCGGGGCGGGTGGACGTGCTCGGCATGCCGCTGAGCGACCTGCGCGGCGGCGAGCTGCGCCGGGCCAGGCGGCACGTCCAGCTCATCTTCCAGGACCCGTCGGGCTCCCTCGACCCCCGGATGACGGTCGCGGCGGCGGTGCGGGAGCCGTACGACGTCAATCCCGACCTCGCGCCGCGCGGTGAGCGCGACCGGCGCGTGCGCGAGCTGCTGGAGGTGGTCGGGCTCAACCCCGACCACGGCGACCGCTACCCGCACCAGCTGTCCGGCGGGCAGCGGCAGCGGGTCGGCATCGCCAGGGCGCTGGCCCTGCGGCCCGAGGTGCTGGTGTGCGACGAGCCGGTGTCGGCGCTCGACGTCTCGGTGCAGGCACAGATCGTGAACCTCCTGGAGCGGCTGCGCGGGGAGTTCGGGCTGGCGTACGTGTTCATCGCGCACGACCTGAGCGTGGTGAGCCACCTGGCCGACCGGGTCGCGGTGATGTACCTCGGGCGCGTGGTCGAGACCGGCCCTCAGGACCGGGTGTACGCCCACGCCGCCCATCCGTACACCCTGGCCCTGCACGCGGCCGCGCCCGTGCCGGATCCCGCCCTGCGCGGGAGCCTGGACGACCTGCTGGAAGGCGAGCCGCCGAGCCCGCTCGACCCGCCGCGCGGCTGCTCCTTCCACCCGCGCTGCCCGGTCGCGGTGGACGTGTGCGCCGAGCGGACTCCGGAGCCGGTGGAGCTCGCGCCGGGACATCAGGTGTCCTGCCACCTCGCCTCGGCCGGCTGAGTCCGGTCTTCGATCAGCCGCGCCGGACCCGGCGCGGTGGCCGGGTCCGGCGGCATGCGTACTAGAACTTCACCCTGCGCAGATAGCGGTATCCGACTCGCGAGGTCTGCTCAGGAGTGACATCGGGGGTGTCGTTCTCCACGATGTACTCCTGCACCCGGTGTTTGTCGAAAATGCGCCGGAAATCGATGGTCCCGGTGCCGAGGTCGGCCATGTCGCCGTCCAGGTGCCGGTCCTTGACGTGGAATTGCAGGACGCGCTGCGGCGCCTTGCGGATGACGTCGAGGGCGAAGCGCACCGGGTCAGGGGCGCCGCGCCCGACGCCGCCGGTGACCGCCCAGTAGAGGTCGATCTCCAGGTGGACCAGGCGCGGGTCGAGCTCGGAGGTGAGCACGTCCCACGGCGTCTTCCCGCCGCCGAGGTCGGTGGTGAACTCGTGGGCGTGGTTGTGGTAGCCGTACCGAAGACCGGCCCGCCGGGCGGCCGCCGCCTCGACGTTCATCTGCTCGGCCCACGTCTTCCACTGGTCCAGGCTGTCGGAGGCCAGGTACGGCACCACCATGTACTTCTGGCCGAGCGTCAGCGCGTTCTGGATCTTCGTGTCCAGGGCGGCGGCGTCGGGGGCGATGCCGTCATGGCTGGACGTGGCGCGGATGCCCAGCCCGTCCAGGAACTCGCGGAGCTGCTGAGCCGTACGGCCGAAGTAGCCCAGCGCGACCTCGATCCTCGGATAGCCGATCTCCGCCAGGTACTGGAGGGTGGTGTCGTAGTTCTTGGCCAGGTCGTCGCGCACCGTCCACAGCTGCATGCTGATCTGGCTCGGGGGGATGTGGCGGCGCCAGCCGGGGCGGTCGGGGTGCGCCGCCGCGGCGGGAGAGGCGGCGGCGACGGCGGCCGCCCCCAGCCCGAGGCCCGCGGCGAGCAGGGACCGCCTGCTGGGGCCGTAGCCGTAGCACATGGATATCTCCTCTTCCTAGGGGGTGGGATCCAGAACGACCCTGGCGGTGCCGGTCAACGGAGGCAGGTCGCCTTCGCCGGAGTCGGTGTAACTGGCGACGAAGACGCCGGTGAGGTCGTCGGTTCCCGGGTCGTGCCCGCTCGGCACGGTGGTCTGGATGGATCCCGTGCAGCCGCGGGCCGTGGACTGGCCGTGGCCGTGGTCGTCATGGCCGAGGATGTAGTCCACGGTCACGCGGGCGCAGTCCACCGGCTGGTCGTCGGTGACCCGCACCTCGAACTCGACCACGTCGCCGAAGGCGAACGCGTCTCCGGTGGCGGGGCGGACCAGCTCCACGACCGGGGTGGCGTTGCCGATCACGATCCGCACCGACGTGGCGGCGGACCGGCCACGGCTGTCGCTGACCCTGAGCGTGGCGTTGTACAGGCCGTTCTTCTCGAAGGTGTACGACGCCTCCGCCCTGCGGGAGTCGACCCTGCCGTCGGCGTCGAAGTCCCACGCGTACTGGAGCCTGTCGCCGTCCGGGTCGGTCGTGCCCTCGCTGGTGAACTGGACGGTGAGCGGCGCGTGGCCGGCGGTCACCGACGCCGAGGCCACCGGGAGAGGCGAGTGGTTTCCGTCGCGGCCGATGTAGTCGATCCGTGCCAGCTGGGCGTCCGGGTTCTCCCGGAAGTAGCCGTCGCCGTACTCCAGCACGTAGAGGGCGCCGTCGGGGCCGAACTCCAGGTCGATCGGGTTGTCGAAGACGATCGACGGGAGCACGTCCTCGATCCGCCGCCCGTCCTGGTGAAACGCCTTGACGTAGTCGCGGGTCCACTCGTAGAACAGCGGGACGCCGTCGTAGTGGCGCGGCCAGGCCACGGTCGCGCGACCGCGCGCGTCACGCGGGTCGTAGTCGTACGCGGGTCCGGCCATCGGGCCGATGCCGCCGGTGCCGAGCTCCGGGAACTCCTGCGACGCGCCGTAGGAGTACCACACGTCCGGCTGGGAGACCGGTGGCAGCTCGCGCAGGCCGGTGTTGTGCGGTGACTCGTTCACCGGCGCGGTGCAGCTGAACGGCTCGCCCGACGTCTCGGTCGCGAAGTCGTAGTCGGTGTAAGGGAGCTGCGCGGTCGCGCAATACGGCCAGCCGTAATTACCGGCCTTGCGGATCGTCATCCACTTGCCGGTTCCCGCCGGGCCGCGCTGCGGATCGGCCTCGCCCGCGTCCGGCGAGTAGTCGGCGACGTACAGCTCGCCGGTGGACCGGTTCAGCTCGATCCGGAAGGGATTGCGCAGGCCCATCGCGTAGATCTCGGGCCGGGTGCGCGCCGTGCCGGGCCGGAAGAGGTTGCCCCGGGGGATCGTGTAGGACCCGTCCGAGCCGACCTTGACGCGCAGGATCTTGCCGCGCAGGTCGTTGGTGTTGCCGGAGCTGCGCTGGGCGTCGAAGGCGGGGTTCCGGTCGGCCCGCTCGTCGATCGGGGTGTAGCCGTCGGAGAAGAACGGGTTGGTGTCGTCGCCCGTCGACAGGTAGAGGTTGCCGTGGGCGTCGAAGACGATGTCCCCGCCGACGTGGCAGCAGATGCCACGGTCCACCGGCACGTCGAGCACGCGCTGCTCGGTGCGGAGGTCGAGGGTGGAGCCGGTGAGGCGGAACCGGGACAGCCGGATCAGCCCCTTGAAGGGCTCGAAGTCCTCCGGCGTGCCGGTGAAGGGGGCGTCGCCCTCGTTGACGTCGGGCGTCGCCGGGTCGTCGATCGGGGTGTCGAGCGGCGGAGAGTAGTAGAGGTAGACCCAGTCGTCCTTCTTGGAGCCCTTGCCGAAGCCGGGGCTGAGGGCGATGCTCTGCAGGCCCTCCTCGTCGTGCTGGTAGACGTCGAGCTCGGCGGCCACCGTGTTGAGGCCGGTCTTCGGATCGTGCAGCCAGACCACGCCGGCGCGGGTGGTGTGCAGCACCCGCGAGTCCGGTAACACCGCCAGGTCGACGGGCTCACCCGGGTTGTCGTTGAGCGTCACCTTCTGGAACCGGTCGTCCGGCGGCGGAGCCGTGCCGCCGATGGCTTGGGCACCGCCTGCCGGCAGGAGGATCACCGCAGCAGCTACGGCCGCGATCGCGGTTCTCGCTCTCATACCTCTCCCTTCGGTCGATGTGGGGGGATAAGAGAGGGCAAAGCACCGTGAATGTAACCCGAGTTATGCCGAAAGAGGAGGACCTAATCGCGGTTTAACGATCGACTTCCGCGCTTGATCGGCCGAAGTGACCGGCCCTAGACGACCCGGAAGACGCGCAGTTGCAGCGCAAGCGTCGCGTAGTAGCCGACCAGCGTGGTCAGCTCGAAGATCGCCCGCTCGCCGACGGCGGCGACCGCGTGCGTGTACGTCGCCTCGTCCGCGTCCCCGTCGAGCAGGGCCGACACCAGCTCCATGGCGGCCGCCTCCGCCCGGTCGGCGAGCGTGGGCGCCGAGCCGCCGCGCAGCGCGGCCAGCTCGTCCTCGGTGAGCCCGGCCGCCCGCCCGGCCGGCTCGTGCGCGTGGCGCTCGAACTCACTGTCCCACCGCGCTGCGACCGCCAGGACGGCCATCTCACGGACGCGCGGGGAGAGCGAGGACCGGTAGCGGATCGCCGCCCCGAGCGCCTGGAGCGCCTGCCCGAGCTCCGGCGCGAGCAGCATCGCGTTGAACGGCCCGTTCAGCCGCCCGGCCGCGTCCACCAGGGCGAACGGCGACGGGCCGGCCGCGCGTGGGCCGCCGGTGATGGTCTCGTACAGCTCACGCTGCGCCGGGTCGAGCTCGTCGGGGGTGGGGCGGTGCAACCGGTTCGTCATGGGATCAGTGTCGCCGATCGACCACCACGCTGGGCGACAGCCCGCATACCCGCTGTATTGCTGCTATATCCATATCTGCATACCTTGAGGCAGATCCGAAGCGCGGTGCGTACCTCCTGACGGCAGATTCCGGTTTCGGGAGGTACGTCATGCACCGCAGAGTCGCCCTGCTCTCCGCCGTCGCGCTGGCCGTCACAGGCGCCCTGATCCCCATGGGCGCCCAGGCCGGCGCCTCGACCGGCCTCGATCCACAGCCGGTCCGGTGGTCCGCCGCCGACTCCTGGCAGGAACGCAGAACCGTCTCGAACTACTGGACCTCGCGGCGCATGCTGGCGGCCGAGCCACTGGACGCCCTCGCCCCGCGGCGCACCCGATCGAACGGCCCGACCCGGGGCAACCCCTGGTCCACGCGCGGCGCCTCGACCACCACCGGCCAGCGCACCCCCTGGGTCACCCAAGGCGCCGCCGCCACGCAGGGCAAACCGTGGGCGGTCAAGGGCACCATGTCCACCGTCGCCCGCCGGCAGGCCCAGGTGCCCAACAGTCCCGGCCTTCGGTGGACCGACGACGGCGCCATCGTGCGCACCAGCGGACGGGTCTTCTTCACCACCGCCGACGGCCAGAACTCCTCCTGCTCGGGCACCGCCGTGACGAGCGCCAACGAGAGTGTGGTGATGACCGCCGGGCACTGCGTGAAGCTGAACGGCACCGCCCACCGCAACTGGGTGTTCGTCCCCGCCTTCGACAACGGCCGGCGTCCGTTCGGCACCTGGGTGGCCAGCAGGATGCTGACCACGCAGCAGTGGAACGCCCGCGAGGACATCAATTTCGACATCGCGGCCGCCGTGGTCGCGCCCCTGCAAGGCCAGACGCTGAGTGACGTCGTGGGCGGTCAGGGGGTGGCGTTCAACCAGCCGAGACAGCGGCAGATGTACTCCTTCGGCTACCCGGCGGCAGCGCCCTTCGACGGCTCGGAGCTCATCTACTGCAGCGGGCGCTCCTTCAACGACACCGTCATGACCAACGACCTGGGGCTGCGCTGCAACATGACCGGCGGATCGAGTGGCGGCGGCTGGTTCCAGGGCTTCGACGAGTCCACCGGACTCGGCTGGCTCAACTCCGTTAACAGCTTCAAGTACGATTTCGCGCAGAATTTCATGTTCGGCCCCTTCTTCGGCAACGAGGCGATGGCCGTCTACCAGGCCGCCCAGGGCACCAACGCGCTCTGACCGGGCACGAGCAGGGCACGAGCAGGGCACGAGCAGGCACGGCCGGGGCGGGTGGCCCATGTGCCCGGGACGGCGGGCGGGTGAGGCTTCGGGTGTTCGGAGAGCCGGGCTCCGGCTCGAAGCCCGAGGAAGGGAACCCTCATGAAGCGCATGCTCACCATCGCCGGCTTCCTGATCGCCGCGGTCGCCGTCCCGCACGCCGTGAGCGCCCAGGCGGCCGTGGACCTGCCCGTCCACCGGGGCAAGTTCTGGTTCCACAGTGACTGCATCACCGCCGGCCAGCAGGGGATCGACCGAGGCCACTGGTCGCACTACCAGTGCGCGGAGGGCTGGCTCTGGAACCTGTGGACCGACCGATAGGCCAAGCGGCGCGCGGCTCGGGATGACGTCCCTCCGGTCATCCCGAGCCCGGACCCGCCTCGCTTGTCAGGTGTGGTCGGCGCAGCAGGGGGTGGGGTCCGGCACCTCGAAGGGCGCCACCCGTCCCCCCGCCACCGGCATCGTGACCAGCGTGAGCACGCCGTCCTGCCAGTGCGGGCGGACGAAGTCACGGGTCTCCAGCACCGTCTCCGCCTCCGGTGGCGGGCCGCCGAGCCGGGTCACCCGCTCGATCGCGCTCAACGCCGTCACCTCCCCCACGGTGAGGGTGCCGACCAGGCGCTCCACACCGGGATAGAGCACCGCCCTGCCGGACCGCCGGGCCGCGTGCTCGGCCGCCGCGTGCGCGGCCGCCTCGGCCAGCTCCGGCGGGGTGACGGGCAGGCCGACGACCTCACCCTCGTCGCCCTGCCGTACCGACCCCTCGGCCGCCAGGCTCACCGCAACGTGCGGGTACGGGATCCGTACCAGATGGGTGCAGGCGAACAGGCCCGGCAGGCCGAGCGGCAGCACGCTCTCGCGCAGCCAGTGCTCGGCCTCCCGTTCCGTGCGGTGCCCCGCGCTGATCCCGATCAACTGGGCAGGACCCAGATCGGGTTGGCGTAGAACCACAGGTCGTCCCACGGGTTGGCGTCGCCGACGACGTCCAGCGCGGGACCGGTGGGGTCGACGTCGGCGCCCATCAGGCCGGGGGCGCTCCGCTTGCCGTCCGTGCCGCGGATGCGGAAGTAGAACGGCTCGCCGACCCGGCCGAAGGAGTGGGTGAAGGAGACCCGGCCGGTCGCATCGCCGACCTCGAAGCTCTTGACCACCCGGGTGGTCGGGGCGGTGAAGGTGTCCTGGTCGGATACCGGCCCGGTGACCTGTCCGGCGATCACGTCGACGCGGGCCAGCTTGGGCAGGAACTGCGACCAGTTCGGCATCGTGGCGAGGTCGATGTCGATGGTCACCTCCACGCTCGCGCCCCGCCTGACCCGCATGACGCCGCCCAGCGGGGTGCCGGAGTTCCCGCGCCGGTCGCCGGCCTGCCGGGCGCGCACGTCGAGGCCCTTGATCAGGCCGCCGTGGTCGACCCAGACGCGGCCGGAGCGCAGTCCGTCCATCACCGCGCGGTAGCTGAAGGAGTCCGCGCCGACGTGGGTGCGGCTGTACTGGCCGGGCCAGTAGTCACCGGCCTGGTCGAGCACCGGCCCGTGCACCGGGTCGTTGTACCTGCCGTTGGCGTTGAAGTCGCTGCCGGGGCCGCGCTGGGAGGTGTCCAGGTAGTTGACGTGGGAGTCGGAGTTGGCGCTGATCCACCAGGGCCGGCCCTCGGCGAGCAGGCTGTCCCAGAGGCCGCCGACGGTGGCGGTCATCCAGTCGAAGCCGCCCCAGGTGCGGTAGCTCTCCAGCGGGTAGCCGGGGAACGACGCGGCCGACGGGTTGTTGTCGTAGTAGCCGCGGGCCCGTCCGGCGGTCGGCCTCGGCAGGCCGGCGGCCTGGTGACCGGGGGCGCCCTCCATGCCGATGGCCACGGTGGGGTCGGCGTCGCGCCAGGCGCGCACCTCGTGCGGGGAGTCGATCCCGCGCCGGGCCGGGTGATTGGCCAGGAAGAGCGCGCCTTCGACGCGCCGCCTGCGCACCTGCTCGCCGAGGAACTTGATGCCGGCGATGGCCAGCGCCTCGTTGGCCGGGGTGGGGTCACCGGCGCTCTTGACCGAGCCGTCGTAGGCGTTCTCGAACTCCTTGAGCACCGCCACCTCGTGGCGTCCGGGGTGGACGAAGACGGTGGCGTGCTCGGCGGCCGGGATGTTCCACTCCAGGCCCTGGTAGATCAGCAGGTCCTTGAGCTGCTCGCGCGCCGCCACGATGTCCGGATTGACCTTCTCCACGCCGATCTTGGCGTGCGCGACGCTGCCGTGGTCGGTGACGACCATCCAGTCGAGCCCGTACGCGTTCGCGTGCCGGGCCTGGTCCACCACCCGGTACTGGGCGTCGGAGCTGTACTGGGTGTGGATGTGGTGGTCACCGGCGAGCCACTGGAACCCGCCCTTCCGGTCGCGGTCCCGGTCGTGGGTGACACCGTGGGCGTGGGCCGCGTGCGGCACCGACAGCACGGTCGCGGCGGCGCCGGCGCCGAGCAGGCCGGTCCGGCGCAGGAAACCCCGGCGGGAGGAGTCGGCGGGGGACAGTTCGCTGTCCGGCACGGACAGGTCGAGCGCCGGAGGCGCGTCCGCACCGGCCGCGCCGATGTGCTCGTGATCATGGTCGTGGTGGTGGTGGCCGTGGCCCATGGTGGCTCCCTCTGGGCGGTGGCCCAAGTGGTCGTTCCAGGTGAAAGGCGAAGACGCCGGGGCCAATCTCACGGAGCACGAGGAACGGCGGGTGTTCGGACAGGGGCGTCCGCACGAACATGAGGTTTCAGGTGCGGGAGTGAAGCGACGAGTCAGGTGGTCAGCGCCGCGCGGGTATCACGGTGGACAGGCCGTCCAGCATCCGTTCGAGGCCGAAGGCGAACAGCGACTCCAGATCGAGCTCCACCCCGAGGTCCGTCACCTGCGCCGCCAGCCGCCCCTCGATCGGCAGGCGGGCGGCGACCCACTGCTTGCTGGTCATCCCGGTGTCCCGTTGCGCGGCGACCTCGCTCTCGATGTTCACCGCCGTGCCGCGCACGTAGTTGACCATCGTGGAGTAGATGTGCAGCCGGGTGCTCGGGTCGATGGCGAGCCCGTCGAGCGCCCGGATGGACCAGCGGGCATAGGCCATCATGCCGGGCAGCATGACGGGCCGGGTGAGGGAGACGACGCGCGCCAGCCACGGATGGCGGTGATAGGCCTCCCATTGCAGAAGGGCGGCCAGCCTGAGGTGGGAGCGCCAGCCGGGCGGCGGGGTCGGCAGGTCGATCTCGGCGAAGGCGGCGTCGGCCATGTGCTGGGCGAGGTCGGCCTTGGTGTCGATGTGCCGGTAGAGGGTCATCGTCGCGACGCCGAGCCTGGAGGCAACCGTGCGCATGGACAGCGAGGCCAGCCCGTCGGCGTCCGCGATCTCCATGGCGACCCGCACGATGCGGTCGTGCTCCAGCCCGCCGGCGGCGCTGCCGGGCAGGGCCCGCCCGGCGACCACGGCGCCCACCCGAGGCGCGGACTCGATGACGCCCGTCTGCTTCAGCGTGGTCAGCGCCTTGGTCGCGGTCGCCATGGCGACGCCCCACTCTGCGACGATCGCCCTGGTGGTGGGGACGGGATCGCCTGGCGCCAGCTCGCCTTCGGCGATGCGCCGCTGGATGTCGGCGACGATCTGGAGATACGGGGGGCGCGGGTCGTCCACGACGCTCACTCTGCCATCACCGCGCCGTTACCGCGCCCTGCGCACGTCAGAGGTCCGGCAGCCAGTTTCCGTGCAGCCCGAGCGGCACCCGTACCGGAAGGTGGATCCGCGCGACGGGCTCGCCGGTGAAGTCCTGCGCGGACAGGATGACCAGATCGGTGGCGCCCCTGGCGGGATCGTGCACGTAGGTGAGGAGGTAGCCGTCGTCCTCGCCGGCCCCCACGGCGGCGAACACGGCCTCACCGACGGCCTCGTCACGACCGAACCCGTGCACCTCGGCCGTACCGCGTTCCAGGTCGTGCTTGACCAGCGCGTTGGTGAAGGCCTCGTCGCCGGGCATCCCCTCCGGGGCGAACGGCATGCCGTACAGGGCCGTGGCGGCCGAGTACCCGAACCGGTGCGGGCGGGTCGTCCGGTCCAGGTTGACGCGCGGGAAGTCCTGGGGCCGGTCGTCGATCCGCCGCTGGCGCACCTGGTCCGCATCGATCGTCCAGCGGTCCAGGACGGGACGGATCGCTCCGGGGTCGGCGGGGTCGAACGGCCCCTCGGCCGTGATCAGGTCGACCACGATCGAGTCGCCGTCGTCGTAGGCGTTGAGCGTGTGGCTGACATGGACGGGGTCGATGTCCAGCCAGCGCACGTCACCGCCCGTGCGCGGCATGACCCCCACCCGGGTGGGATGTTCGGGCAGCCAGCGGCACTCGAATCCGTCGAAGCCCAGCGGTGTGTCCCAGATGACCACGTTCTTCTCGGTGAGCGCGAAGTCGTGCATGAACGGCGTCCGTGCCACCGGGATGCCGGTGGTCTGAACGACCGTGCCCTCGGGGTCCATCACGATGTACTGCACGAAGTCGCGGCCCACCAGGTACGACAGCGAATGCAGCGTGCCGGTGCGGGGATCGTGCTTGGCGTGCGCCCCGGCCGTGAAGCCCTCGGCCGTGCCGCCCAGCGCGCAGACGCCCACCGTGTTCAGCTCGTCGTCCAGCTCGGCGGGCGGCGCACCCCCTTCGAGCAGCGCGAAGGTACGGCGAGCGTGCTCGATCACGTGCACCATCGGCCCGAAGTCCGTCCGGACCCAGCGATTGCGATACCACTCGGCCCGGCCGTCGCGCAGCCGCACGCCGTGCACCATGCCCTGCCCCATCCCCCAGATGTGCACGACGGGATCTTCGACGTTCAGCGGATTCGGGCCGTTGCGCAGGTAACGGCCGTTCAGCTCGGCCGGGACGCGCCCGGTGACCGGCAGATCGTAGACGGTGACTTCCTCGTTGACGGGCGCGAACGGCCCTTCCAGGTACTTCATGTTGACACCGTACGAAGATCCGCTCGCTTCGCCTTGTCCAGCGGCTAGAAAGGCCGGTGTGCACTAGTGCAGATCCGGCTCGGGGCGAGCATCTGCTGGAGCTTGGGCGCGTCGTGGCCAAAGACTTGCCCGGCTCTGGGTAGGGACGCGCTGTGAAGTCCGAAGCGCAAGGAGTTGATGGCAATGCCCGCTGACCAGCGTCGCACCACCTGGGCCGATCTCGTGGTCGTACAGGAAGGGCCGTCACGATCGCGGATCGCGGGCCTGATGCTGGCCGGCGGGTGCGCGGGCGCGGCCATCGCGTACCTGCTCGATCCGCAGCGCGGGCACACCCGCCGGGCACACCTTCGCGACCAGGCCTCGCACGCCACCCACGAGCTGCAGGACGGGCTCGGCGTCCTGGCGCGCGACGCCGGCAACCGTGGCCGCGGGGTGGTGGCCGGCGCGCGCTACCGGATCACGGGAGGGTCCGCCGACGACCGTATCCTGCACGAGCGCGTACGCGCGGAGCTGGGCCGGCACGTCACGCATCCGCATGCCGTGGAGATCACGGTGGCCGAGGGCGTGGTGACCCTGGCCGGCGACGTGCTCGCCGGGGAGACCGAGCACGCGCACCGGGCGATCCGCCGCATCCCGGGCGTGCGGCGGGTGGAGCCGTCCTGGAGTGTGCACCGTGACGCCACCGACGTGCCGCGACTGCAGGGCGGCCGGCCGCGCCGGGCCGTCCCCGGGGTGCTGCAGGAGCACTGGGCGCCGACCACCCGGCTGCTGGCGGGGACCGCCGCCGCGACGATCTGGAGCATGGCCGGGCGGCTGCCGAGGCCGCTCCGCAGGACGGCACGCTGCGCGGGCGCCGCGCTGGCCGTGCGGGCCGCGACGAACCTGCCGATGAAACGGCTCACCGGGATCAGCGCCGGCCGGCGGGCCGTGGACATCGACGACGCCATCTCCATCGGGGCGCCGGTCGAGGCGATCTGGCCGCTGGTGAGCGACTACACCGTCTTCGCCGAGCTCATGCCCGACGTCCGCGAGATCCGCCGCTCCGAGGACGGCCGCCTGTCCCACTGGACGATCGCGGGACCGGCGGGGGTGCCGGTCCGCTTCGACGCCGTGGAGACCAAGCGCGAGGAGGGCAAGGAGATCGCCTGGAAGACCACCGATGGCCAGCTCGTCGCCCACACCGGGGCGATCCGCCTGATGCCCGAGCCCGGTGGCCGGACCCGGGTCCAGGTGCGGTTGACGTACAACCCGGTGGCGGGCGCGGTCGGGCACGCCATCGCGGCGATGCTCGGCGCGCACCCGTCGCACCGGATGAAGCAGGACCTGATGCGGCTGAAGTCGTACGCCGAGACCCGGGCCGCCCAGCCCACCAGGACCTGAGGGGCTCAGGTCACCGGGACGGCGGCCGCGCGCATGGTGTCGAAGTTGGCGACGTACTGCTGGTAGACGGTCTTGTCGTTGAGGCGCAGGAGGGCCTCGTCGTTGCGGCGCAGGGAGGTCAGGTTGTAGTTGTGGCTGCCCGTGAAGACCCAGCGGGCGTCGCGGTCCCCGTCGTAGCCGCCCTCGATGAGAAGGTACTTCGAGTGGACGCGGCCGGGCAGCGCGCCGCCGGTGCCGAGGGTGCGCAGCTCGATGCGCGGCTCGCTCCGCAGGACCTGCTTGACCTCGTCGTCCATGATGCCGTAGACGATCTTGACCGTGCAGCCCTGGGCGGCCAGGTCGCGCAGCTTCTCGGGGATCGCGATGCGGTAGGTGTCCCACTCCGACATCCCGACGCGGACGGTCGTGCCGCCGCCCTGGCAGGAGACCTTGCCGAGGTGCTCGACGACGGGATCGGTGGCGGCGCTGTCGCCGGCCCTGGGGAAGAAGTGCGCGCGTACGGAGCCGCCCGCGGAGCCGGTGTTGACCACGCGGTAGTAGTCGAGGTTCTTCCGCTCCGCCGCCAGGTCCTTGAAGTAGTTCTCGTAGGCCTGGTAGAGGCGCTTGTTGCCGGGCAGGACGACCGCGTTGTTCCAGTAGGTCGTGGAGTTCAGGTCGGTGAGGTTGGCCGACGACTGCACCACCACGTTCGAGGCGTCCCCGGTCTTCGAGAACAGGTAGAACTTGTTGTGCTGCCCCTTGTCGCCGACGCAGGCCGCCGTGCCGCCCGACATCGGGCCGGTGCAGACGTGCAGCCAGGAGCCCGCCGACTGGTCCGTGCCCAGGCCGCTCGCCAGCCGCGCCGCCACCGTGCGGCCGCGCGTGTCGCCGTCCAGGATGACCTGCACCTTGACACCGCGCCGGTGCGCCTTGATGAGCTCGTCGGCGAACTCCGTGCCCGCGGTGCCGGACATGACGAAGTGCGCGACCTGGATGCGCGCGCCGGCGGGGGCCTGCTTGACCAGGGCGCAGATCTTGCGGACGATCGCGACCGGGTCACCGCCGACCGGCTCGCTGAAGACCGCGCCGGCGGACACCGGCGTCTCGGGCGCGTCGGCACAGGTGCCCGAGCTCGCCGCGGCGGGGCTGCTCAGCGCGAGGACCGGCAGGGCCACGGCGGTGGCCGCCAGCATGGGCAGCACGGGCAGCACGGTCAGTGATCTGCGGGGCATGGATGACTCCTTCAAGGACAGGGGACGGAGAACGGCACGCGACCGGCTCCTCCTTCCGGCAGTGATCCTCGGGGTGCCGGCGGCGAGTTCGGGAACGACAGCACAAAGATCGGGACAACGGGGAGGAAACATCTCTCTGAGGGCGATTTCCCCCAGCTGGCGGCGTACGGTCCTCTTTCAGAGCCGACACACGGCCCCTTATCGTGTGGAAAGCTGAAAGATCCGAGAAAGGACGTGGGATGCCGGACGTTCGCCCACTCGGGCCCGGCGATCCCGAGCGGATCAACGGCTATCGCCTCACCGGCGTGCTCGGCTCCGGCGGGCAGGGCGTGGTCTACCGCGGGGTCACCGGCACCGGCCGCGACGTGGCCGTCAAACTGCTGCACAGCCACCTGAGCCACGACGACGACGTCACCAAGGGGTTCCTGCGCGAGGTCGAGGCGGCACGCCGGGTGGCCGCGTTCTGCACGGCCGCCGTGCTGGACTTCGGCATGCTGGACGACCGGCCGTACATCGTGAGCGAGTACGTCGCCGGCGAGACCCTGCAAGCGCTCGTCCGGGCCTCGGGGCCGCGGACCGGCGGCGCGCTGGACCGGCTCGCGATCTCCACCCTGACCGCGCTGGCCGCCATCCACCAGGCCGGGATCGTGCACCGCGACTTCAAGCCGGGCAACGTGCTGATCGGCCCGGAAGGCCCGATCGTCATCGACTTCGGGATCGCCAAGGCGCTCGACGCCGCCACGCGGGCGTCGGGGCCGGTCGGCACCCCTACCTACATGTCGCCGGAGCAGTTCAGGGGTGAGCGGATCGGGCCCGCGTCCGACCTTTTCAGCTGGGCGGGCACGATGGTGTTCGCCGCCACCGGGCGGCCCGCGTTCGCGGGTCAGACGGTGCCCGCCATCCTGCACGCGGTGCTGAGCGGCTCTCCCGATCTCACGGGCGTGCCGCCGCACCTGCTGGAGCCGATCCAGGCGTGCCTGGCCAAGGACCCGGCCGCCCGGCCGAACACGGCCGACCTCCTCCAACGCCTGATCAGGCAGCAACCGGGAGCACCGGCCCCCCTCGGACCTGACCTGCGGCAGAGCCCGCCGGTT
This sequence comes from Nonomuraea sp. ZG12, assembly GCF_052068115.1. Taxonomy (NCBI): domain Bacteria; kingdom Bacillati; phylum Actinomycetota; class Actinomycetes; order Streptosporangiales; family Streptosporangiaceae; genus Nonomuraea; species Nonomuraea sp. ZG12. The sequence goes on from NZ_JBQHCW010000005.1 coordinate 302,495, forward strand.
CAGCCCCAGAACGGTCACCGGCCGGGGCCGATGGAGTCGCCTCACGCCGGGCCCGTGTCCTTACCGGTGCCGGAGAGCACGACGGCCCCCGGGCGGGACCGGGTGGTCAGTCGGCGGGCCCTGATCACCGGTGGTGTCGCGGCCACGGCGGCGGTGGCGGTCTCCGCCTTCGCCGTGTTCCGGCCGGCCGGCGGCACCCTCGGGCCGGACGGCGAGGCGCTTCAGCCGATCGGCGGGGTCCGGCAGCCCGGCACCCCGACGGACTCCCCCGCGACGACGACCGGCGGCACGCCCACCCCGACTGCCACGCCCACCCCGACGGCGGCCGAGCCGTTCGGCACACCGGTCAAGGACCCCGTCTCGCTGCCCGGGACCGGCGGCCGGGCGACGGCGCTGACCGCCACGGGCGCCACCGTCGCCTGCGGGACGGAGAAGGGGCAGGTGCTCGCCTGGGACCTGGGCTCGGCGGAGATCACCGAGCTGGGCGACGGCGGCGGGACGGTGACGTCGGTGGCCACGGGCGACCTGAACGGGACGGCGGTGGTCGCCTCCGGCCACTCCGACGGCCGGATGCGGCTTTGGACCGTGACAGGAAAGAGCCTGGGCACGCACCGGGCGAGCGACCCCGTCCGCGCCGTCACGGTCGCCGGCCGGGCGGTCGCGGTCACCGAGAAGTACGACGGCATGACCGACCTGCACAGCGTCGTACGGCTCTGGGACATCGCCACCGGCAAGCAGATCGGCGCCACGATCCGGGACCACTTCCAGGGCATCCACGGCCTGACCTTCGGCAGGCTGGGCAAGGTGGACGTGCTCGTCACCGGCTCCGGCGGCAACCAGATCCGCGTGTGGCGGCTGTCGACCGGCAAGCTCATGCACTCCTTCCACACCGGTGACGTCGGCGGCATAGAGCGGCTGGCCTGCGGCGAAATCAAGGGCAAGGCCGTCCTGGTCTCCACCCACCTGGACGCCACCCTGCGCGTCTACGACCTGGCCACCGGCAAGCGCCGGAAGAAGTGGACCTTCAGCGACCAGAGCCCCGACGACCGGGGCGCCGCCGCCCTGGTCACGGGCATGATCGGCGACCTGCCCATCGCGGCCGTCGCCCACACCCCGGCGGGCGGCGACGTCATCGTCCGGGTCTGGAGCCTGGACGACGGAGACATCGTCGGCGTCCTCGGCCCCGGCGTCGGCGGCGAGATCCGTACCCTGGCCCTGAGCGAGCTCGGCGGCCTGCCGGTCATCGTCGGAGCCGACGAGCAGGAGTCCCTCCGCACCTGGAGCCTCGGCCCGGCGTGACGCCTCCCGTCAGGAGAGCGTCCTCAGAAAGCGGTCGATGAGCGGGGCGATCTCGGGGAGCCGGTCCTCCAGGGCGAAGTGGCCGGTGTCGAGCACGTGCAGCTCGGCGTCCGGCAGATCCTTCAGGTAGGCGCGGGCTCCCGGCTCGGGGAAGAAGGCGTCGTTACGCCCCCAGACGATCAGGGTGCGGGGCCGGTGCTCGCGCAGCCACGCCTGCCAGACGGGGTAGAGCTCGACGTTGGCCCCGTAGTTCCCGGCCAGCGCCAGCTGGGCCCGCTTCCGGCCGGGCAGGTCGAGGAAGTGCTGGTCCAGCGTCCAGCCGTCGGGCGCGATCAGCGAGACGTCGGCCACGCCGCCTTCGTACTGGCCGCGCGTCACCGGCAGCGAGAACAGCTCCTCGGTGGGATGCGGGATCAGCTGCCTGGCCAGGTCGGAGAGTCCTTCGTCGTAGGCGTTGGCGTTCTGCACGATGAGCCCGGCGATCCACTCGGGGTGCCGGGTGGCCAGCCGGAAGCCCACCGGTCCGCCGAAGTCGAAGGCGTACAGCACGAAGCGCGTCAGCCCGAGCCGCTCGGCGAAGCCCTCGACCACGTCGGCCAGCCGGTCGAAGGTGTACGTGAAGCCGGCGGGCGGCTCGGTGTGCCCGAAGCCCGGATAGTCGGGGGCGATCAGCCGGTGCCGGTCGCCGAGCGCGTCCATCAGCCGCCGGTACTGGTGTGAGCCCGACGGGAAGCCGTGCAGGAGCAACACCGGCAGGGCGTCGGCCGGTCCCGTCTCCCGGTAGAAGACCCGCACCCCGTCGACGTCCACGAACGCGTGCCGTACCTCGGGAATGTTCATTTCTAATGCCTCCAACACCTTGGGATGCATTAGTTATAGCCTCGCGAAACCTAACGGGTCAACCGGCCCAGGTAGCATTAGAGTCATGGATCTCGTGACAGGCGAGCCACTCGCGCTGGATCTGCTCAACACGCTGACCGACGAGTACGACGCACTGGACGATGTTCAGCCCTGGCTGGAGCTCCAAGCAGGGCGACTCACCGCACCGTCCCTACCGCTCACCGACACGGACCTCGCCGCCGTCCGGGCGCTGCGCGAGCACGTACGGGCAGCGGTGGACGCCGTACGACAGGGCCGGTCACCTGCGGGGAAGTCCATCGAAGCGGTCAACCAGGCGGTCCGGGCGGCTCCGCCGTACCGGATCCTGGGAGCGGACCTCGGCGCGGTCATTCGCCGGGACGGCGACGAGCGGGCGAGGCTGCTCGCCCAGCTCGCGGAGGCGGCCGTCGAGCTGCTCACCGGCCCTGACGTGGGCAGGATCCGCGCCTGTGAGGGGCCGCGGTGCCGCATGCTGTTCGTGGCCGGGCATCCCAGACGGCGCTGGTGCTCACCCGCGCTGTGCGGCAACCGGGTCCGGGTGGCACGCCACTACCAGCGCCGCAGGGGCGGCGGCTCAGGCGCCGGGTGACGCGGGCGCGGTCGAGCCGCGGACGACCAGCTCGGTGGCGAGCTCGACGTGATGGGAGTCGATCTTCTCGCCGGCGGCCAGGCGCAGCGCCGTGCGCAGGGCCACGCGGCCCATCTCGCGCAGCGGCTGGCGGATGGTGGTGAGCGGCGGGGAGGCCATCTGGGCGAGATGGGTGTCGTCGAAGCCCACGATGCTCAGGTCTTCGGGAATGCGCAGGCCACGCTCCCTGGCGGCCTCCTTGACGCCGAGCGCGATCTCGTCACAGCCCGCGAAGATCGCTGTCGGCGCCTGCGGCAGATCGAGCAGCACCGAGCCCCCGGCCACACCGTCGTAGTAGCGGAAGCTCCCCGTCTGCACATAGTCGGGGAGCACCGGCACCCCCTCGGACTCCATGGCGGCGCGATATCCGTGCAGGCGGGCCTGATTGCAGGCGGCGGACGCCGGACCGCCGACGTAGGCGATCCGGCGATGACCGAGAGAGAGCAGGTGCTGGGTCGCGGTGAGACCTCCGGCGAAGTTGGTCGCCCCGATGCTGGTGATCCGGGCGCGCGGCAGGTTCAGCGGGTCGATCACGACCAGCGGCAGTCGCGCCCTCGACAGAGCGGACAGCTGCCCGGAGGTCAGTTCGCTGGTCACCGCGATCAGCGCCCGCCGCCCCGCGTTCATCAGGCCCCGGGCCCACGCGGCGGTGCGGTCCGCATCCCCCCGGATGCTGACCACGACCCCGACGCCGACCTCGGCGGCGGCGCCCACCGCCCCCTGGATGATCTCGGTGGAGTAGCCGTTGAGCCCCGGTTCGAACTGCAACTCCACCGTGCTGAGCCCCACGCCCTCCACACGTCGCGGCGACGGCGCGACGTAGTCGTACCGCTGCAGCATCGACTGCACCAGCGAACGGGTCGCCGGCGCCACGTCACTACGGCCGTTGAGCACCTTGGAAACCGTCGCGACCGAGACCCCGGCCGACGCGGCGACGGTCGCCAGTGTGGCGCGCCTAGGACTGACCGGCATCTCTGCCCTCCTGTCGCCCGGCCGCGGCCGGGCTCACGTCCACCGGTGTGATGAGCCGCCGATCATGGCCGACGGTGCGCGACGCGCCGGTCAGCCGTACGACGCCCTGGCACGGCAGGTCCGCCGCCGAGGTGCCGACGAGCACCTCCACGTCGCCCGGCTCGACGATCCGCCGCAGGTCGCGCCCGGTGAAGGCGGTCCGGTCAGCGTGTACGTGGAACCGCACGTCAGCGCTCTCCCCCGGCTCCAGCCGGACCCGCGCGAACCCGGTCAGCTGCTTGACCGGCCGGGTCACCTGGGCGACCACGTCGTGCAGGTAGAGCTGCACGACCTCCTCGCCGGCCCGGACACCGGTGTTGCGGACCCGCGCCGCGACGGTGAACTCCCCGTCGGTGGGCACCTCGGTGTCACTGATCCGCAGGTCGTCGACCTCGAAGGTGGTGTAGGAGGCGCCGTAGCCGAAGGGGAACAGCGGGGTCGGGTCGAGGTTGCTGATGCCCTGGCTGTCGGCTCCCAGCGGCGGCTGCAGATAGGTGCCCGGCTGCCCGCCAGGCCCGTTGGGGATCTGCACGGGTAGCTTGCCCACCGGCTGGACGCGGCCGGACAGGACGCCGGAGATCGCCGCCCCGCCCTCCTCGCCGGGCATGAACGCCTGGACCAGCGCGGCGGCCTCGGCGTGCACCTCGCCCAGGGCGTACGGACGGCCGGAGACGACGACCACGACGACGGGCGTCCCGGTGGCGGCGAGCTCGGCCAGCAGGTCGGCCTGCACGCCGGGCAGCCGCAGGTCGTCGGCGTCGCAGCCCTCACCGGAGGTGCCCAGCCCGAACATGCCGGCCCGGTCACCGACGACGGCGACGCACAGGTCCGCCTCGCGCGCGGCGGCCACCGCGGCGGCGAAGCCGGAGCGGTCGGCGTCGCGCACGTCGCAGCCGCGCTCGTGCACGATCGTGCTGTCCGGCAGCTCCGTGCGCAGCGCGTCGAGCACGCTGGGCGCCTCGATGCCGAGCCCGAGCTCGGGGTGGCGGGGCAGCACGTGGTTGGGGAAGGCGTAGCAGCCCATGAAGGTGTGCGGGTCGTCCGCGCAGGGGCCGACGACCGCGACCCGGCGCGGGGCCGTGCGCCCCTCGCCGAGCAGGGGCAGCGTGTCGCCGGCGTCGAGCAGGATGACGGACCGCTCGGCCATCTCCAGGGCCAGCTCACGGTTGGCCCGCGAGTCCAGGTCCACGGTGGCGGCGCCGGACACCGAGCCTTCCGGCGTCCAGTCCGGGTCGAGCAGGCCGAGCTCGATCTTCTGGGTGAGCAGGCGGCGCGCCGCCCGGTCCACCAGGGACTCCGGCAGCTCGCCCCGGCGCACCCGCTCGACCAGGCTGTCGCCGAAGCCGACGGTGTCGGGGAGCTCCACGTCGAGGCCCGCGGCGAGCGACATCGCGCCCGCCTCGCCGACGTCCGCCGCGACCCGGTGCATCGAGGCGAGGAACGGGACCGACCAGTAGTCCGAGACGACGGTCCCGGTGAATCCCCACTCATCGCGCAGCAGGTCGGTGAGCAGCCAGGAGTCGGCCACGGCGGGGACGCCGTCCACGTCGGAGTAGGAGTTCATCACCGAGCGGGCGCCGCCGTGCGTGATGGCCGCCTCGAACGGCGGCAGGATCATGTCCATCAGCTCGCGGCGGCCCATGGGAACAGGGCCGTGGTTGCGGGCCGCGCGCGAGGCGGAGTAGCCGGCGAAGTGCTTGAGCGTGGCGATGATCCCGGCCTTCTCCAGGCCGCGGACGTAGGCGGCGCCGAGCGTGGAGACGAGGTGGGGGTCCTCCCCCATCGTCTCCTCGACCCGGCCCCAGCGGTAGTCGCGCACCACGTCGAGCACCGGGGACAGGCCCTGGTGCGCCCCCACGGCGCGCATGTCGCGCCCGATCGCGGCGGCCATCCGCTCGACCAGGTCGGGGTCGAACGTCGCGCCCCAGGCGATGGCCGCGGGGTAGACCGTCGCACGGTAGGCGGTGAAGCCGGTGAGGCACTCCTCGTGGACGATCGCCGGGACGCCGAGCCGAGACCGCTCCATGATCGTGCGCTGCAGCCTGACCACCTCCTCGGCGCCTTCCTGCGCGGTCACGGGGGCGCTGCCGAAAACGCGCGTCAGATGGCCGAGCCCGTTACGGACCATTTCGTCGAAAGGAACCGTCCCGGAGGCCGCGAACACGTCCTGCATGGGCGCGACATTCTGCGTGCCACCGGCGTCGGGATCGATGACCGGCTCGGGCTTGTCATCGGCGCGCATCTCGTTGCCGACCCAGCGGCTGCCGAGCTGGCCGACCTTCTCCTCAAGGGTCATCTCCGCAAGGAGAGCATCGACCCGGGCGGCCACAGGAAGAGTAGGGTCCTGCCACGGGCCGAGCGCCCGGCCTGCCGGCGCGGTCGAGTCTAGAGCGGTCATTGTGCTGCTCTCCTTTGGGCACGGTTCTTACCGCAGGTTTCGAAATATTTCGGTGCCGTCAGCAACCCGGGCGGGGAACCTCCTCGACACCATATCGCCGGGACAACCCCCTGGCGGAAGTACCATACACGTGGTTTTCCCGAGACCTGTTCGAGACCCTTGGTTGCAGTCTTGACACGACAATTGCCGATACTTAGATTGGCGTGCCACAGTCTGTTTCGTAAATGTTTCAATAGCCGGCTCACTGAGGAGTGGACGAGCGGCATCGGGGGGTGCTGATCCACCGCCGGCCCGTTCGAAGTTCAGCGAGCCGCGGCAAAGCCCCCGGCATACGAATACGGAGATCAGCGTGGAGCCCAGGACAACATCGCGTCGCAACTTCCTTGCCCTTTCCATGGGCCTGCCTCTGGGAGCCGCGCTCGCCGCGTGCGGCACTTCAGGTCCGAGCAGGCCCGGCGCCGAAGCGAGCAGCAGCGGCGCCGCAGGTGCCGCGACCGCCACTTACTGGTACCTGTCGGTGCAGCCGCAGGAAGGCGTCCGCACCAGGGCCATGGAGCGGTTCAACAAGGCCAACCCCACGGGCACCATCGAGGGCACGACCTTCGCGAACGACGCCTTCAAGACCAAGATCAAGACGGCGATCGGCGCCGGCCAGGCCCCCACGCTCATCTGGGGCTGGGGCGGCGGCGGCCTGCGCAGCTACGTGCAGGCCGGCCAGGTCGAGGACCTCACCTCCTGGTTCGAGGAGAACAAGGCGGTCAAGGACCGGCTGTTCGACTCCTCCTTCGGTGCGGCCACCATCGACGGCAAGATCTACGCGATGCCCTGCGAGACGATGCAGCCCATCGTCCTCTACTACGACAAGCGGGCCTTCGAGAAGATCAACGCCAAGCCGCCGGAGAGCTGGGGCGACATCATGGCCCTGGTGCCCAAGTTCAACGCCGCGGGCATCGCGCCGTTCTCCCTCGGCGGGCAGTCCCGCTGGACGAACATGATGTGGCTGGAGTTCCTCTTCGACCGCCTCGGCGGCCCCGAGGTCTTCCAGGCCGTGTTCGACGAGGAGAAGGACGCCTGGAACAACCCGGTCGCCATCGACGCCCTGACCAAGATGCAGGAGCTGATCAAGGCCGACGGGTTCATCAAGGGCTTCTCCTCGATCACCGCCGACTCCAACGCCGACCAGGCGCTCCTCTACACCGGCAAGGCCGCCATGATGCTGCACGGCGGATGGTGCTACGGCAGCATGAAGGCCGACGGCGGCGACTTCGTCTCCGGCGGACACCTCGGCTACATGAACTTCCCCCCGATCGAGGGTGGCAAGGGCGACCCCACCAACACCGTCGGCAACCCCGGCCAGTACATGTCGATCTCCTCCAAGGCGACCCCCGAGGCCAAGGAGATCGCCAAGAAGTTCTTCGCCACCGAGCTGGTGAGCGACACGTCGGTCAAGGAATGGGTCGCGACCGGCGCGGTGCCGATCGTCAAGGGCGCCGACAAGGAGTTCGCCGCCTCCGAGGACAAGGAATTCCTGACCTTCGTCTACAACATCGCGGTCAACGCCAAGACCTTCGCCCAGTCCTGGGACCAGGCCCTCAGCCCGACGGCCGCTGAGGTGCTGCTGGACAACATCTCCAAGCTGTTCCAGCTGTCGATCACACCGCAGGAGTTCGCCACGAACATGAACGCGGTCATCGGCAAGTGAGCACGTTCGTGACATCCGCCACGGCCCCCAGAAAGAAGGGCCGTGGCGGCTCGCTCGGATGGCTGGCCCTGCCGGCGCTAGCGTTCTTCGTCGCCTTCGCCGTGGTCCCGCTGGTCGGAGTCCTGTGGCTCAGCTTCACCACATGGGACGGACTCGGCGAGATCCGGCTGACGGGTCTCGACAGCTGGCGCGCCGTCCTCGACAACCCGGGGCTCATGCACTCGCTCTGGGTGACGTTCCTGGTGATGCTTCTGTCGTGGGCCTTCCAGACGCCGCTCAGCATCCTGCTCGGGGTGTTCCTGGCCGGTCGGCAGCGCTACCGCGCGGTGCTCGCGGTGGTCTACTTCATCCCCCTGCTGCTCAGCTCGGCCGCCATCGCGATCACCTACAAGGCGCTGCTCGACCCGAACTTCGGGCTCGGCGCCGGGCTGGGGATCGAGATCCTGATCCAGGACTGGCTCGGCGAGCCGACCCTGGCCCTCGGCGTGGTGATCTTCGTGGTGTCCTGGCAGTTCATCCCGTTCCACTCGCTGCTCTACCAGGGTGGCGTACGCCAGATCCCGCGCTCGATGTACGAGGCCGCGGAGCTGGACGGCGCGGGCCGGGTGCGCATGTTCTGGAGCATCACGCTGCCGCAGCTGAAGTACACGATCATCACGTCGTCCACGCTCATGGTCGTCGGGTCGCTGACCTTCTTCGACCTGATCTACGTGATGACCGCGGGCGGACCGGGCGACGCGACCCGGGTGCTCGCACTGGACATGTACAAGCGCGGGTTCCAGGCCAACCTCATGGGCCCGGCCAGCGTGATCGCCGTCATCCTCGTCGTTGTCGGCCTCCTTTTGGCGCTGTTGCTGCGTCGAATCGGTGGCGGTAACAACAGCGACAGCCAGTTGGAAGGTGCCTGATATGGGGACGCCCGTAGCGACGCGCCCCAGAGAGAGCGCTCCCAGACAACATCGACGCCACCGCAACGTCCGGCCGACCAGCAACAAGAACTGGCTCGGTGGTGCGGCCGGGTGGCTCTGGCTGCTGATCGTCGTGGTGCCGATCTACTGGATCGTCATCACCAGCTTCAAGACGCAGAGCAACTACTACGCGACCAACCCGCTGGTGCCGCCGACCGAGCCGACCCTGGCCAACTACGTCATGGTCATCGAGTCGGACTTCCCGCTGTACTTCGTCAACAGCATCATCGTCACCCTCGGCGCGGTCGTCCCCGCAGTCGCCATCTCCTTCATGGCGGCCTTCGCGATCATCCGGGGTGGCAGAGGCCGGTTCCTGAGGTCGGTGAACTCACTCTTCCTCATGGGCCTGGCCATCCCCCTGCAGGCGACGATCATCCCGGTCTACCTGATCATCATCAGGCTGAACCTGTACGACTCCCTGCTGGGGATGATCCTGCCGTCGATCGCCTTCGCCATCCCGCTGTCCGTGCTGGTGCTGTCGAACTTCATCCGGGACATCCCCAAGGAACTGTTCGAGTCGATGCGGCTGGACGGCGCCACCGAGTGGGGGACGTTGTGGCGGCTGGCGTTCCCGCTCACCCGGCCTGCCGTGGTCACGGTGGCGATCTACAACGGGTTGACGATCTGGAACGGCTTCCTGCTGCCGCTGATCCTGACGCAGAGCCCGGACAAGCGGACCCTGCCGCTCGCCCTGGCGGCCTTCGAGGGCCAGTACAGCGTGAACGTGCCGGCCGTGCTCGCCTCGGTCCTGCTCACCACGCTGCCCATCCTGGTCATGTACATGGTCGGCAGGCGTCAGCTGCTCAGCGGTCTGACCGCCGGTTTCGGTAGGTGACGGCCGTCCGCGTGCACCACGCGGACGGCCCGTCCAGCGACTCCCTCGACATTTCCTATGCTAAACATGGGGTCTATTAAGGGAGCCATTCCATGGATCAGCTCAGTCTCGGAGTCGTGTCTAAGTCACGCAAGGAGAACGAGCACCGGCTCGCCATTCACCCGCTGCACGTTGAGCGGGTCGACGCGGATCTGCGCGAGCGCATCTATCTCGAACGCGGCTACGGCGAGCGGTTCGGCATCTCGGACGAGCAACTGGCGCCACTCGTCGCCGGACTGCTGCCACGCGAGGAGCTCGTGGCGCGGTGCGACGTCATCCTGCTCCCCAAGCCGCTGGCCGAGGACCTGCAGGAGCTCCGCGAGGGGCAGATCCTGTGGGGGTGGCCGCACTGCGTGCAGGACGAGCGGATGACGCAGCTCGCGATTGACCGCCGGCTCACTCTGATCGCCTTCGAGGCGATGAACCACTGGAAGAGTGACGGCACCTTCAACCTGCACGTCTTTCACAAGAACAACGAGCTGGCCGGCTACAGCTCGGTGCTGCACGCGCTGGCGCTCACCGGCACGACGGGTGACTACGGGCGGCGGCTGCGGGCGGTCGTCATCGGCTTCGGGGCGACCGGCCGAGGCGCGGTGACGGCCCTCAGCGCCCACGGCGTGAACGACGTCGATCTGCTCACCTTCCGCGACGTCGCCGCGGTGGCCTCCCCGATCCACTCCGCGCGCATCGTCAGTTTCGAGCACGAGGCCGACGACCCCAACCGCAGTTACGCGCTCACCGACGCGGGCCGGGTGCCGCTGGCCGCCTTCATCGCCGACCACGACATCGTCGTCAACTGCGTGCTGCAGGACACCGATCATCCGCTGATGTTCGTCACCGAGCCGGATCTGGCCGCCTTCGCGCCGGGCACTCTCATCATCGACGTGTCCTGCGACGAGGGGATGGGCTTCAGCTGGGCGCGGCCCACGCCGTTCACCCGGCCGATGTTCGAGGTGGGGGACAACGTCCACTACTACGCCGTGGACCACAGCCCGTCGTATCTGTGGAACTCCGCCACCTGGGAGATCAGCGAGGCGCTGCTCCCCCACCTGCGGACGGTGCTCGACGGCCGTCACGCGTGGGACAAGGCCGACACCATCAGTAAGGCCATCGAGATCCGCGACGGCGTCATCCAGAACCCCGCCATCCTCTCCTTCCAGCACCGGTCACCGGACTACCCGCATCCGCACGAAGCGCCGCTCAACGTGTAAAAGTACACATCCGTCATACGCGGCCTTGAGCAGGCAAAAAGCTAAGGTTGCCCCATGTCTTCGGGGGATCTCACGCTGCTGGAAAGCCACTTACGGAGCGCGCGAGCGCGCGCCTTCGTCGGGCGGGAGCAGGAGCTGGCGGCCTTCCGCTCGGCCCTGCACGACGGCGGTCCCAGCGTCCTGTACGTCCACGGAACCGGAGGAATCGGCAAGTCGGCGCTGCTGCGCCGACTTGCCGAGGAGGCGACGGCGGGCGGGCGGCCGGTGGCGATGGTGGACGGGCGCACGCTCGACCCCTCGCCAGCCGCGTTCGAGGCCGAAGCGGGCCTGGTGCTGCGCGACGCGCGGGCGGTGCTGCTGGTCGACACCTTCGAGCGGTGCCAGGGGCTGGAGGGCTGGCTGCGTGAGCGGTTCCTGCCTCGGGTGCCGGTCGGCGCGCTCGTCGTCGTGGCCGGACGGTCCCCGCTCGACGTGCGCTGGCAGGCGGACCCCGGGTGGGCCGAGGCGCTGACGGTGATCCGGCTCCGCGATCTCGCGCCGGTGGACGCCAAGGCGCTGCTGTCCGCCCGTGGCGTGGCGCCCGCCCTGCTCGAACCGCTGCTCGCCTTCGCCGGCGGCCACCCGCTCGCGCTGTCGCTCGGCGCCGCCGTGGCGATCAAGGACCATCAGGCGAGCGACCGGTGGGCGCCCACCCAGGACGTGGTCACCACCCTGCTGGAGCAGCTGATCGGCGAGGTCCCGTCACCCGCGCACCGGCACGCCCTGGAGGTCTGCGCGCACGCGTACACGACCACGGAGGACCTGCTGCGCGCGGCCCTGCGCGAGGACGCCGCGCCGCTGTTCGCCTGGCTGCGGCGGTTGCCGTTCGTCGAATCGAACGACTGCGGGGTGTTCCCGCACGACGTGGTGCGCGAGGCGCTGGAGGCCGACCTGCGCTGGCGCGACCCGCAGGGGTACGCGGCGATGCACGGCCGCATCCACGACCACCTCGCCACCTGGGTGCGCACCGCGGCCGAGCCGGAGGTGCTGCCGGCCGTCCAAGCGCTGTTGCACCTGCACCGCCACAACGGGATGAGCGCGGGCTCCCCCGTCTCGCAGGGCGTGGGCGAGATCCAGGAGGACCCTTTCCAGCCGGCGGACGCCGACGCGCTGATGCGGCTCGCGGGCCAGGTGGACAACGAGGAGTCGGCGGCCTGGGTCGCCTACTGGCTGGCACGGCAGCCGGGCGGCTTCCGGGTGTACCGGCGCACGGAGACCGGCGAGCCGGTGGCCTTCAGCGCGTGGCTGCGCCTGGAGGAGTCCGACGAGAAGGACTTCGCGGCCGACCCGATCACGGCGGCGGCCTGGGCGCACGCCCGCGCCACCGCGCCACCGCGCACGGGCGAGTTCGTGGCCGTCGGCCGCACCTGGGTGCTGCCCGACCAGCAGGGCGACTCCCCGGTGATGGACCTCATCCACTGGCGGGCCGTGGCCTGCTGCCTGCGCGCGGACCGCATGGCCTGGTCGTACCTGGCCGTGAGCGGCCCGGAGTCCTCCAGCGCCTACATGCGGCACCACGACATGCATGACATCACCGTGCGCCCGATGCTGGGCGACGAGCCGTACGCGCTGTTCGCCCATGACTGGCGGCTGGTGCCCGCGCAGGCGTGGCTGGACCGGCAGAACCAGCTGCTGATGTCCGGCGCGCGGGAGCTCGCCCCCGCCCCGCAGCCGGAAGCGGCGGTGCTGACGCGGGAGGAGTTCGGCGACGCGGTACGCAAGGCGCTGCGCGGCCTGAACCGCCCCGGCACGCTGACCGGCAGCCCGCTGGCCCGCAGCAGGCTCGTCGAGAGGCACCCCGCGCCGGACCCGGCCAGCGCACTGCGCGAACTGCTCGTGCGGACGATCGAGTCCCTGCGGGAGGACCCCCGGGCGGTCAAGCTCCATCGGGCCCTGACCACGACGTTCCTGCGGGGCGTGCCCACCCAGGAGGCCGCCGCCGAACGGCTCGGGCTGCCGTTCACGACCTACAGACGCCACCTGGGCGCGGGCATCGAGCGGGTGTGCGAGGAGCTGTGGCATCGCGAGTCGTACGGGGCCGGACGGTGAGGTCGGGCCCCGTGCGCGTCAGGCGCCGACCTGATCCAGCGGGACGCCGGGGTCGGCGAGCCTGGCCCTGTCGACGGGCCCGGCGGCGCGGATCAGCGCCTCGACCTGGTCGGTGACCTCCCAGATGTTGACGTTCATGCCGGCCGTCACCCGGTCGCCGTCGAGCCAGAACGCGATGAACTCGCGGGAGCCGAGATCGCCCCGGACGACCACGTCGTCGTTGTTCCCGGGCAGGGCGAGGCCGATGTACTCCATCCCGAGGTCGTACTGGTCGGTGTAGAAGTAGGGCAGCTTGTCGTAGGCGGCCTCCTGCCCGAGCATCGAGCGGGCGGCGACGGCGGGCTGGTTGAGGGCGTTGGCCCAGTGCTCGACGCGGATGCGGCGGCCCAGCACCGGGTGGTGGGCGCCGGCCACGTCGCCGGCGGCGAAGATGTGCGGGTCGGAGGTGCGCAGGGCCGCGTCCACCACGATGCCGTCGTCCACCTCCAGGCCGGCTTCTACCGCCAGGCCGGTGTTGGGGACGGCGCCGATGCCGACGATGACGACGTCCGCCGGGAGGTGCGTGCCGTCCGCCAGCCGGACCCCGTCGGCCTTGCCGCGCTCGCCGGTGATCTCGCTGACCCGCACGCCGAGCCGCAGGTCGACGTCGTGCTCGCGGTGGAGCCCGGCGAAGACGGAGGCGATCTGGGCGCCGAGGGCGCGCAGCAGCGGCTGCCGCTCGGCCTCCAGCACGCTCACCGCCACGCCGGCGGCACGGGCCGCGGCGGCCACCTCCAGGCCGATCCAGCCGGCGCCGATGATCACCACGCGGGAGACGGTGGCCAGGGTGGCGCGCAGGCGCTCGCTGTCGTCCACGGTGCGCAGGTAGAGGACGCCGTCGAGGTCCGCGCCCGGCAGCGGCAGGCGGCGCGGCCTGGCGCCGGTGGCCAGCAGCAGCTTGTCGTAGCCGAGACGCTCGCCTCGCGACAGGGAGAGCTGGCGCGCGTCACGGTCGACGCCGATCACCGTGGTGGCCTGGCGCAGGTCGACGTCGTGGGTGGCGTACCAGGCGGCGTCGTGGACGAAGATCTTGTCCCGCTCGGAGCCGCCCTGGAGGTAGTCCTTGGACAGCGGCGGGCGCTCGTAGGGGAGGTGGGGCTCGTCGCCGATCAGCACGAGCCGGCCGTCGAAACCCTGCTCACGCAGGGCCTCAGCGGCCTTGGCAGCGGCCAGGCCGCCGCCGGCGATCACGAATGTCATGGTGGGGCTCCTGTCGGGTCGCGGACGGCTCTCCTCCATTTAACACCCATGGTGGTTGACAAAATAACTGGTCATCGCGCCCGTATCCGGATATAACTAACAACTATTAGCTAAATAGGAGGTGGGAGCCATCCGGTCCCTCACATCACACCGACAAGCCCCCGCCCAGGGGATGGACCTGGCCGCGGCCGAGCTCGCGGCCGAGCGGTTCCTGGCCGCCCTGGGCATCGACACCGACGCGGAGAGTCTGCGTGAGACGCCTCGCCGGATGGCGCACGCCTACGCCGAGATGCTCACCGCGCGGCCCTTCGAGCTGACGACCTTCCCCAACGACGAGGGCTACGACGAGCTCGTGCTGGTCCGCGCCATCCCCGTCCGCTCGATCTGCGAGCACCACCTGTTGCCCTTCACCGGCGTCGCCCACGTGGGCTACCTGCCGGGCGAGCGCATCGTGGGCCTGTCCAAGCTGGCCAGGATCGTGGAGCACTTCGCCTGCCGCCCCCAGGTGCAGGAGCGCCTCACCAAGCAGGTCGCCGACTCGCTCCAGGACCGGCTGGCGCCCAGAGGGGTCGGCGTGGTCATCGAGGCGGACCACAGCTGCATGACCCTGCGCGGCGTGCAGGCCCCGGGCGCCATGACGGTCACCTCGACCCTGCTGGGCACGCTGCGGGACGACGCCCGCTCCCGTGCCGAGTTCTTCGCCCTCACCGGCCATCCGAGCTCCACCGGACGCGGCTGACCACCGGACACCCCGCCCCGTCCAGCACGGCCGGACGCGGCCGACCACCGGACGCCCTGCCTCCGCCCGGCATTGCCGGGCGGAGGCAGGGTCTTTTTTGTTGATTTTTCACGAAAAATCGATGGGTGACACATGGTCGGCTGACAGGTCAGCAGAAAGCCACGACACTGGGTTGATCACGGTGGATGCGACACAACAGGAGAGGCTCTCGTGACAGAGGAATCGGCCATTCCCGACCCGGCGCTTTCCCCCAAAATCGACACCACCGTGCCGCACTCGGCACGGATGTGGAACTACTGGCTCGGCGGCAAAGACCACTATCCCGTGGACCGCGCCGCCGGCGACCAGTTCAGCGAGGCGTTCCCGGACATCGTCAACATCGCCCGCCTGTCCCGGCACCTGCTCGCCCGCATCGTGCGCCATCTGGCCGGCGAGGCGGGGGTCCGGCAGTTCCTGGACGTCGGCACGGGCCTGCCCACCGTGGACAACACCCACGATCTCGCCCAGCGGGTGGCCCCGGACGCGCGGGTGGTCTACGTGGACAACGACCCCCTGGTGCTGACGCACGCCCGCGCGCTGCTCGTCGGCACCCCCGAGGGCGCCACCGACTACGTCCAGGCCGACCTGCGCGAGCCCGAGGCGATTCTCGCGGCGGCGGCCAAGACACTGGACTTCGACCGGCCGGTCGCGCTGATGCTGATGGGCATCGCGGGCTACCTGCGCGACGACGAGGAGCCGTACGCGATCGTGGGGAGGCTGGTGGACGCCCTGCCCTCCGGCAGTTACCTGGCCATGTGGGACGGTGTCAACGTGGTCACCGGCGACGCCCTGGAGCAGGCCCAGGAGGACTTCAACGAAGGGGACGGCGCGCCCGCGCCCTACACCCTGCGCAGCCGCGCGGAGTTCAGCGCCTTCTTCGACGGGCTGGAGCAGGTGGAGCCGGGCGTGGTGTCCATCCCGCTGTGGCGGCCGGACCCCGACCCGTTCGCCTCGCCGGCCGAGGTCGACGCGCTGTGCTGCGTGGCACGCAAGCCGTAGGCCCTAGAGCGAGGCCATGATCTCGCGCAGGATCGCGGGGGTGTCGGTCGCGGGGCGGGCGTGCAGGCCCAGCTCGTTCATCAGCTGCTGGTACGGATCGACGTCGGACTGCTTCGTGAGGTACTGGGCGCTCGCGATCTGCTCCAGGTAGACCACGTCCTTCACCTCCGCCTCGGCGAAGCGGAGGATGGTGATGGGGCCGACGCCTCCGACGTTGCCGCCGTAGTCGAGCGGGAGCAGCTGGATGGTGATGTGCGGCTGTTCGGCCAGCTCGGCGAGGTGGGCGAGCTGGCCGCGCATGACGGCGGCGTCGCCGACCTTACGGTGCAGCACCGACTCGTCCATCACCAGCCACAGCCTGTGCGAGGTGGGGGGCGTGAGAATCCGCTGGCGGCGCATCCGCAGGGCGACCCGGGGCTCGACGTTGTCCGGCGAGTCCTCGTGGATCCGGCCGAGGACCGCGCGGGCGTAGTCCTCGGTCTGCAGCAGGCCGGGCACGAACTGGACCGCGTAGGCGCGGATCAACGCCGCGTCCTGCTCCAGCCCCAGATAGGTGTCGAACCAGTCGGGCACCGCGTCCCGGTACTCGTGCCACCAGCCCACGGCGTTGGCCCGCTCGGCCAGGATGAGCAGGGCCGAGCGCTCGGCCTCCTCGACCACCCCGTAGAGGGAGAGCAGGTCGGCCACGTCGCGGGCCTTGAAGGTGCTGCGGCCGAGCTCGATGCGGCTGATCTTGGAGTGTGAGCTCCGGATGGCGTATCCCGCGGCTTCGCGGGTGATGCCCTGTGACTCGCGCATTCGGCGCAGTTGGGCGCCGACGAGGATACGCAGTGCCGTCGGCCCGGACTGGTGGGGATCCTTACCGGTATTTTCGGTCAGATCGCCCATGCTCCGAGCATTCGGCATATGCGCTCCTATATCGGCAAAATTGACGGTCTAACCTTTGGTAATCCTGCCACGCCGCCCGGCTGGAATGCCACGACCATGCCAGCATGACCGTTGCACTTTCATCTACCGCTTCGGCGCCATTACCCTGACCTGCTTTCCGCAGGGGCGGGAGCGGCCCCGAAGGCGTGTGGTTTCGGTAGCCTTGCCTGGTTTGAGACCGACCGAATCCTGCAACAGAAGGGACCGGACACGTGCTCGACGACGCCGGCCTCCAGCCGCTCCGCGATGCCGCCCGGCTGTCCCCGGACAACCTGCCCCTCCGGCAGCTCCTGGCCAACCAGCTCCTGGCCAAGGGCTACCTGGCCGAGGCCGAGGCCGAGTTCCGGGCCGCGCTGGTGCTCGCCCCCAAGGACGTGAACATCACGACGGGGCTGGCGGAGGCGTTCGTCCGGCAGAGCGCGCACGGGGCCGCGCTGGCGGCGCTCGAACCGTTCCTGGTCACGCCCGGTTATCCGCCCCCGATGGGCGTCATCGCGGCGCGGGCGCTGCTCGCCGAGGGTGACCTCGCCGCCGCGGCCTACCGCTATCACGAGGCGGTCTCCCGCGATCCGTCCGTCGCCGACGCCGCCCTGGCCGCCAGGCTGGCCACCCCACCGGCTCCTCATCCGACACCGGCTCCCCGTCCGACACCGGCGCCGTCTGCTTCGCCGTACACGAACCCCACGCCCCCGGCCCCACCGGCCGGCCCGCCCGCGCAGCCTGCCGCGCCGTACGGGACGGGCGGGGGGTATCCGGCGCAGGCCGGCGGGGCGAGTGCTGAGGTGGAGCGCTCCGGCACGACGTTCGCCGACGTGGCCGGCATGGAGGCGGTCAAGGAGGCGCTGCGGGTCAAGCTCCTGCTGCCGGTCCAGCAGCCCGAGCTGTTCGCCGCGTTCGGCAAGCGCGCCGGTGGCGGGGTGTTGCTGTACGGGCCTCCAGGAGGCGGCAAGACGCACCTGGCCAGGGCCGCCGCGGGCGAGCTCGGCGCGTCGTTCGTGAACGTCGGGCTGGCCGACATCCTCGATATGTACATCGGCTCCAGCGAGCGCAACCTGCGGGCCACGTTCGACCTGGCCCGCCGCAACCGGCCGTGCGTGCTGTTCTTCGACGAGGTCGACGCCCTCGCCGCCCGCCGCTCCGACATGCGCCAGGCGCACAACCGGCAGCTCGTCAACCAGTTCCTGGCCGAGCTCGACGGGGTGGACCAGAACGCCAACGAGGGCGTCCTGGTGCTGGCGGCCACGAACGCGCCCTGGTACATCGACGTCGCGTTCCGCCGTCCCGGCCGGTTCGACCAGCTGGTGTTCGTACCGCCGCCGGACGCCTCCGCGAGGGCGGCCATTTTGCGCATCCTGTGCCGTGACAAGCCGCTGGCGGAGATGGACTTCGACGCGGTGGCGCGGATCACCGAGCACTTCGTCGGCGCGGACCTCAAGGGCGTGGTGGACCGGGCGGTGGAGGCCAAGCTGCACCAGTCCATCAGCGCGGGCCGCGCCATCCCGCTGGAGACGCCCGACCTGCTGGCCGCCGCCCAGGCCGCACGGCCCACCTCTGTACGCGAGTGGTTCGCGACCGCGCGCAACTACGTGATGCACGCCAACGACTCCGGCGCCTGGGACGAGCTGATGCCCTGGATCAAGGGCGGCAAGGGCAAGTGGTAGCGGTCTCCGACGCGATCGAGCGGGCGCGCACGCTGCTGGAGTTGCGCCGCCCGGCCGACGCCGAGCGCGAGCTGCGCGGCCTGCTCGCGCAGAACCCGCAGCACAGCGCCGCGCACTCCTTCCTCGCCCTCGCCCTCCTGGAGCAGGGAAATCCGGCCGACGCCGTCACCGAGGCGTACGAGGCGGTGCGGCTGGCGCCCGACCACTGGTTCCCGCACTACGTGGCCGGGCACGTGCACTACCGCGAACGCCGACCGGATCTGGCGATGGCCGCCGTCCAGGCGGCGCTGGCGATCTCCCCCGAGCACGTGCCCACCTGGACGCTGCTGTCCCGCACCCACATGCTGACCGGCCACTGGCGCGAGATGGCCGACGCGGCACGCCGCGGCCTGGCCATCGATCCGGAGGCCGCCGAGCCGGCGAGCCTGCTGGCGCTGGCACTCGTCGCGCTGGGCGAGGCCGAGCCGGCCAAGGCCGCCGCCGCGCAGGCCGTACGACTGGACCCGGACAGCGCCACCGCGCACCTGGTGTACGGCCGGGCGGCGCTGGCCTTCGGCGATCCGCGCGAGGCGGCCGACGCCTTCCGTGAGGTGCTCCGCCTCGACCCCGGCTTCGACCAGGCCAGGGAGCTGCTCGTGGCGGCGCTCAAGCGGCGCAACCCGCTCTACCGGTGGCTGGCGCGGTTCCAGAGCAGGTTCCGTGGTGGGTGGTGGCTGGTGTTCCTGCTGCCCGCCGTGCCGCCGGTCATCATCGTCTTCGTCCTGATCGCGCTGCTGCACTGGGCGGCGTGGATCGCCGAGTCGTGGACCACGCTGCGACTGGCCCGCGCCAAGGCCACCCGCCTGCTGTTCGAGGGGGCCGAGTCGCGCGTGGCCCTGCTGTGCTGCTGCCTGCCGGCCCTCGGCGCGGCGCTGCTCGCCCTCGGGATCACGCTCGGCCAGGACGCGCTCGGCACCGGTGGCGTGGCGGTCATGGCCCTGGTCACGCCCGTGCAGGAGGCCGCGCACACCAGCGCGGCCCGCGCGCGGGCCATCCTGTACGGCTGGACGGGCTTGCTGGGGCTGGCCATCGTCGCCTCGGTGGCCCTGGGCTCAGTGGGGCCCGCGCTGCTGAGCGTCTACGCGGCGCTGGCCACGATCTGGGTGGCAGCGGGTGTACGGCGCGTGTTCCGTAAGGAGCAGGCGCCGCTGTGAGCATCATGTTGCCCGGGAGCACCGCTTGTCCGGGGAGCACCGCTTGTCCGGGAGCACCGCTGACGGTCACGGCCGCGTCTGGCACATGGCGAACGTGACGGACTCGGTCCTGACGACCGGCGCGGTGATCCGGAAGGTGACCCGGTGCGTGCCGTCCTGCGGTCGCAGCATCCTCCTGGAGGGCACGTAGTCGCTGCGGCTGCCCGACGGCAGCCGGGACGAGCCGCTCTCGATGACCTTTCCGTCGTGGAGCCACTGATAGGAGTACGGCGCGGCAGGCTTCGTCGCGTCGATCCCGACGCCGAAGTTCATCGATCCCGTGTAGCACGTCACGCCATCAGGGTTGATCTTGGATGAGCCCTGGACGCGCACGTAGGCCAGCGAGAACGAGGCGGTCGCCGCCTTCTTGTTCGGACGGACGCGCGACGGCGTGGGGGTGGCGCGTGGCCCGGTCGTCGGCCCGGTCGTCGTCCGGGTCTTCGTGGGGCCGGGCGTAGCGGTGCGGCGTGGCCGCGTGGTCGGGCGGTTGGTCTTCGCTCTCGGCTGGGTGGTCGCGCGCCTGGTCGCGGGCGTCCTCGGCGCCCCCTCCCCGGTCGTCTCGTCCTCGGTCGTCTCGTCCCCGGCTGTGTCGTCCCCAGCCGTCTCCGGCGGGACGGTCGGCGATTCGCCGGCGTGCGCGGCGAGCTGCGGGGTTCCCATCCCGCCGGTCGAGGAGGCGTTCCAGATGATCGCGGCGGACACGGACAGGGCGATGACCGCGGCGGACGCGGCGATCAGCAGGGCCCGCGCCGGCCGGCGGCGGACCTGTCGCGGCCCGGCGGTGAGCCGCGTCAGCACGTCCCGCATGGCCGGGCGGGCGGTGGGGTCCTTGGCCAGGCAGTCGTGCACGACCGAGCGCAGCGGCTCCGGCAGGTCGCCCAGCCACGGCTCGGCGTACATGACGCGGCCTGTGACAGCAGGCACGGAGTCGTCGCCGAACGGCGGCGTGCCGGTGGCCGCCGCGGCGACGACGCAGCCCCACGCGAAGACGTCGGCGGCGGGCCCGGCGGCGGAGCCCGCGAGCTGCTCGGGGGCCAGATAGGCCGGCATGCCGGCACCGCCGCCGACCGGAACCGAGGCATCGGCGACGCGGTCGGATCCCGTTCCGGTGCCGAAGCGGGTGCCGCTTCCGGTGCCGGTGTCGAAGCCGGTGGCCGGGGTCCGGGTGTCGCGGGGGTGGGCGAAGTCGGCGACTCGCGGGCCGTCTCTGCCGAGAAGGACGTCGGCGGGTTTGAAGTTCCGGTGCGTGAGGCCCGCCTGGTGGATGGCGGTCAGCGCGGTGGCCGTGCTCACCGCCAGTCGTTGCAGGTCCGCGCCGGTGTGGCGGCCCGTCTGCGCCAGCGAGGGGCCCTCGACGTACTCACTGACGATGTACGCCCGCCCGCCCGTCGACGCGTCCAGCACCTGTGCGACGCAGAACGGCTCGACCCGGCGAGCGGCGGCGAGTGCCCTGGTCAGGTCGCCGGACACGCCCTCGCGCAGCACCTTGACGGCCACGAGCCGGTCGTCGGGGGCCTGGCCCAGGTACACGACTCCGTGACGGCCCGCTCCCAGCCGGCCGACGATCCGGTAGACCCCTACGGCTGTGGGGTCGCCTTCGCGTAGAGGTGCTGCGTTCGGCATGACCGGGGCGACTCCTGAGAAGATCGGGGATCAACCCCACGCACCTTAACGGCATGAGTCAGGACATGTTGTCACAACATGCTGATTGTCGCCGACGGCGGGGCCTGCCCTGAGCGTCGGCTTCGGCCGGTCGCCCTTACCGAGGCGGTCGCCGAATGCCATGCTGGTATCAGGCCGATGGTCCCCGGATCGGGAGCAGGCATGTCCGTCACTGACCGTCCAGACGTCGACAAAGAAGCACTGCGCCGCAAATACCTGGAAGAGCGCGACAAGCGGCTCCGCCCTGACGGCAACGACCAGTATCTCCGGCTGACCGGGGAGCTGGCGCACTATCTCGACGACCCGTACACCCCCAGGACCGAGCGCGAGCCCAGGACCGACCACGTCACCGTCGCGTTCGTCGGCGGCGGCTTCGCCGGGCTCGTCACCGGCGCGCGGCTGAAGGAGGCCGGGGTCGACGACGTGCGCATCATCGACAAGGGCGGCGACTTCGGCGGCACGTGGTACTGGAACCGGTATCCGGGCGCGCAGTGCGACACCGCGTCGTACGTGTACATGCCGCTGCTCGAAGAGACCGGGCACATGCCGACGGAGAAGTACGCGCACGGCCCCGAGATCCTGGAGCACTGCCGGCGCATCGGCAAGCAGTACGGGCTGTACGACCACGCGCTGTTCCACACCGAGGTCCAGGACCTGCGCTGGGACGAGAGCCGGTCCCACTGGATCGTCCGCACGGACCGGGGCGACGCCTTCACCGCCCAGTTCGTCGCCATGGGCATCGGTCCGCTGCACGTACCGAAACTGCCCGGCATCCCGGGCATCGAATCGTTCGGCGGGCACTCCTTCCACACCAGCCGATGGGACTACGGCTACACCGGCGGCGACCCCTCCGGCGCGCCTATGGACAGGCTGGCCGGCAAGCGGGTGGCCATCATCGGCACCGGCGCGACGGCCGTGCAGTGCGTGCCACACCTGGCGCGGGCGTGCGAGGAGCTGTACGTCTTCCAGCGCACGCCGTCGTCCGTGGACGTCCGGGACAACCAGCCGACCGATCCGGGGTGGTTCGCGGAGATCGCGCAGCCCGGCTGGCAGCAGCGCTGGCTGGCGAACTTCACCGCCAACCAGAGCGGCGCGATGCCCGAGGAGGACCTGGTGATGGACGGCTGGACCGACATCGCCGGTCGGGTGCGTTCGAGGATCATGGCGCTGCCCGCCGAGGAGCGGAGCCTGGAGCGGATGCTGGCGGCCTTCGAGGACGCGGACTTCGAGAAGATGTCGGAGATCCGGGCCCGGGTCGACGCCGTCGTCGCCGATCCGGAGACCGCCCAGCGGCTCAAGGCGTGGTATCGCCAGCTGTGCAAGCGGCCGTGCTTCCACGACGAGTATCTGCAGGCCTTCAACCTGCCCGGCACGCACCTCGTCGACACCGACGGCAAGGGCGTGCAGCGCCTGACCGAGACCGGGGTGGTCGCCGGCGGCAGGGAGTACGCCGTCGACTGCGTCATCCACGCCTCTGGCTTCGAGGTCGGCACCGCATGGACGCGGCGGGCCGGCTTCGACCTGACCGGGCGCGACGGCGTCAGGCTCTCCGAGCGCTGGGCCGAGGGGATGCGCACCCTGCACGGCATCCACACGCACGGGTTTCCGAACGCCTTCCTGGTGCAGCTGGGTCAGGGCGCGAACCTCGTCGCCAACATCCCGCACGACCTCACGGAGTCGGGCCGGACGATCGCCGCCGTCATCGGGCACGCCCTGGCTCACGGCCACCGCGAGGTCGAGGTCTCCGAGCAGGCCGAGAACGCGTGGGTCGAGCTGCTCGGGTCGGGGACGGGCAGGATCCTGGGGGCGCCGGGCTGCACCCCCGGCTACTACAACAACGAGGGCCACGAATCCGACCAGGCGACCGGGTTCCGGGTCGGTTACCCGAAGGGCGCGGTGGCCTACTTCGCCTACCTCGACCGGTGGCGCGAGTCAGGCGCTTTCGAGGGCCTGGACTTCAGGGAGTGACGGGGTATGGACGACACGAGTGAGCGCGACGGCGGCCCCCGGCCCACGCCGAGGGTCGCCCGGCCGGTGATGCACCACCGCTGGTCCGACATCACCTTCCTGCACTGGCGCTATCCCGCCGCGCTCATCCAGTCGATGCTGCCGGACTCCCTCACGGTGGAGACCTTCGACGGGACGGCCTGGATCGGGATGACGCCCTTTGTCATGGAGGACGTCCGGGCGGCGGGCCTGCCCGCGCTACCGTGGCTGTCCCGCTTCCCCGAGACCAACCTGCGGACCTACGTGCGCGACGATCGCGGGCGCAGCGGGATCTGGTTCCTGTCGCTGGACGCCGGACGGCTGCCCGCCGCGCTCGGCGGTCGCGCCGGTTACGGCCTGCCCTATTTCTGGTCGGACATGTCCGTACGGATCGCCGGGGCGCTCACGCAGTACCGGTGCCGTCGCACCTGGCCGGGCCCCAGCGGCGCGCGGTGCGACGTGGACGTGGAGCGGGACACGGCATCCTGGGACGGCGACGAGCTCGCGTGGTTCCTGACGGCGAGGTTCAGGCTGTTCACGAAGATGGCGAACCGGCTGGCCTCGGCCGAGATCGAGCACGAGCCCTGGCCGTTGCACCGCGCCGCGCTGATCCGCCTCGACCAGAGCCTGCTCCAGGCCGGCGGCCTGCCCGCGCCCGACGACGATCCCATCCTGCACGCCTCCCCTGGGGTGCCGGTACGGGTGGGCATGTGGAGCTGGTGAGCCCGGACACAGGAGAGAGCCGGCGGTGATCCGCCGGCTCTCAGTCTCGCTTCTTCAGCTGCTACCACCACCAGGACGACTTGCGCCAGCCCCAGCCGCCGCCCCAGCCGCCGCCCCAACCGCGACGACAACCGCACCTACGACGACGTCGACAGCCACCTCGGTGGGAGGTCGGGTATCCACTGGTGAGCATCTCGTCTCCCCCTTTCGGTTCTTCCAAAAGGGACACTAATGCCTATATCGCGATAAATCACGACCTGGACATCGATCAAAAAAGACTTGACTGGCGGCACCCGTAAGGAATAGCCCGTATTTGGTTACGGCAAAAGGCGCGTAACGTGCTATTCGTTTGCGTCAAAGCGCGCGATATCCCCGTACATAGTCAACGATGAATTCCTTGGGATATGGGCGCTCCCCCACCACAGGATCCCCCGGGAACTCATAGATGTTGAGCATGAGCTGCATCGGATAGTCCGGCGCCTGCGGCACGGTCCTGATGTGCCGGCCGTCCACGAAGAAGGACACCTGGCCGGGCTTCCACTGCGCCGCGTACACGTGGAAGTCGCGGGCGTCGATGGGCAGCGGCTCCGCGGTGAAGTCGTCGGTGATCGCCGGGTCGCCGAAGGGGTGGACGCCCATGCCGACGCGGGTGGTGTCCGGCCCGACGTCGCGGCCGAAGATCTCACAGACGCAGATCTCGGCCGAGCGCTCGGGCCGGTCCTCGTAGCCGATCATCCAGAGCGCGACCATGCTGCGCGGGTCGTCGGTCGCCTTGGCGCGCATCTCGATCAGGCCGTAGTGCGGGGTGTAGAGCCGGACGTTCCGCTGGGCCTCGCGGACGACCGCGCCGGAGTCACGCCCGTGCTGCCCGATCGTGCTGCCGACGGGTCCGGCGAAGACGCCGGTCTGCAGGGACGACACCCGGAGCCCGCCTTCGAGCTCCGGCGACCACGGCGGCTGATCCTCCTCGATCAGCAGGCGCAGCAGCCCGTCGCCGACCCGGTGGCGGGCGGCCGAGGATGCGGAGGTGGTCCACTGCGGCAGATAGTGGGCGACCCAGCGGGTCGCGTCGAGGCGGTCGCCCTCGAAGGTGTCCTCGAACTCCAGCTCGTAGCCGTCCTTGATGACGTCGCCGGTCGTCACGAGGCCTTCATCTTCTTCACCACCCGGCCGTCACGGTCGGCCGCCAGATAGCCGGTGCGGTGGTACTCGTCGCCGACGTAGACCATCAGCACCTCCTTCGTGCTACCGAACGCGAAACCGGGGTTCACGATGAGATAGCGCGTGGTGGGCTTGGAGATGCCCAGCTCCTTGTCCGCCCTGCGGATCAGGCCGGGCAGGACGTTCCAGTTGAACGTGCCGAGGTCCACCACCGACATGGTCGCGTTGATGGCGCCACCGGGCCCCTGGCGCGAGGCCACGCCCTCCCGGTAGACGAAGCGGTCGTAGACGCCCTTCTTCCCCTTGACCGGGGCGTCGACGCTGGCGTAGGTCGGGTAGACCACCATCCGGACGACCTTGGTGCCGCCGATCACCGGCTTGAGCGCCTTGATCATGGCTCGGGTCCCCGCGGGGGTCAGCAGGTTGACGGGCGCGTCGTCGGTGGGCTCGGGGTCGTTCTCGGGGTCGTTCTCGGGGTCGTCGATATTCTCGCGGTCGTCGGCCGACCCGGTCCTCTCCGAGTCCGACGGAGACTGCGAGCGGGACTCCGCGTCGGCGGACGACTCCAGGCCGGTCAGCCTGTCCTCGGGATCGCCGCCCGTCGGCTGCAGCACCCCCCACACCAGCGCGCCCGCCGTCACGACGGCGGCGACCGCCGCGGCCGACACCCCGGCGATCAGGCCGCCCGAGCCCCGGCGCGGACGGCGTGACGGCATGGTGTGGGCGTGCGGGATCGGCTGCGACGGGCCCCATCCTGGCGGAGGGGGCCCGGGTAACGGCGGGCCGCCCGCTGCCGCCGAGGCGAGCATGCGGTCCAGGCTGTCGGGGTCGGGACGCGCGGGCGGGTGCCGCCTGAGCAGCGCCATCAGCACGGGCCCCAGGGGTCCGGCCCGCTCGGGCGGCGGCACGTCCTGGTTGAGCACGGCGGCCAGCGTCGCCATCGTGGTGGCCCGGCGCAGCGGATGACGGCCCTCCACGGCCACGTACAGGAGCATGCCGAGCGACCAGAGGTCGGAGGCCGGGTCGCCCTCGTAGCCGTTGATGCGCTCAGGCGCCATGTACTCGGGTGAGCCGATGAACGCGCCGGTCGCGGTCAGGTTGGTGAACTCGCGGATGGCGGCGATGCCGAAGTCGGTGAGCACCGACTGGCCGTCCTGGCGGAGCAGCACGTTGGCGGGCTTGACGTCGCGGTGCTGGATGCCGACCGCGTGGGCCGCCCGCAAGGCGGACAGGACCTCGCGACCGAGGCGGGCCACCTCTCCCGGCGCCATCGGGCCGTGGGCCAGCCGGTCCTGCAGCGACCCGCCGCTGACGAGCTCCATGACCAGCCACGGGTAGGCGTCGGGGCTTTCGTCGACGATGTGGTGGATGGTCACCACATGCGGATGGTTGAGGCGGGCCAGCGCCCGAGCCTCTCGCAGGACACGCTCCCGCAACTCGCGAACGGTGGCGGGGTCCTGCTCCGCCATCGCGGGGTCCGGGGGGCGGACCTCCTTCAGCGCGACTTCTCTGTGCAGTGCCGTGTCCCAGGCCCGCCACACCAGGCCCATGCCCCCGCCGCCGAGCCGCTCCACCAGCTCGAATCGGTCATCGATCACCCGTCTGTGCATTCCAGCAAGAGTACGCGTTCGGGCGTGTTCAGGCGGATATCAATCGTCACTGGCGGTACACCAGTTCAGATCGGTAAAGACTGCCTGATCCAACCATTAAGTAGATGATCCACTTCGGCGGGTAATGATCACAGCGGATGATCCGAATCACCACCCGCAGGGAGCACCCATGTACAAACACGTCTTCACCACACTGACCGCGACGGTCGCCGGGCTGGCTCTGATGGCCGGCCCCGTTTCCGCCGACGACACCGCCGCCGCGCTGCCGTGCGTGGGCGGCACCCTCATCTACCAGGCGCCGCCGGCGACCGAGTCGGTGCTCGACGTCATCTCCGCCGAGGAGCTGATGCAGGGCATGTTCGGCGCCGTGGACGAGAACGGCATCCTGGCCGAGGACTGGACCCCGGCCGCGTCGCTGCCGGAGGAGGACGACGTCGAGGCGTTCGCCCAGGGGCTGATCGCCAACGTCTACGAAACCCCCTTCCTGGCCGCGTACCGGCCGGATCCCGCGCCGATCCCGGCCCTGTCCCGCGCCGTCGGCGTCGACAACCTGCTCCAGGGCGTGCTCGGCACCACCATGGCGGTCTGCGTGACCGGCACCGGCGTCGTCACGACCTCGCCGTACGGCACCGCGCTCGTCGCGACGTCGCCGTACGACGCCTCTGCCGTCACGACCTCGCAGTACGAGACCTCCGCCGTCACGACCTCGACCCGGTCTCAGTCGCTGTTCGACACCCTCGGCGTCAACAGGCTCGTCGAAGGGATCGTCGGCCGCTTCACCCCGTGACGCCCCTGGCGCTTGAGGCGGAGCCGGCCAGGACGAGCGACCGGCTCCAGCTCGATCACGCGCGCGTCGCGCGGCACCTGGCGCAGGTCGTGGGTGATGAGGATCGTCGTCCGCCCCGCCATCAGCAGGCGCAGCGGCTCCATGATCCGCGCGGCCGAGACCTGGTCCAGGCCGGTCATCGGCTCGTCGAGCACGAGCACGGGGGCGTCGCGCAGGATCGCCCTGGCGATCGCGACGCGCTGCCGCTGACCTCCGGACAGGAGCCTGCCGCGCTGCCCCACCCGCGTGTCGTACCCGAACGGCAGCGTCCTGACGAAGTCGTGCACCCCGGCCAGCTCCGCCGCGCGGATCACCTCGTCCAGCGTGGCGGCCGGGCGTCCGTAGGCGATGTTGTCGCGCACCGACCCGGAGAACAGCAGCGTCTCCTGGTGCAGGATGGTGATGTTCGCGCGGAGCGAGTCGCGGGTCACGTCGCGGATGTCGGTCCCGTCGAGCAGGATGCGGCCGGCGCTCGGGTCGTAGAACCTCAGCAGCAGCTTGGCCAGGGTGGACTTGCCCGCCCCGCTCGGCCCGGTGCACACCAGCAGCTCTCCCGGCTCGGCGACGAACGACAGGTCCTGCAGCGCGAGCCGCCTGCGGCTGGGATAGCGGAAGCTGACGTGCTCGAACTCGACCCGGCCGCGAGCCCTGGTGGCGAGCGGCACGGCGGTGGCGCTGTCGGTGACGGCGGGCCGGGTGCCGAGGATCTCCATCACGCGGTCGGAGCCGGCCGCCGCCTCCGACACGGTGAGCGCGATCTCCCCCAGGCTCTGGACGGCCGGATAGAGCATCGCCAGGTAGGCGGCGAAGGCGAGCAGGCCGCCGAGGGTGAGCCGGCCGGCGGCTATCTCCCAGGCGCCGAAGCCGAGCACGACGATGAGGCAGATGGTCTCGAGCACCTGGACCGCGGGGCCGTACAGGCCTGAGAGCCACGCCTGGGTCAGGTTGGCGCGCAACCAGCCCTGCCCCGTGCGGTGCAGGCGCTGCGACTCGCTCTGCTGGCGGTTGTACGCCTGCACGAGCGACTGGTTGGCCAGGCCCTCCTCCAGGACGCTGTTCATGTCCCCGTTGCTGCGCCGCTCGCGCGCGGCCGCCGTCCTGAACCTGGACGCGAAGACCTTCGAGACCACCAGGAAGATGGGCACCAGCGCCATCGTGATCAGCGCGAGGTCCCAGCGGACGTAGAAGGCCGCGCCGGCGAAGAAGATCACGCTGGCGACCGTGGTGAACAGCTTCACCAGGCCGGAGCCCATCATCTCCTCGATGGCCTCGATGTCGTCGGTGAGCCGGGCCATCAGGTCGCCCAGCCGCCGGTTCTCCGAGAAGTCCGGGGACAGCCGCTGGACGTGCGAGAACACCCGGTCACGCAGCCGCAGCAGGAAGCGCTCGGCGCCCACGGCCGTGGAGTACGTCCCGGCGAGCGACGCCATCCCGGCCACGATCGCCAGCGCCAGCCAGGAGAACGCCGGCCCCCAGAACGCCTCCAGGTCGCGGGTGGTGAGCACCTCGTCGGTGATGCGGCCGAACAGCCCGATCGCCGCGACCTCGCACAGGGCGGCCAGGATCGCGAAGAGCACACCGGCCACGAGCAGCCAGCGCAGGCCGTGGGTGTCGGGCCAGAACTCGCGGAACGTGCGGCGCAGGGAGACCGCCGGCGCGAGGGCCGGATGGTCTCCCCGGCTGGTGCTGGAGAACGAGAGCCGGCGGTGGGGCCGCCGGCTCTCAGCGTGTTCTCTTACCACCAGCAGCACCTACGGCGGCGCCAGCCGCATCCACAGCGACGACGACAGCCGCACCCGCAGCCGGACCTGAAGCCAGTAGGAATGAGGTTCATTGCTTACCCCCCTGTGTTGGAGCGTCGATTAGGACGCTAACCGCTATATACCCATAAACCACACCAAACACGTAAGCCAAAGAAGGCTTGACCCATATCGCCAGTTACGAAAGGTGGTTGCTGAATTCCCGTAATGGGCGGGTAAACAGGCAGGTGCTCGCGTTGACATCCGATGCCCGGACCTGACACGGGATACGGTACGGGGGTATAGTAGACCGCATGGTCGGCTACACCGAGAACAAGCAGAACCACCAGCGGCGGCTGCGCCGCATCGAAGGCCAGGTGCGCGGCCTGGAGCGGATGGTCGAGGAGGACAAGTACTGCATCGACATCCTCACCCAGGTGTCCGCGACCACCAGCGCCCTGCAGTCTTTCGCGATCTCCCTGTTGGAGGAGCACCTGGCCCACTGCGTGGCCGAGGCCACCCTCAAGGGTGGCCCGGAGGCGGAGGCCAAGGTCAAGGAGGCGTCCGAGGCGATCGCCAGGCTCGTCCGCTCCTGACGATCCACGGCGGTGGCACGGGCGCACCGGCATCCCGCCGGAGGTCCCCGTGCCCTGGCCGCGTCAGTGCTTGAAAGCGTCCTTCACGTTCTTCGTCGCGTCCTTGGCCTTCTCGCCGGCCTGCTTGAGCTTGCTCTTGCCCTGGTCGGCATGGCCCTCGGCCTCAAGCCGCTCGTCGTCGGTCGCCCGGCCCACACCCTCCTTGGCCTTGCCCTTCAGCTCTTCGGCCTTGTTCGAAACCTTGTCGTCGGCGCCCATGTTCGCCCCCATCGCTGTGTCGGATGAGCCCGTCCCCTATCCGAGTCCACCAGCGGAAAACCTCACCGGGCGGCTGGGTAGGGGGTGGGGATGGGATCGATCCGCATCCAGCGCGTCTACGACCACGAGACGCCGTCCGGCGCGGTGTTCCTCGTGGACCGCGTGTGGCCCCGAGGCATACGCAAGAGCGACCTGCGGCTCGACGGCTGGGCGCGCGACGCCGCCCCCTCGACGGAGCTCCGCCAGTGGTTCGGCCACCGCCCCGAGCGCTTCGCCGAGTTCGCCGAACGCTACCGGGCCGAGCTCGCCGAGCGTCCCGAAGCGGTCGAGCCCCTGCTGGAGGCCGCCGCGAAGGGCCCGGTGACGCTCGTCTACTCCGCCAGGGACACCGAGCACAACCAGGCCGTCGTGCTGCGCGACCACCTGCTGGATCTGATCTAGCAGCTGGTCAGGGCCGTGGGTCAGTCGGTGGCCAGGCGGGCGGGGAAGCCGCCCGTGGCGATGGGGCCCCAGCGTTCGATGTGCAGGCGGATCAGTGACTTGTCCTGGCGGCGCATGGCCTCGCGGTATTCGTCCCAGTCCGGGTGCTCGCCGGAGATGCACCGGAAGTACTCGACCAGCCCGTCCAGCGCCTCGGGCATGTCCAGAACCTCGGCACGCCCGTCGACCTGGACGTACGGACCGTCCCAGGTGTCCGACACGACGCAGATCGACACCCGCTGGTCGCGGCGCGCGTTGCGGGCCTTGGCGCGGTCGGGGTAGGTGGAGACCACGATCCGGCCGTCGCCGTCGACGCCGCAGGTGACGGGCGAGAGCTGGGGCCGGCCGTCGGCGCGGGTGGTGGACAGCAGGCCGTGGTGCCTCGGGCGCAGGAACTCGAGCAGTTCGGGCAGTTCGACGCGGTCAGCGGTCGCGATATTCGGGGCCATCTCAAAATGCCTTTCCGCCTGTGGTGATACGCCGATCCTGCCACGCCGGACGGGTGGAATCGGTGCCGTGTTGGGCGGATGCGTTGTGCGAGGTTACCTTGATCCGATAGTTCTGGCTCATGGCCATTGCGCGGTACGAGGGATGGTTGCTGGGCGGACGCTACCGTTTGGGAGCCAAGCTGGGCTCCGGCGGCATGGGCACCGTCTGGCGCGCCCGTGACGAGCTGCTGGATCGTGAGGTGGCGGTCAAGGAGGTCACCGTCTCCGGCCCGCAGCGCGAGGAGCAGATCGCGCGCACCATGCGGGAGGCGCGCATCGCCGCCCGCCTGACGCATCCGAACATCGCGGCCGTGTACGACGTGGTGCTGGCGGACGAGCGGCCGTGGATCATCATGCAGTACGTCCCCTCCAGCAGCCTCGCCACCATGATCGCGAACCGCGGGACGCTGCCGGTCCCCACCGTCACCCGGATCGGGCTGGAGGTGCTGGCCGCGCTGCGCGCCGCGCACGCCGCGGGGGTCCTGCACCGCGACGTGAAGCCGGCCAACATCCTGCTCACCGGCGAGGGGAACGCGATCCTGACCGATTTCGGGCTCGCCACCACACTGGACGAGGAGCACCCCCAGGCGAGCGTCGTCATGGGGACGGCCGCGTACATCGCCCCGGAG
The DNA here is from genome assembly GCF_052068115.1 of Nonomuraea sp. ZG12. Classification (NCBI taxonomy): domain Bacteria; kingdom Bacillati; phylum Actinomycetota; class Actinomycetes; order Streptosporangiales; family Streptosporangiaceae; genus Nonomuraea; species Nonomuraea sp. ZG12. Next base: position 334,547 of record NZ_JBQHCW010000005.1, read on the forward strand.
CGCGCCCGCGGCGCTCCCGCCACGTCGAGCTCGGACCTGTGGTCGCTCGGCGCGACGCTGTACGCGGCCGTCGAGGGCCGCACGCCGTTCGCCCAGAACAGCGAGCACGCCACCCTGAGCGCGGTGGTGACCTCCGCGCCCGCGCCGTTCGACAGGGCCGGGGAGCTGGCCCCGGTCATCAGCGGCATGCTGGAGAAGGACCCTGAGGACCGTACGGGTGCCGCGCGCGTTCAAGAGCAGCTGGAGCTCGTGGCGTCGCGGTACGAGCCGAAGCCGGACGTCGCCCCCATGCCGCAGGGCAGGACGCGTGACCTCCCTGCACGGCCCTCCCGGTGGAGCGCGGCGTGCCGGCGGCTCGCGGCGCACCGGCGGGAGGCGGTCATCATGGCGGCTCTGGTCACCTGCGTCTTCACCAGCACCACCTGGCACGTCCAGTCACCCGTCCAGACGGCCGCGCATCCCACCGTCACCAGCACGCCGTCCCCCACCCCCACCGCCGCGGAGAAGACCGTGCGCGAGGAGCGAACCGACAGTGTCCGCGTCCAGCGCATGTCGCGGACGAAGGCCCCGGCGCACCGGCGCGAGCAGCCACGGGACGAGGCCACCGCCACCAGGTCGGACAGCTCCTGGGTCCCGCCGGGCCAGGGGAAGAAGAAGCAGGTCCCACCCGGTCAGGCCAAGAAGTACAAGGGATAGCGATCAGGACGAAGCGCCCGGCACGACCCGGTACTTGAGGTGGGTGACGCCGGGCGCCTCGACAGGAGGGCTTCACGCCACGCATCGCCTCGCTCAGCGACGACATGGTCGTCCTGCAAGCCCTCGTCACCGCCGGCGCGGGCGTCACCTCCCTGCCCGGACTCGCGCTCCAGGCCCACCGCCGGCCCGACGTCCACGCCACCGAACTCCCCGGTTTCACCCGCCGGCTCTACACCGTCACCTACGGCGATCCACCCGACCCGCCCGCCACCGTCGCGCTGGTCCAAGCCCTCCAGGACTCCGCCCGGCGGCAAGTGCCCCCTACGTAGATTTGCCGATGCATTCCATGCCCCTGTTGCCTACTGTCTGCCGGGACCGAGCGCCGTCGGAGAAGGTGGGTCCATGCGCAGGCTGACCGTGTTGACCGGCTTCCTCTCCACCGTCCTGCTGGCGACGGCTCTCACCACCCCCGCCGCGGGCCAGGCGAAGGTGGGGACGAAGCCCCCGCCCGGCGCGGCGGACGTCCGCTATCAGCGGGCCGTGTTCGCCGACGGCGCCTCCGACGGGACGGCCACCGCCGACGGCCTGTCCTTCGCCGCCGCCACCGGCACCACCTCCTACACCGACGCGCTCGGCACCAAGAACTGGGAGTACGCCCGGTGGACCGGCCCCGAGCGGGCGGTCGGCTTCCCCGCCACCGAGCTGATCGCCTCCTGGACCGCCGACGTCCCGGCCGGAAGCTGGATGCAGGTCGAGGCCCGCGCCCGCAACGACTCGGGACTGACCAAGTGGTACGTGCTCGGCCGCTGGGCCTACGGTGACGGCGACATCCAGCGCACCTCGGTGCGGGGCCAGCGCGACGCCGACGCGGACGTGGCCGTCGACACGCTCGTCGCGGCGAAGGGCAGGCGGATCCGCGCCTACCAGCTGCGGGTCACCCTCTACCGGACGCCCGGCTCCACCGTGACACCGCGCGTGCGCACCCTCGGCGCGATGGCCTCCCATGTCCCGCAGCGTAAGAAGGTCCCGGTCAGCCCGGCGGGCGGCGCCTGGGGGACCGAGCTGAACGTCCCGCGCCGCTCCCAGAACGTGCACCAGGGCCACTACCCGGAGTGGGACGGCGGCGGCCAGGCGTGGTGCAGCCCCACCTCGACGACCATGGTGCTCGGCTACTGGGACCGGTGGCCGAGCGCGGCGGACACCTCCTGGGTGAACCCGTCCGACCCCGATCCGGAAGTGGACCACGCCGCCCGCCACACCTACGACCACGCCTACGAGGGCGCCGGCAACTGGCCGTTCAACACCGCCTACGCCGGGCGGTACGGCCTGGACGGGTTCATCACCAGGCTGCGCACGCTGACCGAGCTGGAGCGCCTGGTCGGCGCCGGCATCCCGGTGATCACCTCGCAGTCGTTCAAGAAGGGCGAGCTGCCGGGCGCGGGCTACGGCACCGACGGTCACATCATGGTGGTCGTCGGGTTCACGGCGACCGGTGACGTGATCGCCAACGACCCCGCCTCGCCCAGCAACGCCGCCGTACGGCACGTCTATCCGAGGGCCGCGTTCGAGAACGTCTGGCTGCGCGGCTCCAGCAGCGGCGGTGTCGCCTACGTCATCCACCCGCCGGGCCACGCCCTGCCCCCGACCACGCCGGGGCTGCCCGCCAACTGGTGATACGCCATACCCGGTCGTGACCAGAATTTAAGCCAGGTGCGCCATGCCGTTCCAGCGGCCGGGTGACCTCCGACGCGAGCATGGCTACGCAACGTTACGAATCGCGGCACCGGGCGACCGGCGTCGCCTCACACGGAGGTCAATCATGCTCAAGCGCACCCTTGTCATGCTCGCCACCCCCGGCCTGATCGCAGGCGGGCTCATCTTCTCGGCCGGGACCGCCTCGGCGGCCGCGGTGCCGCCCGTGGAGTGCAAGCTGTACACCAGCAACGCAACCTCGATCGCCAGCTGCCGCTACACCCGTGAATACCAGCACTGGATCCGCTGCGAGAACGGCGACATCACCGCGGAGCTGACCGAGGAGTTCAACGGCAGGCGTAACCACCTGTCCTGCCCGACCGGCTACGACCTGATCAACCACGCCATCGGCGTCTGATCGGTGCTTCAGTGTCGCCGCCACCTCGGTGAGGTGGCGGCGGCACGCGTTCCAGCAGCTTTTCCAGCAGGTCAGCGGGTGGGATCGAACTCCCGCAGCGCCGCCGACAGCTTGCCGGTCGTGATCCGCTCGGCGAGCATCCGGCCGGTGGCCGGGCCGTGGGTGAACCCCCACATGCCGTGGCCGCCGGCGACGTAGATGCCGGGCACTGCCGTGGCGCCGACCAGCGGCCTGCCGTCGGGCGTGACGGGACGGGGACCGACCCAGGTGTTGGTGCGCTCCTCCCAGGAGACGCCGGACAGCAGCGGCCGCGCGGACGCGATGATCGCCTCGACCCGCCGCTGGTAGAGCGGGGCGTCGGCGTCGCGGAACTCCATCGTGCCGGCCACCCGCAGCTTGCCCTGGTACGGCGTGCACGCCACCCGGACGGCCGGCAGGTAGATCGGACCGGCCACGGGCTCGTCCGTCGGCACGGTGAAGGAGTAGCCGCGCCCGGCGCGCACCGGCGTCCGGACGCCCCACGCCTTGCCGAGCTGGTTCAGCCAGGCGCCGGTAGCCAGGACGACGGCGTCGGCCCTGAGCGACTCCCCGGTGTCGGAGACGACCGTCTGCCCGCCCTTCTCGGAGCGTACGCCGCTCACCCGGAAACCTGCGCGGATCGTGGCGCCGCGAGCGGTGACGGCACTGGCCAGCGACTCAGTGAACGCGCCGGGGTCGACGTAGCGCTGCCCGTCCAGCCGGATGCCCGCCGTCGCCCTGGCCGAGAGCTGGGGCGCCTGCTCGCGCAGCTCGTCCCCCTCAAGGGCGGTGTACCGGATCTCCAGCCCGGAGTCGTTGATCCGCCGCAGCTCGTGCAGGAGCGACACGGCCTGCCGTACGCTCCCGAACGCCGCCATGATCGGGGCCTCGTTCGTGGGCGCCTCGACGCCGTTGGCAGCGAGCACGTCGAACGCCTCCAGGGCCTCCTCGTTGAAGGGCAGGTTCGCCTGTACGGCGCGGCCCCAGTCCTTCCAGTTGCAGTGCAGCGCGAACCGGGCCAGGAACGACCACAGGCCCACGTCGGGAGTGGCCGGGACGTGCAGGGGGGCGTCCCGGTCGAGCAAGGAGCGCAGGCCGTAGCGCAGGACACCGGGCTCGTTGAGCGGGATGGCGAGGCCGGGCGAGAGCCAGCCCGCGTTGCCCCAGGACGCGCCGGCGGCCACGCCGTCGCGGTCCACCACGGTCACGTCCACCCCGCGCTCCTGCAGGAACCAGGCGGTGGACAGGCCCACCACACCGGCACCGATCACCACTGCCGTACGTGGTCCACCGTCGATAGCCATCGCCACTTCTCCGCTCTTTTCCGGGTATATGACGAGCATCACCCGTACGGGGCCGAAAGCAGCTGTAGGCGGCGGACAACCGGGAGATGGACCTTTGTCCCGCTACGACAAGCCTTGATCGACCGCGAGTGCGATGATCATCGCCAGCCGCTTCTCCGGGGCGTCGAGCCGCAGGGTGGTGATCGCGGCCATCTTGCGCAGCCGGTAGCGAACCGTGTTCGGGTGCACGCCCAGGCGGGCGGCCGCGTCGCCCAGATCTCCCTGCGCCTCCAGCCAGGCGCGCAACGTCTCGATGTAGCGGGTGCCGTGCTCGGCGTCATGCCTGGTCAGGTCGGCGACCGGGCCACGGGCCGGGGTGCGGCCCGCCGAGGCTGCCGCCCGCAATCGCTGCAGGAGGATCTCGTCCCACGACTCGTCGTACACGACCGGCTGGGCGCCGCCGCCCGGCCGGGCCGCGCGCAGGGCGAGGCTCTCGTCCGCCTCCTGCCTGCCCGGCGCGAGCTGCGCGGGCGCCGCGGGCCCGCCCACCCCGGCGAACACGGTCACCCGCCGGGGCAGCACGTTCACGATCGCGGCCAGCCAGTCGCGGGCCGGCGTGACGTCGTTGCCGCAGGGCAGCACCGTGTAGAGAGTGTTGCCGAACAGCGCGCTGCGCCCCGGCCGTGACCAGCCGAAACCCGTGGTGGCGCGCTCGAAGGCGAGCAGGATCGCCGCGTGCCGCTCCTCGCCGATGTGCGCCTGCAGCGCGATCACCCGGAACTGGCCTCCCGGCAGCCCGAGCCTGCTGACCAGCGCGGGAGCGTCGGCGGTGCCCTCCATGAGCTGGATGACCAGGTCGGACTCCACCTGCCGCTCCAGGTCGGCGCTGACCCGCGAGCGCAGCAGGTGCAGCGCCACCGCCCTGGCCCCGTCGCTGAGCACGGTCCTGGCCGTACCGGTCAGCGGGCGCTCGCACTCCACCCAGATCGACCCGAGCAGCTCCCGCCCGGCACGCACCGCCACCACCATCCGGCCGCGCAGCCCGTGCTCCGGTGCGGGCTCCACGAACAGCGGCTCCTCCGAGGTCGCCAGATGCGCGAAGACACCCCTGCTCTCCAGCAGCCGGCGCATGCCGTCCGGCACCCGGCGGCCCAGGATCGTCTCCAGCCGCACCGGGTCGGCCGCCTGTTGCGAACCGGAGTAGGCGAGCACCCGCGACATCTGGTCCTCGATGGTCACCGGAGAGGCGAGCTCCCCGGCGAGCGTGTCGGCGAAGGAGAACAGGTCGGTCGGCCCCCGCCCCGCCTCGGTCTCACGCCCCTCCAGCACCAGGCCGTACACCACACCGAACAGCTGGCTCCAGGACACCTCGGGATCCACCAGCAGCACGGCGATCCCGCCGTCGCGAACGCTCTCCCCGATCGGCGCGCCCTCGCGCACCAGCACCACCACGGCCCGCGCCGCCCGCGCCAGCCGCACCGCCTCGTCCGCCGACTCCACCCCCACGGGCAGGAACACGTCCCCGCTGGCGGGGCGCGGATCGGCCGGATCGTGTACGACCACGCTGCGGAGCTCCACCTGCCGTGACACGGGGGCACTGAGCAGCCGGGCGCCATAGCCGCCGAGAACGTTCACCAACCGATCCAGCTTCAGCATCCACCGCGCCCCATCTGCCCCTGTCCTGGCGATACGTCGCAGCGTACAGGCAAGGTGACCAAGGGAAAGGCCCCGGCATCGGGTAGGCGGACGCCAGTGATCCTCGCAACACCGGAGTGTCGCGAGGGCTGCGGTGGTGGGTCGCCGTCCCGGCCCTGGACCACAGACCGAGAAGCGGAACTCGCAGGTGACCGGCTATCTCAGCGTCCCTTCGGAACAGCCGCACCCACATCATAGTTCCCGCATGCTGCCGTGATCTCGGCCGTCGCTTGCGCCGCGGTGAAGAAATCGTCGGCCAGCGGCGAGGTGCGCGATGCCGCCATCGCGAGGCTCACCTGGTCGGGCGCGAGTTCGGGGATGGGTACGTAGCTGATGTCCGGACGTGAGTAGAACACTGTCTCCGAACGCCCCACGAACGAGATGCCCCGGCCGGCCGCGACGTGCTCGAGCTTCTCCTCCACATCGCGCACCCGGAGCCCGGAGTCGGGGTGGGGGCGCCTGGTGGGGTGCGTGCTCGGCTCGGCATGCCAGACCAGCGGCTCACCGGCCAGGTCGGCCTCGGTGACCTCCTCCTTGCCGGCCAACCGGTGGCCTGCGGGCAGCACCACCATCAGCGGCTCGGTGTACAGCGGGGTCACGCGCAGGCCGGTCTCGTCGATGGGCAGCCGCACAAAGCCGACGTCGATGCGGCCGTCGAGCAGCGCGGCACTGGCCACCGCAGCGCGGTAACCGCAGGTTGGCGCGGGCCGCGAAACCACGATCCCCGCGACTCCCTGAATCTCAGGGTGTCGCGGGGATCGCCGGAACCCACGGCAGGGATGCCGGGGCCGACGAACGTCAGCCGCAGTTGGCGAACTTGCCGCGCCTGGCGTGGGCCAGGGCGTAGTCGACGCGGGTGTCGGTGGTGTAGCCCTCGAAGTCGACGCACTGGCCCTTGCCGTAGCCGATGGCGGCGGCGTAGTGCTTGTACTTCTTGGCGGTCAGCTTGCCCGGGTCCCGGTAGGCGCCACCGCCCTTGATGTGCAGGATCGCCTGGGTATAGGTGGGCGTGCCGGCGAAGGCGGTCTTGATCGCGGCGACGCAGTTCTTCTGCAGCGACCTGTTCCACATCAGATAGACGTAACCGAAGACGGACTTGCCGCTCTTCATCGTCCGCTTGTTGTCGCGCACGTGGGTCCAGCCGCCGCGCCCGGACTCCTTGGCACAGGCCGCCTCGGGAGAGTAGGCGGCCGCGAGAGCGGGGGCGGGATGCACGAGGACCGTGCCGGCACTCAGCATCGCGGCGAGGGCGAGAGCCTTGGCAGGCTTGCGCACGTGTTCGTCCTTTCGAAGGGCGGTCAAGAGGACCGTCATGACCGACAGCATGACTGCCAGTCGGCATGATCGGGCCCGGGTCATGTTCTCACACCAGAGATCCCTTTGCTGGCATTTAAGCGCTCCGAATCCGATATTTCCGGATGAGGGAGGGGGTCGCCTTCAGCCGCTTTCCTGGGTTTCCGCCCGGGTCCTACCGGGCTCTGTTCCGGGGATCTCCCGGGCCTGTTCATCCTTCGGTTCGTCGACGGGGCCTTCCTCGGTGGGCGGTGTCAGGGAGGGCTGGATCGCATGGCGGGTGCCGAAGGTGTCGAGGACCGAGAGCAGCATCGCCACCACGGGGATGGCCAGCAGCGCGCCGACCGCGCCGAAGAGCAGCGCGCCCATGATGGCCGCGGCGAAGGAGACCCCCGGGTGGATGTTGACGGAGCGGGCGCTGATGCGCGGCTCCAGGGTCAGGTTCTCCACCTGCTGGTAGACGACCGCCCAGACCAGCGCCGCCACCCCGATCCAGGGCGTGGGCGAGGCCAGGCCGACCACCACCGGCAGCGCGATCGCGATGTAGGTGCCGATCGTCGGCACGAACTGGGCGACCACGCCGGTCCACACGCCCAGCGCCAGCCAGGACGGCATGCCGAGCAGCAGGAACACCAGCGCCGACGTGCCGCCGTTGATGGCCGCCAGGACGAGCCGGGCCGCGACGTAGCCGCCGGTCTTCACCGTGGACAGATCCCAGATGCTGACGAAGACCTGCTGGAAGCGGCCCGTCAGGAGCCCCGCGATCCAACGGCGGGCACGGGGGCCGTCGGCCGAGAGGTAGAAGGTCAGCAGGACGAGGGCGAAGGCGTTGAACACGACTCCGGCGACGGTCCCGACCAGGCCGAGCAGCCCTCCCAGAACGTCCTGCGCATAGCCGGCGGCGTCCTGCGGGGTCAGCCTGATCGATTCCAGAATGTCGGAAATTTCGTACTTTGTGCCGAACTGATTGTTGACCCACTGCGTGACGGCGCTCAGCACCTCGGGCAGCGACGCCACCAGCAGCGCCACCTGCTGCAGGAAGAGCTGCCCGAACAGGACGAGGAAGATCACGGCCGCGATGCCCATGGCGACCATCACCAGCGCCGTGGCCATACCCCGCCGCATGTGCCTGGCCAGACGCGCCACCGGCGGCTCCATCGCCAGCGACAGGAACCAGGCCATCACCACCACGAAGAGGAACGATCCCGCGTCGGTCAGCACGAAGTGCAGGAAGAACACGAGCGCGACCATGGCCGCGACCGCGAACCCCACCCGCCACACGTTCGAGGGCGACAACACCACCTGAACGGTCGACGACGTCCCGGGGGGTTGCTCCTCGCTCGACGCCGCCATGGACTCTCCTTCTTCCGGAAGCACGCATGCCGCACTGGCAGGATGCCCCCGGAACCCCCGATGTCACCTGGGTTCCGCGAAACAGGTGAGCCTGATGCCGGTCCCCCGCTGGTGATCGGTTACTCGAAGTCGTCCGGGTTGAGCTCCTTCAGCCGCTTGAACTCGTAATCCAGGGCCGTGTCGACCTTCTCGGGCCCGGCCTGGCTCTCCTCTTCCACCGGCGTCTTGGCGGCGGCCTCGGTCTCCTGCTCTCGTCGGGTGCTCATCATGTCCCCCATGGTTACCGCAGATACAGAACCCCTAACCGGAGGTCTTGCGGTCAAACCGCAGGCTGGAACACGGCCCGTACGCACCCGTCCTGCTTGTGTTTGAACAGCTCGTAGCCCTTGGGCCCGTCCTCCAGGCTCATCGGGTGCGTCAGCAGGGCCGAGGCGTCGAGCCTGCCGCGCGCCATCCGTTCCAGGATCATCGGGATGTACCGCTGACCGTGCTGCTGGGCGCCGCGCATCGTCAGGCCCTTGTTCATGAGCGCGCCCATCGGGAACTTGTCGACCAGCCCGAGATAGACGCCCAGGACCGAGACGATGCCGCCCTTACGGCAGGCCTGGACGGCCTGGCGCAGCGGCAGGCCCCGGTCGGTCTGCAGGCGCAACGCCTGCTTGGCCCGGTGGTAGGCGTACTGGGCGCCGGTGCCGTGGCTCTCCATGCCGACGGCCTCGATGCACTTGTCGGGCCCGCGCCCGCCGGTCAGCTCCTTGAGCGCGTCCAGCACGTCGGTCCGCTCGTAGTCGAGCGTGGTCGCGCCGAGGCGCTCGGCCATGGCGAGCCGTTCGGGGAAGCGGTCGATGGCGATGACCTGCTCGGCACCCATCTGGACGGCGGCCACGGCCGCCATCTGGCCGACGCCGCCGCAGCCCCACACCGCCACCACGTCGCCGGGCCGTACCTCTGCCAGGTCCGCGCCCATCCAACCGGTGGGCACCGCGTCGGAGGCGAACACCGCGGAGGCGTCGGGCACGTCGTCGGGGACGGGAAAGGCGTTGACGTCGGCGAAGGGCACGCGGACGTACTCGGCGTGGCTGCCGACGAAGCCGCCCATGGCGTGGGAGTAGCCGAAGATGCCCGCGGTGGCGTGGCCGTTCAGCTTCTCCAGGAAGCCGGGGTCGGGGTTGCTGTTGTCGCACAGGGAGAAGAGCTGGTTGGCGCAGTAGTAACAGCGGCCGCAGCCGATGATGGAGCAGACCGTCACCCGCTCGCCGACCCGCCGCTCCCGCACGTCCGGCCCGATCTCGACGATCTCGCCGACGAACTCGTGGCCGATCACGTCCCCGGCCATCATCGTCGGCACGTACCCGTCGAGCAGGTGCAGGTCGGAGCCGCACACCGAGCTGGCGGTGACCTTGACCAGCGCGTCCTGGTGGTTCAGCAGTTCGGGGTCGGGCACGTCCTGCACGCTCACCTCGTTGACGCCCGACCAGCACAGCGCCCTCATCGCGTCCCCCTTCTCGTCAGCTGCCTCATCACCGGGATGCCAAGCCGGCCGAGCGGGGTGCGGTGGCCTTCCGGCCGGCCTTCCATCCGCAGCACCTCGCCGGTCTCCAGCAGTTGCTTGAGTGCCCGTACCCGCTCTCTGATCTCGCCGTCGTCGGTGCGTACCGCGATCTGACTGCCTCGCCCGGCGGGGGCGGGGGTGATGCGGGTCTCGTGGTGTTCGGCGAGCCAGGCGAGCAGGTCGGGGCGTTCCGGGCCGGTCAGCGTGCCGGGTTCGGCGGCGACGGTGACGGCGTACCATCCGGACGGCCGCGGGCGGCGCGCGCGCTTGCCCAGCGCGCGGGTGGCGATCGCCGCGCCCGCACCGAGCGCGACGCCGGCGGCCGCGGTGCCGATCAGGCCCCTGGCTCTGGTACGTGCACCGCGCGGTGCGGCGGCGTTCACGTGCTGGCTGTTGTTGTCGCCCATGTCCCGCGGCTGCCCGAGCCCGGCATCGGCAAACCGCGGGGGTTGCCGACGGCCGGTGGAGGCGGACAAGCTGTGCGCATGCGAGTAGTGGTGATCGGCGCCAGTGGTCATATCGGCACCTATCTGGTTCCCCGGCTGGTGGAGGCGGGGCATGACGTGGTCGCGGTGAGTCGCGGCAAGCGGGAGCCCTACAGTCCGCACGGGGCCTGGCGGCAGGTCACCACCGTGCTCGCGGATCGGGAGGCGGAGGAGGCGGGCGGCACGTTCGGCAGGCGGATCGCCGCGCTGGAGGCCGACGTGGTCATCGACCTGATCTGCTTCGAGGAGTCCAGCGCACGCGAGCTCGTCACCGCCCTGACCGGCCGGGTCCGCCACTTCCTGCACTGCGGCACCGTGTGGGTGCACGGCCCGAGCGGGCAGGTCCCGACGACGGAGGACCGGCCGAGGCGGCCGTTCGGCGACTACGGCGTGAAGAAGGCGGCCATCGAGGCCTACCTGCTGGAGCGGGCGCATCGCGACGGCTTTCCCGCCACGATCATTCATCCCGGTCACATCACCGGCCCCGGCTGGGTGCCGGTGACCCCGGCGGGCAACGTCAACCCGGCCGCGTTCCAGACCCTGGCCGACGGCGAGGAGCTGGTCCTGCCGAACCTCGGCATGGAGACCGTCCAGCACGTGCACGTCGACGACGTGGCACGGATCTTCATGGACGCGCTCGCCGGCCGGTCCACGGCCGTGGGTGAGAGCTTTCACTCGGTCGCCACCACGGCCCTGACGCTGCGCGGGTACGCCGAGGCGGTGGCGGGCTGGTTCGGGCGGGAGGCGCGGCTGGCGTTCCTGCCGTGGGAGCAGTGGCGGACCACCGTGCCGGCGGACGAGGCCGAGGTCACCTACGACCACATCGCGCACAGCCCGCACTGCGGCATGGCCAAGGCCGAGCGGCTGCTGGGCCACCGGCCGCGCCACACCTCGCTGGAGGCCATCGCCGAGGCCGTGGACCGGCTCATCGCGGACGGCGTCATCATCCGACGGTGACCTGCGGAGATCAGTTATCCGAATTGGCTGGATTTATCGGATGGTAAGCACCCGTGTCGGCTGCCGTAGTTGCTAACGTTTCACGTGCTGCTATCAGGAGGTGACGGATGAGTGAGGCGTCTCAGCGACCGCCCGCGCGCGTGTCGGCCAACACTCCGAGTGTCGCCCGCATGAACGACTACTTCCTGGGCGGCAAGGACAACTTCGCCGCCGACCGGGAGGTGGCGGAGCAGGTCCTCGCCCTCGCGCCCGAGGCCAAGGCCATGGGCGAATACGTCCAGGCCTTCCGCGAGCGGGCCGTGCGGCACCTCGCCGAGCAGGGCATCAGGCAGTTCGTGAACATCGGCGTAGGGCTGCCGACCGAGCGCAACGTGCACGAGATCGCGCAGGCGGTCGGGCCGAAGTCGCAGGTGGTCTACGTCGCCGACGACCCGGTGGCGCTCAACCACTCCCGCGCCCTGCTGGCCACCGACGAGCGGACCGGGGTGGTCGAGGGTGACATCCTCCACCCGGACGAGCTGGTCGCCGACCTGGTGAAGCGGCGGCTGATCGACTTCGAGCGGCCCGTGGCCGTGCTGGTCTTCGGCGGCACCCTGCAGTACATCCCCGACGACAACGGGCCGCAGGAGAAGGTGGCGCGGCTGCGCGAGCTGCTCGCACCGGGCAGCTATCTCGGCCTCACCCACGCCGTCTTCGACTCCCGGCCGGACATCCGCGACGCGATCACCGACATCTTCCGCAAGGCGCTCGGCCGCCCCTCGGGCGGCCCGCGCACCCGCGACCAGGCGCTGCGCTTCTTCAACGACCTGGAGCTGGTGGAGCCGGGCTTCGTCTACGTCCGTCAGTGGCGCAACGACGAGCACGTCTCCGACGCCGAGGCCCAGCGCGCCTGGGTCATGGCCGGCGTCGCCCGCAAGCCCGAGGCATAGATCCGCCTTCCTGCTGTAACGGGCTGACCTTTGGGCACTTGATGACCAATGTGCTAATTTGGTCATCAGTCACTGGAGGCTCCATGCTCGATGCCGACCGGGTCGCCCGCGCCGACCGGATTCTCGACACCGCCAAGGACCTGCTGCTGCGCTGGGGCTATCGGCGGGTGTCCATCGACGAGATCGCCAAGCGGGCCGGGGTCGGCAAGGGCACCGTCTACCTGCACTGGCGCTCCCGCGAGCAGCTCTTCTTCGCCGTCGGCGCGCGAGAGGCCGTCGAGATGATCGAGGCGGTCACCATGGCGATGCGCGACGATCCCGCCGAGGTCGCCCTGCACCGCTACATGCGCCGCTTCTTCGTCGAGGCGATGCGGCGGCCGGTGCTGCGCGCCATCTTCACCCGGGACGCGGAGACGCTCGGCGCCTTCCTGTCCAGCCCCGCCCGCGGGCCTCTGGAGGGCGCCAAGCTGATGGCCTCGCGCGACTACCTCGCCGTGCTCGCGGAGTACGGCCTGCTCCGGGAGGATCTGCGCCCCGAGGACCTCGACTATCCGCTGCCGACGATCGTCTTCGGCTTCTTCGGCATCGAGCCTCTCCTGCCCCCGCACCTTGACCTTGACCTGGAGGCCAAGGCCGACCATCTGGCCGACACCCTGCGGCGGGTCTTCGGCCCCGCCGCCACGCCGTCCGCGACCGCGTACACCGCTGCCGCGAGCCGGGCCATCAGCGTCTTCGACCAGCTCGGCCGCGACTTCCGGGACGCCGCCTACGCCGCACCCGAAAGGTGATCATGCTGCATCACATCGGCCATCTCGTGCACGACATGAGCGAGGCGATCGAGCGCTACCGCCGCCTCGGCTTCCTGCTCCCGGCTCCCGCCTATCCCGTCATGCCGCCCTCCCCCGGGGCCGCGCCGGAGCCGTTCGGGCTGGCCAACACGCACGCGTACTTCCCGCGCGACTTCATCGAGCTGGTCACCGTCGCGGGCGGGAGCCGGATGCCCGACGACGCCCGGCCGATCCCGCTGAACGTGCCCGATGACAGGCTGCCCGCGATCGTCGAGGCCGTCCGCGCCACCGCCGCCACGCTCACCGCGAGCCTCCGGCGCTTCCAGGGCGTGCACATTCTCATGTTCGACGCACCCGACCTCGACGCCGCCGTCGTGCGCATCGACGCCGGCGGGGTGCGCCATGGCGGGGTCCACGCGGTGCGGCGCCCCATCGAGACGGCCGACGGGACCCGCATGGAGCCCGTCCGCTACCTGGAGTTCGGCACCGAGGGCCGCGTACCCGAGGGCAGGGTCGGCCTCGCGGAGAACCCGCAGCCCGAGGGCAGGGTCGGCCTCGCCGAGAACCCGCAGCCCGAGGGCAGGGTCGGCCTCGCCGAGAACCCGCAGCCCGAAGACAGGGCCGGCCTCGCCGAGAACCCGCAGCCCGAGGCGCTGGACGGGCCGCGGCACGCCGATCACCCCAACGGCGCGGTCGGGCTGGCCGGGTGCCTGCTGTGCGTGGCCGACGCGGACCTGGCCGAGACCGAGAAACGCTACGCCGCCTATCTCGGGCGGTCCGCGCGGCAGGACGGTCCCGCCCGCACGTTCGACGGGGCCGGGATCACGTTGGCGCCCGCCTCGGCGCTCGCCGGCCTCCTGCCGGGCGAGCGTCCCCCGGGCATCCCCGGATTCGCCGCCTACACGGTGACCGTCCGCGACCTGCCCGCCGCCGAGCGGATGCTCCGCGGCAACGGCGTCCCGCTCGGCCGGAGCGCCTCCGGCGACCCCTTCGTGCCCTCGGCCGAGGCCCTCGGCGTCGCGATCATCCTCCGCCAGGCCGATTAACCCGATTAACCAGCAAATTTGACCATTTCTGGTAAGGATGATCCTCCACGGGAGGGACGGGGGAATCGCCCCTCCACTTCGCGAAGGGGACAACCATGCCGACGAAGTTACGACTCATCGCGGGCGCCGCCACCCTGGCGGTGGCGGCCACAGGGGTGGGGATTCTCCTGCCCATGGCACCGGCCTCGGCCACCCGGGTGGACGCCACCTGCGCCAACACCCTCGATGACGCCAAGACCCTGCAGACCGCGATCGACTCCTCCCAGGAGGGGGACGAGATCGTCATCAAGGGGACCTGCCTCATCAACCAGACGATCAGCCTGCTCGACCGCCGTACCTACCGGGGCGACGCCAAGGCCGGCACCGTGCTCAAGCAGGCCGACGGCACCAACCTGCCCGCCGTGCTCGCCTCGGCGGGATGGCTGGAGAACACCGAGTTCAGCGGCGACACCGTACGCATCGAGCGGCTGACCATCGACGGCAACCGCGACCACAACACCGGCACCGCCGGCCTGCTGCTGCGGTCCTGGAACACCAGGGTCCACGACATCGACGTCTACGGCGCTCCGGGCGACGGCATCCGCATCAGCAACCCGTCCCAGAACGGCACCCCGCTGCGGAACACGATGGTCAACAGCATCATCAGCGACGTCTACATCGCCGGCGCCGTCGAAGCCGGGATCCGGGTGATCGACCCGGGCAACTCCGTCACCGACTGGACCCTGCAGCGCTCGTGGATCGGCTTCAGCGGCACCCACGCCATCCAGACGGACAACGCGGCCGGCTGGACGATGAGCGACCTGCACCTGTACGCGACGCCGAAGCACGCCATCGACGCCCACCGCTGCTTCGGCACCTCCATCCACAACAACTACATCGAGGACTTCGGCGCCGAGGGCACGGCGGGGCAGACGTACTACGGCATCCGCTGCGACCTGCAGGGCGAGGCGGCCACCACGATCACGGCCAACCGGATCCACAAGTTCCTGCCGCCGCCGAACCAGCTCGCCGCGATCACCAAGGCGCGTAAGCAGGGAGCGGCACCGCCCGAGCGCAAGCCCCGCCTCGGCGGCGACGACGGGCCGCTGCCCGCCGACGTCGACTTCGTCTACCTGGCCCTGGACGCCGTCAACTACGGGATCGGGCACGCGGCGGTGTCCGGCAACACCATCCTGGGCCACGGCACCAAGCGCGAGATCGGCATGCTGTTCGACAAGGGCGCCGACAGCGAAGGCGAGTCGATGTCCGTCGCCTCCAGCGGCAACCTGGTCGACCAGGTCGGCGACCGGCGCAAGACCGGCCGGGGCGTGAAGCTGAACCGGGGTTACTGACCTGCCCCGGTGTCCACCTCGGCGGCTCTGGCCTGGCGCGAGCCCAGGTACGCGCCACGCCGCAGCCGCCGCAGCCACTCGGGCTGACGCAGCGACGGGTGGTCGTTCAGCACCGGATCGAAGGCCACGTCCGTCTCCGGCAGCGGCGCGCGGACCCGCAGCGTCGCCACCCGCACCGCACGCCTGTCCTTCTGTACGGCGTGCAGGTGGAACTGCAGCGGCCCCCGGTCGAGCGCGACCGCCAGCAGCCGAGGGTTCGCGGGCACCGACATGCCCTCGGGCCAGGCCATGAACCAGACGGGGCCCGTACCGCTGTCATAGGGAACGAGCGTGGAGTACGGCCCGGCGGTGAAGCCGGTCCTGGGCCGGAGCAGCCACGGCACCCGGCCGCAGGTGGACAGCAGCAGGTCGAGCGGGCCCGGCAGGCGGACGGCCAGCCCGAGCACGTCCGGCAGGCTGCCCGGCAGCGAGCCGCCCTTGGACAGCCGGGCGAGCACCTCGTGCTCGCCCGGCGTGTCCAGCACCAGCACGCCGAGCGCCGCGCCTCCCGTGACCCGGAGCGTGGCCGCCACCATCAGGCCGCGAGGATGCAGCGCGCGGCCGTGCCGCAGGCGCGCCACGAGCCGGGCCGGCCCTTCGGCGGCGCGCTCCGCCCGGGCGGGAACGGCGTGGCCGGGTCGCGGCCGCGC
This sequence comes from Nonomuraea sp. ZG12, assembly GCF_052068115.1. Classification (NCBI taxonomy): domain Bacteria; kingdom Bacillati; phylum Actinomycetota; class Actinomycetes; order Streptosporangiales; family Streptosporangiaceae; genus Nonomuraea; species Nonomuraea sp. ZG12. Next base: position 350,772 of record NZ_JBQHCW010000005.1, read on the forward strand.
CGTCACGCGGTCAGTGGCGGTCAAGTCGCAGGCTGCCGACGGGGTGCGGGCCCTCTGTCTCCAGGCGGTACTCCTCGCCGGACTTGTCGCGGTTCTCCTGCATGACCCGCTCCGACGGGGGCTTCTCGCCGCCCATGATGTCGTTCTGCAACTTCTCGAAGCGCTCGTGGGCGTCCTGCACGTAGCCGGTGCCCAGCGTGGTGACGTCGATCTGGGTGCTGAGCAGCTCGCGGATGTAGCCCTTGTTCGGCTCGAACGTGACCGGCGCGGGCAGCTCGGGCGCCACCACCTGCTGCGGGTCGCGGCCGTCGTGCTTCTTGAACAGCTCCGCCGCCAGCCGCAGGTGCTCCAGCTCCATGTTGAGGTGCAGCTCCCAGATGGCCTTCACCTTGGGGTCGGACTCGGTCTCCATGAACGAGTGGTAGAGGTAGCACTCGTTGTACTCGTGGTTGAGCAGCATCTCCCACCAGCTCTCGCCCGGGTCGACGAGCGACTCGTAGTGGGTGACGTGCTCCTCCTCGATCAGCCCGATCTCCTGGTAGAGCTGGCGGGCGATCGGCTCCATGTAGGTCGGGCCGACGTTCATGTAGAAGTTCATGGTCTGCTGCTCGGCCGACATGATGGTCAGCGCGTGCAGCTTGGAGATCGGCGCCGCGGCGCTCTTGTCGTACGGCTCGCGTACGTTGTCGACCGGATTGCGGTGGTGCAGATAGGTCGGACGGCCGGGCATGATCTCGGTCAGGTTGTCGACGATCTTCTCCGCCTTGCGGTGCTCGATCATCTCGTACAGGTTGGCGTACCTGTAAAGGTGGTCGAAGTCCTCCAGCACACCGAACTGGTAGGCCTGCATGAGATACGGGTCGGGCTCCATCCGGGCGACCCACGCCGTCAGGTCCACCGCGACCTGCTCGTAGGCGATGGTCGTCTCCAGCACCGAGGCGACGCCCGGCAGCAGCCAGTTGACCGCCTTCTGCTGCTGCGCCTCGATGTAGCGGACCTGGGCCAGCTGCTGCTTGACCTCCATGTCGGGGCAGTGCCGCGCCATGTGGTGGCTGAACATGACGGCCTCGACCTCGATGCCGTTCATCGTGATGACGCGGCAGCGGGTGTACGGGTCGGCGTGGTCCGGATCGATCGGCATGACGTTCAGCTCGTGCCAGTTGCGTAGCTGCTTGTCCAGCGGGATGCCCCGCTCCTGCAGTGGATTGAAGGTCATGTCCATGCTCTCCTTGAGCTGCTCGACTGGGGCTCAGCCGCCCTTCTCCCGCCCGCAGCACCCCCTCCGGAGCAACGGACGACCTCGGCGGCGACGTCCGCAAGCGGGCCTACCCGAGGACATGGGGGACAATCTCCGCGCCTCGCCGCCGGACCTCCCGAACTTGGTAAGGCCGTGCGTGACCTGCTGCCCCAGGGGTAGACACCGGCCGTATTCGAGAGGGGATCGACATGACCGACCAGAAGACGGTTCTGGCAGAGACCGACGTCATCGAGCTGCTCCAGGCGCAGCACGGGATGATCAGGGACCTGTTCGACGAGGTCGAGCAGGCGCCCGCGAACCGGCGCGGCGAGGCGTTCACCCGCCTGGTGCGGCTGCTGGCCGTGCACGAGACCGCGGAGGAGGAGATCGTCCACCCGTACGCCCGCGCCAAGCTCGACGGCGGCGAAGGGATCGTCAACGACCGCCTCACCGAGGAGGACCAGGCCAAGCGGCTCCTGCAGCGGATGGACGAGGCCGGCCCGGACGCCCCGGACTTCATGCAGAACCTGCTCGTGCTCCGCGGCGCCGTCGAGGCGCACGCCCGCGCCGAGGAGCGCTACGAGTTCGCCCAGCTCCGCGCCCACACCAGCGACGCCGAGCGCCGGGCCCTGGCCGCCGGGGTCAAGGCCGCCGAGGCCATGGCCCCCACCCACCCGCACCCGGGCACCACGTCGGCGACCAAGAACCTGCTCGTGGGCACGCCGATGGCGATGATGGACCGGGCCCGCGACGTGATCCGTAAAGCGATGGGCAAGCACGACTGACGCCAGGGCCACGGAGGGGTGTTCCTCCTGGTCGGCATCCTGGGCTTCGTCCCCGGTGCCACCACGAACGTCGACGACCTGCGGGTCGCCGGTCACCACTCGGACGCGCTTCTGCTCGGCGTCTTCCAGGTCTCGATCCTGCACAACATCGTGCACCTGCTGTTCGGGGTCGCCGGCATCTGGGCATCCTCCTCACCAGGGGACGCGCCGCGACCACCCGCTGACCCTTTCGAGCGCGGCTGCACCCGGCAGTCGCGCTCACGGCTGCTCCTGCCGTACGGCTCCGTACGGCTCATTCGCCAAGCGGACACAGGCCCGGCAGGCTCGCATGGCCGTCGGCACGAACGGCAGGGACCAGCCGAGGGTCGGCAGCGGGGACACCCGCTCCCCGCACAGGCTGATCCCCCCGTCTGCAGCCACAGCATGCTGCACCGCCTCGCGTTCCAAGCTGGACAACCCCAGCCGATAACCACTGGCGTCCTCGTCCGGCCCGGCCTGCGAGGTGCTCATAGCGCCTTCTCCGCCTCTTCCTGGTCCTTCAACTGCTGCGCGAGTTGCGCGACGTCGTCGGCGTCGAGTGTTTGACAGAGGCCGTGATATATCTCCAGCGAGGTGAGGCGCCGCCCATTCCTGGTCGCCCACATACGCCCCGCTGAGCTACGCCAGATGGACCACCCAGGAAAGGCCGCTTGGAGGTCTTCGAGAATCGCCGGTGTTGACATGTGATCAGCGTGCTTACTTTCACGTGACAACCCCACCGCGTTATCGAGACGTCCAGGACGTTACAGCGTTACGCTGCGAAACGTCCCTCACGTCCTCAGCCGCCGAGGTGTACCGTGACCAACGTCGCTCTACGCCGCGCCATGCTTGACGCGCACGTCACCAGCCGAGACCTGGCGGATCGGTGTGGAGTGGACATCAAGACGGTAGAACGCTGGCTGCAGGATGAGGCTCGAGTTCCGCACCTGCGGCATCGGTGGTCCGCCGCAGAGGCACTAGGAGTTGAGACAGCCGTGTTATGGCCAGACGCTATTCGCAATACGGTGAAAACAGGCCCAGATCGAGAAGTTTTGACCGTTTATCCGTATCGTTCCGCTTGCCCTAAATCCGTTTGGCGTAATCTCATCAGCGCGGCGGGCGGCGAGATCGTATTCGCCGGTTACACGAATTACTTCCTGTGGCTGGAGCACCCCAACCTGGCCAAGGTCCTCAAGCGGAAGGCCCAGCAGGGTTGCAAGATCCGGTTCCTCCTGGGCGACCCGGACAGTGACGTCACCCGCCGTCGCGAGACCGTGGAGAACGTCCCCTTGACGGTTTCCACGCGCATCAGGATCACCCTGTCGGAGATCGAGCACCTACGCGACGTCCCGGGAGTGGAGGCACGGTACGGCGACGAGCACATCGCCATGAGCGTCTTCCGGTTCGACTCGGAGATGCTGGTGACCCCGCACCTGGCCAAGCTCGTCGGACATGACTCACCGATGCTCCACCTACGCCGGCACCAGGCTGATGGCCTGTTCGACCGGTTCGCCTACCACGCCGCCGAGCTGTGGAGCAGTGGCCGGGACGTGTGGGCGGACGAGTCGAAGGAGCCGTCGGAGAACGTGACCTCTCCAGCTGGATAACCCAGTCTCAGCGTCGTGCGGCGGGGATCAGGCGGGACAGGAGCCAGCCGACCGCTCCCGTCGCCGCGCCGACCCCGACGCCGGTCAGCAGGCTGCTGCCGAAGGCGAAGGTGCGCAGGAGTACGGCCTCCGTCGCCGGTGAGAGGGCGCCGGCCAGGTTGCCACCGAGGCTGGGCTGGTTGTCGCCGAAGGACGCCGACCACAGCACCTGGTGGGTGAGGCCGAGCAGGACGCCGTAGGCGGTGCCGATGGCCAGCAGGGTCAGGAACGGGTTCGGGACGCGTTTCCGCAGCACGACCGCCAGCCAGACGGCGATCGGCAGGAAGACCAGCAGGGCGTTGACCGCTGGGCCGACCAGTCTCAGATCGTGCGCGATCACTCTGGGGACGCCGAGTGCGGCAAGGCCCAGGATGGCGATCGGCGACAGGCCGAGGGCTTTGGATCTCATGGGACGGGGTCCTTCGCGTGTCGGGGTCCTGCCCGACGTTAGGTTCGAGGTCGGCGGCCTGTCGTCCGCCTTGTGTCCCATTCGTGCCATGCGCCCGTACAGCCCGGGTTGCGGTGGGTGTCAACACACAGACGTACGAGGCCGGCGGCGTCAGGCCGTGCCGCCCACTGCGACGACGACTTTGCCTTTCGCGCGGCGGGTTTCGACTCGGGCGAACGCATCTGCCGCGTGCTCGAAGTCATAGGTGCTGTCGAGCATGATCTCCATGTCACCGGAGTCGATGAGAGCACTGAGCTCTTTCAGATCCTCACTGCTGGGCCGCATCGAAAGGAAGCGATAGGTGAATCCTCCTTTCCGTGCACGGCGTCGTTTCCCGAACGTGGCGACCCACAGAGCTGTTTCGAGGGTTGCGGCGCGCAGGGGACTCATCACATAGTCGTGTCGGATCGAGCCAGGAGTCGGCGTCGAGGCCACCGAGACCAGACGCCCGCCGGCAGACACCAACGTCATGAGAGCGTCGGTTTGCGCGCCGCCGACAAGATCGAACACCTTGTCGAACCGGCCCAGGCTCTCGTCCACCGGACGCGATCTGTAGTCGACCACCTCGTCGGCGCCCAGACGGCGCAGCAGCGATTCGCTGGCGGCGGATGCGGTGGTGACGATGCGCGCACCCACGCGTGCGGCCAGCTGAATGGCGAACATGCCCACGACGCCGGATCCCCCTGTGATGAGCAGGCGGTCACCGGGCCGCACCGACAAGGCGTCCCGAACTCCCTGAAGAGCGGTCGTGCCGGCCAGCGGAATGGCCGCCGCCGAGGTGAAGTCGACCGAGCGAGGCATGGGTGCCACGAGACTCGCGTCGATGGCGACCCGCTCCGCGAGTGCGCCCAGGCGGGCCTTGTCGGTGCGCCCGATGACGGCGTCGCCGATGGCGACAGACTCCACCTTCGATCCCACTGCGGTGACGACCCCGGCGAACTCATTTCCCGGTACGAAGGGAAAGCGCGGAGGATTGGCGAGCCGGAAGGTGCCCGACCGCTGCAGGATGTCGATCGGGTTCAGCCCTGCCGCACGAACATCCACGATCACGTCGCCGGCCTCGGCGAGCGGTTCGGCCCTCTCAGCCAGTGAGAGCACCTCTGGGCCACCGAATCGTGCCACCTCGTACGCCCGCATACAGGCCCCCTAGAATGTGGACAATGCTTACATTGCCGAGCCATCGGGATGTTATCAGTGCACACATCGCCGTATCATCACGGAGATCTTCGGAACGCCTTGCTGCGCAGCGCCCGCGACCTTCTGAAGCGTTCGGGCGAGGCCAACCTCTCGCTGCGCTCCGTCGCCCGTGACGCCGGCGTGTCGTCGGCAGCTCCGTACCGCCACTTCGCCGACAAGGACGAACTGCTGGCCGCACTGGCCGCCCTGGGATATCGCGAACTCACCGATCGCTTCGCATCGATACCGGCCACGGACGGCGCTCTCACCGAGCTGATCGAGAGCTTCCTGACCTTCGCCGAGTCAGAGCCCCACCTGTTCCGCCTGATGTTCAGCCACCCCAGCACGCGCGAGGACGCGGAACCCGCACGCGCCGGCCGCGCGGCGCTCGAAGCCGTCGTACGCCAGCTGCCCGACTTCTCGGAGGAAGCCCTCATCGCGGCATGGGCCTTCGCTCACGGCCTGGCCGCCCTCATCGTGCACAACCAGATCAGCCCGGGCGAGGACCGCAGGAAGTACGTCGCGGCCATCATCAAGGCGGCCGCGAAAGCCTCCTCCTGACGACGCCTCAGCTAGCTCTTTCATGGGGATATCAGCACAAGGATGTACGCGGCTTCGGCCCTCGGCAGGATGTGCGGAACGCCCCGGGCCTGGAGGATCGGCTCATGACCGCCGGCCTCCTGATCGCGCTCGCCGCTCTGGCCCTCGTCGACAGCACGAGCTTCGGGACCCTGGGCATTCCCGTCTTCCTCCTGCTGGCCGCTGGACGGGGGCAGACGTCGCGGCTGCTGATCTATCTGGCGACCGTGGCAGGGTTCTACTTTCTCGTGGGCGTCGGGCTCATGCTGGGTTTGTCCACACTTGTGGATAACTTCGGGGATGTCCTCTACAGCCAGGCGGCGTACTGGGTGCAGCTCGGGTTAGGGGTCGGGCTGTTCGCGTTGAGTTACCGGTTCGACCCGAAGCGGCGCGAGAAGCTCGGCAAGCCCGAGCGGCGCTTCGAGCCCCGGGTGGGCGGGCCCGGGGTGATGATGCTGCTGGGGCTGACCGCCGGGCTGCTGGAGGTTGCCACCATGGTGCCGTACCTGGCGGCGATCGGCATGATGACGAGCTCGGACCTGGCGCCCGGTCAGTGGGTGCCGCTGCTGGGGGCGTACGTGCTGGTGATGGTGCTGCCTCCGCTGGTGCTGCTCGCTCTGCGCGGCGTGGCCCGTGGGTGGCTGGAGCCGAGGCTGGAGCGGTTGCGGGCCTGGATGGTCAAGAACTCGGCGTCGATGGTCAGCTGGACGCTGGCCATCGTCGGGATTTGGCTGGCTCTGGACGCGGCCTCACACCTGTTCTCCCGCTGACGGCGTCGGTCAGGCGGTGGCTCCGCCGTCGATGACCAGGTCGTGGCCGGCGACGAAGGACGCCTCGGCGCAGGCGAGCCAGAGCACCGCCGCGGCGATCTCCCCCGGGTCGCCGACGCGGCCGAGCGGGATCTGCGGCACGATCCGGGCGTCACGGTCGGCCCTGGTCTCGCCGGGCCGGTAGGACATGGCGGTGTCACTGGCGCCGGGGCTGACGGCGTTGACGCGGATGCCGTCGCCGGCGTACTCGCGGGCGGCGGCGCGGCTGAGGACGCTGACCCCGGCCTTGGAGGTGGCGTAGGCGGCCAGGCCGTCCAGGCGGCGGTGCGCGCCGATGTTGGACGCCATGTTGACGATCGCGCCGCCACCGTGCTCCTTCATGTACGCGATCTCGTACTTCATCGACAGGAACACCCCCGTGAGGTTGACCTCCAGCACGGCCGACCAAGAGGCGGGGTCGAGGTCGGCCACCGGGGCGAAGTCACCGATGATGCCGGCGTTGTTGAAGGCCGCGTGCAGGCCGCCGTGCCGCTGGACGGTGGTGTCGACCATGCGGGCGCTGTCCTCGGGGCTGGTCACGTCGGCGGTGACCCAGTCGGCACGGCCTCCCTCGGCCTGGATGTGCTTGACGGCGTCGGCGAGCCTCGCCGGGTCACGGCCGGCGAGGACGACGGTGGCGCCCTCGGCCGCGAACGCCTGCGCCGTGGTCCGGGCGATGGCTCCGGCGCCGCCGGTGATGAGGACGACCTTGTCGGCGAATCGCATGGGTGAGCATCCTTTGCATATCGAGAACGATCGGTCTTGAATAAAGGCATGAGAGAACCCCCGCCTTACGGGCGGGGTCAGTCGAGCAGGGTGAGCGCCTGCGCGGCGGCGTCGCGCAGGCGGGGGCCGCCGCCCGCGGTCCGGCCGAGCACGCGCATGCCCTGCAGCAGCACCAGCAGCAGCCGGGCGATCGCCCGCGGATCCTTGGAGTCGGCCAGCTCACCCTGCGCGCGGGCGCGCACCAGGGCGGAGGTGAACGCCGTCTCCAGATGGCTCCAGCTCGACTCGACGAACCGGGCCGCCGCCGGGTCGTGCGGCGCCAGCTCCACCGCGGTGTTGACCACCATGCAGCCACGCCTGTCGTCGCCGGCGGACTGCTCGGCGTAGGACCGCACCAGCGCGCGCAGTGCCGGCAGCACCGGGCCCGGCTGGGCCAGGGTGGCCACGACGCCGGGGTCCGTCGTCTCCAGATAGCGCTCCAGCGCCTTCAGGTAGAGCTCGTGCTTGCCGCCGAACGTGGCGTAGATGCTGGCCCTGGCGACGCCCAGCCGCGCCACCAGGTCCGCCATCGAGGTCGCCTCGTAACCGCGCTCCCAGAACAGCTCCAGAGCCCGCTGGAGCGCGACCTCAGGATCGAACTCCTTGGTTCTCGCCATGCCAGAACGCTAGAGCTATTGAGACCGTTCGGTCAAATATGCGCCGAGCTCGGCCCGGCCCTCGTCGGCGCGGGCGGGCAGCAGGAGCAGGGTGCAGGCGCGCTCGAACCGGGCGCCGATGCGTTCCCAGCCGTCGACGGCGGCCTCCAGGGCGGCGGCGTCGCCGTACAGCCTGCCCGTGGCTCGGGACAGGCAGGCGGCGGCCCAGTCGTTCTCCCGGCCGGCTTCGGCCGCCGCGGCCAGCCGCTGACCGGCGTCGGGGAGCTCGGCGACGACGGCCAGCTCGGCGCAGGCGGCGGTGGCGTACCTGTCGAACAAACCGGGCACGAACCCGGCCGCGGCCCGCTCCACCAGCCCGGCCACGTCACCGGCGGACCGGCCGGTGTGCACGGCGACGCGGGCGTCCACGAACGCGACCAGCGCCGCGTGGCCCGACGACGCGGTGACCTGCCCGACCGTCAGCGCCCGCGCACGCCAGGACCTGTACGCCTCCTCCTCGCCGAGCAGACCGTGCGCGAGCGCCACCGAGCACAGCGCGTGCGTCATCCACCTGCCCGGCGGGCCGTCCATGCGCGCCTGGCCGTCCCACATCTCGGCCGCCCTGGCCAGCGCCTCCTCGAAGTCGCCGGCGAGCACCAATGGCGTGACGAGCCTGCTCCTGGCGAGCGCCGGGTGGCTGCCGGTGACGTCGTCGCGCATCGCCATGCCCGCGAGGTCCAGGGCCTGCCGCAGGTCGCCGGCGGCGATGGCGTACACCGTGGCGACGTGCAGGGAGTCGACGATCTCGATGCCCGAGCGCGGGTCGTCGCGATCCATCGCGTCCAGCAGGGCTAGGCGCTCCCTGGCCAGCCGGAACGCCTCCCGGGGGTGCCCACGGCGGGCCGCCGCCGAGACCACCGCGTCCAGGGCGGAGCTGACCAGCACGGGGTCGCCGGTCTCACGGGCCGCCGCCAGGGCCTGCTCGCTGGTGGCGGCGTCCGTACCGCTCCAGGCGACGGCCGCCGCCACATGAGCGGCCACGAACGGGTCGTCCGGGTCGCCGGCGGCTGCCGCCTCCTCGGCCAGCGTGTCCAGGCGCTCCTGCGGCACCCCGATGCCGGCGCCGAAGCCCGGGTGCCGCCTGGCGATCACGGCGGCGCGGGCGAGCGCGACCGCCCGCGCGTTCCCGTCACCGGCCGCCGCCGCCCGCTCGGCGGCGGCCAGCTGCAGCTCGACCGCCTGCCCGGCATCGGCGAACGCGAGCGCGCACTCGGCGGCGTCTGCCAGGTCCTGAGCCGCCTCCGCCGCTCCCGTCGCCAGCCTGGCGGCCTGCCGATAGTGCGCCAGCGCCTCGCTCAGGAACCTCCGCCCATAGGTGAGCCGGGCCAACGCCCGAGCCAGCCGATGCGCCAACGTCTGCGGGCCGTCGGGCGCCGGCCGCGTCTGCCGGCCGTCCGGTGGGGGCGTCTGCGGGCCGTCCGTCAGATTCGGGGGTACGTCCGCGCTCACGGACGCCTGTGCAGCCACCAGCGCCGCGCGCAGGTCGTCGGCCACGGTGTCGAAGGCGTCATGCCGGCCACCGTCCGGGCTCTTCGAGGACGCGAGGCGGACCAGGGCTTCGGCCGTCGTGGCGGCCCAACGCAGGTGACGATCCTGGAGGGCGGGGCGTTCGCCGCTGTCGTCGAGCCGTTCGGCGGCGAACGCGCGGACCGTCTCCAGCAGCCGCCACCGGCCGGCGTCACGCGCGACCAGGCTCTTGCCCGCCAGCCGGCCCAGGACGTCGGCGACCTCGGCACGACCGCCGGACACCACGGCGGTGACCGCGTCCAGGTCGAAGCCGCCGGTGAAGACCGCCAGGCGGCGGAACAGCGTACGCTCGTCGTCTTCCAGCAGGTCGTGGCTCCAGCCGAGCACGGCACGCAGCGAGCGGTGCCGCTGGTCGACTCCCCGCCCGCCGGCCAGCAACCGCAGGTTGTCGTCGAGCGCCGCCAGGAGGCCGCCGGGCCCGAGCGCGGCGCTGCGGGCGGCGGCGAGCTCGATCGCCAGGGGAAGCCCGTCGAGCCGGGCGCAGATCTCCACCGCCTCCCCCGCGTCGACGGCGAAGCCGGGGTCGGCGGCGGTCGCGCGGTCCAGGAAGAGCCGCACCGCGTCGGAGGACAGCGGCAGCGGCTCCACGGGCACCAACCGCTCGCCCGGCACGCCCAGCCGCTCCCGGCTGGTCACCAGGGCGCGGGTGCCGGGGCAGCGCGACAGCAGGCGGTCCACGAAGGCGGCCACCGCGTCGAGCAGGTGCTCGCAGTTGTCCAGGACCAGCAGCGCCCGGTCCCGGCCGAGCCGGTCGGCGATGGCGTCCTCCAGCGGCTGCTGCGGCCGTTCGGACACCCCGAGCGCCGCCGCCACCGCCTCCGCGACGAACGGGTCACGCACCGGCACCAGGTCCACGAACGCCCCGCCGTACGGGAAGGAGCCCGCCGCCGCCACCGCCAGGCGGGTTTTCCCCACGCCGCCCGGCCCCACCAACGTCACCAGGCGGGCGGACTCGAACGCGGCCATGACCGCCGCGAGCTCCGCGTCCCGGCCCACGAACGTAGTGCGCGCCGTGGGCAGGCCCGCCACCTCCCCGGACGACGCGGCGACCTCCTCGGCGAGGGCCGCCAGCTCGCGCCGGTCGGCGACGCCGTACTTGCGCAGCAGCGAGGAGACGTGGCTCTCGACCGTGCGGATCGAGATGTGCAGCCTGCTCGCGATCTGCGCGTTCGTCAGCCGCGCGCCGAGTGCTGCGAGCACCTCCGCCTCGCGCCGCGACACCCCACCCGCACCTGACACCGTCACATGCCACATCATCGCCCACCCATGGACGTACGTGTTTTTCCGTGGTGGATCCGTGGTGAACACGGATGTCCGCGACACCCCTCCCGAAGGAGCCTGATCTCAGCCGAAACGAAGGGGTCAAGACGATGAGCCAGCAGCTGGTGGACCGGGCGCGCAGGATCGACGGGTTCCGTGGAGCCGTGCACGTGCCGGGTGACGAAGGGTACGAAGAGGGGCGTAAGTCGCTCAACCCGGCGGTCGACGCGCGGCCCGTCATGGTGGCCGAGGCGGCCGGCCGCGACGACGTGCGGGCCGCCGTGGTCGCCGCCGCCGAGCACGACCTGCCTCTCGCCGTGCAGGCGACCGGCCACGGCACGCACGTGCCGTCCGACGGCGGCATCCTGCTCAGGACGTCGCTGATGGACCGGGTCGAGATCGACCCGGTCAGGCGAACCGCCCGGGTGGGGCCGGGCGCCCGGTGGGGGCAGGTGCTGGCCGCCGCCGCGCCCTACGGCCTGGCGCCGCTGTCGGGCTCGTCGCCTCAGGTCGGCGTCACCGGCTACACGCTGGGCGGCGGGGTGGGGTGGCTGTCGCGCCGGTACGGGTTCGCCGCCGACAGTGTGCTGGGCGCCGAGGTGGTCACCGCCGGCGGCCAGGTCGTGACGGCCGACGCGGACGGCCACGGCGACCTGTTCTGGGCGCTGCGGGGCGGCGGCGGGAACTTCGGCGTCGTCACGTCCCTGGAGTTCAAGCTGTACCCGGTGGCACAGGTCTACGCCGGTATCGCCTACTTCCCGTACGAGGTGGCGGGCGAGACGCTGACCCGCTACCGGGACTGGGCCGCGACCGCGCCCGACGAGGTGAGCACCGCCGTGATGCTGACCGCCATGCCCGACGGCCGTCGGGTGCTCGGCATCAAGGCGATGTACGCGGGGCCGGCGGAACTCGGCAGGCAGGCGCTGCGGCCGCTGTGGGAGACCGCCGGACCGGCGCTGGTGGACGGGATGCGGACGATCGGGTACGCCGACGCGGCGATGGGCGGCACCCCCGCCCGCTACCTGAACTTCTTCGACGCGCTGCCCGACGAGGTGATCGGCACGCTGGTGGAGACGGGCACGCACGCGACCGTGGAGATCCGGCACTGGTCCGGTGCGATGGCCGCACCCGGTCCGGACGCCGGCCCCGTGGGGCACCGCGACGCCCCCTTCTCCGTCATCGTCGACCAGCGCACGCCCGAACTGGCCGAGACGCTCGGCCGGCACGGCACCGGCGGGACGTTCCTCAACTTCCTGCTGGACAGCACCAGGGTGCACGCCGCCTACACGGCCGCCGACCACGCGCGGCTGACCGCCGTGAAGAAGGCGTACGATCCCGGCAACGTGTTCCGGCTCAACCACAACATCGCGCCCCGGTGACGGCCCGCCATGGGCATGGTCAGATCGTGCGACGGGACCGCGATCGCGTTCCGCCGGTACGGCGCGGGACCGGCGATCGTGCTGGTCGGCGGGGCGGCCGAGCGGCTCGCGGCGCTGCTGGCGACCGGCTTCACCGTCTACCGCCCCGACCGCAGAGGGTTCGGTGACAGCGGCGACACCGCGCCGTACGCGGTGGCCCGCGAGGTGGAGGACCTGGACGCGGTCATCGACGCGGCGGGCGGCTCGGTGTCCATGGCCGGGCTCGGCTCCGGCGCCGTCCTGGCCCTCGAAGCGGCCCGCCTCCTACCCGGCATCACCAGGCTGGCGCTCCACGGGCCGACGCTGCGCCCGCGCCCGGACACCCCGGACAGGCTCCTGACACACCTGACCACCCCGGCCCGCTCGGGCGCCCCCTGTACGGGCTTCGCGGCCACCCGGTGGTCCTGCGTCTCCATACCGACGCTGATCCTCGACGAACACCCGACCGGCACCGGAACCGACGACTCGACCGACGGCGAGAAGCTGGCAGCCCTGCTGCCCGATGGCCGCCACAGGACCGTGCCCCACCTGGAGCCCGCCGCCCTCGCCCACCACCTGGCGGAGTTCTTCAGGGCGAGTACGCGGCCACCATGCCGGCGATCACTCCGGCGGCTCCCAGTGTGGTGATCGCGGTCCCGGCGGTCAGCGCCGCCCTGCGGCCTCGCCGTACTCATCACGCAAGGATGCCGACCGCCACCTGGCGGTTGGCTTGCAGGTGACTTCGGAGGGTCCGGGGCCCGCGTTCGGTCAGGAAGCCTTGACGACCGGCACGCCCTCGCTCGCCTGCACCAGGACGAACCCCTGCCCCTTGAACGCGAGCTGCATGGCCTCGCCGCTGCCGCGGCCGATGAGCGCGCCGGCCTTCATGGTCCGGTTGACGCCGACGTGCAGGCCGGTGCTCCAGCAGACGGCCGACTGGCCGTCGGCGTAGGTCGGCATCGCGGCGGCGTCGAGCAGCACGGGCGTGCCGTGGGTGGTGACGGCCACCCAGCCGGTGCCGTTGAGCGTGGTGTTGAACAGCCCGCCCGCCGCCATCCCCGCGCCCTGCACCCGCTGGATGTCCCAGGTCAGCTGCGGCTGGAAGGCCAGCAGGTTGCGCCCGTTGACGGTGAGGCCCTCGTTCTCCAGGTAGAACAGGTGGATGTCGTCGGCGTTGTCGGCGAGATAGAGCTGCCCCTGGCCGCGCACCCGCATCAGCGACGCGCCCTCGCCCGTCATGGCCTTCTTGAACAGCTTGCCGATGCTGCCGGAGCCTTCGTAGTCGAAGTCCATCTGGCCTTGGAAGGCGACCATCGAGCCCTGCTTGGCCAGCACCTCGTCGGGGAGTTGCACCCGGAGCATCTTGCCGTTCTGCAGGGCGAAGCCGGCGGGGAGCTGCTGAGCGTCCATGTTGCCGAAGAATGAGCTGCGCACGTTCGACCCTTTCGAGAGCGTTCCGGACCCTCCACGATATGAGGTCAGAACAGGTCGGACGCGGGCGTGTACGTGCTCATCGTGCGCCGCGGCGGGTAGCTGGGCCGGGTGAGCAGCGCCTGGGCGACGGCGGCCTTGGTCAGCGCGACGCCGCGCAGCACCGGCAGCGCGGTCACCGCGAACAGCAGGCCGACGGCGGTGTTGAAGACCACGGCCAGCACCGGGCCGTCACCGAGGCCGAGCAGGCTGGGCAGCCCCCGGAAGGTGACATGGTCGGCGAGGAACCACACGTAGAGCGGGGACGCCAGCCCGGCGATGGCCCCGGCCCACCAGGTGACGGTGACGACGAAACCCGCCACCGCGACCGGGAAGGCGATGATGGCGTGCAGCAGGTCCATGACGGCCTGTCCGCTGGTCAGCGGGTTCATCACGCGCCGGAACCAGCCTGCCGACGCCGGGGCCTCGGTGTAGTCGGGCCGCTCCACGGGGGTGTCGAGCACGCCGGGCAGCGCGGCTCGCTCGAGGTCGGCGAGGTTGCGGGCCACGAGGGCGGTCGCCGCCAGGATGGGCAGGCCGATGAACGTGACCATGCTGCCCACCCCGGCCGCGACACCGGTCACGATCAGGCAGAAGGAGATGATCGCCAGGGGGAAGGACAACAGCAGATAACGGGAGTCGGCGGCGATGCGGTGCGCGAAGGTCGTCATGGTGGCAACGCTACGAGCGGAAGAGCTCCGGATCTCTCCCGCTCACTACCGTCCTCAGGTAGGGGCAGCCCTACCCGCCGAGGTCAGGGGCGCTCGCCGAGCCGATCGACCCAGGCGGTCTCCTCCAGGGCCACCCGCAGCAGCGGCGCCGGGTCTCCCACCTCCGCGACCTCGTACTGCAGCAGTCCGGCGGAGTCCGGATCGATGATCAGCCGGTACTCGTACCGCTCACCGTCTGCGGTGGTCTCCTCCGTCATCAGGGCGGCCCCGGTGCGCCCCTTCGCGTCGGCGACCTCGCCCTGCGAGGTGATGCCCTTCTGACCGGCCAGCACCCTGAACAGCGCCTCCCGCGTTCCCGGCGTGATCGGCGCGCCCAGCAGGTCCACGCTCGTCTGCCACAGATAGACGGGGAAGGTTCCCTTTTCGCCCTGTTGCGCCTGGTAGAGCTGGCGCAGCTTGCGTTCCAACGCCTTGCTGTCGGTGGGCAGTTCGTCCACGTTGCGCATGTTCAGGGAGGGGTTGGCGATCGACAGGATCCGCTCGGTGTCGTCCTCGTTGCTGGATGGACGGGGACGCAGGTCGGGGCTGCCCGCCTGCCGCCATTTCGCCTCGTCGGCGGGCGAGCCGAAGGAGACCTCCTGGTCCCGGCCTCGCTGGGTGCGGTTCTTCATGCCCGGCAGGCGCGGGCGCCACGACTCCGTCGAGTCCGCGACGAAGGCGGCGTACGGGAGCGTCGCGGTCTTGAGCTTCACCAACCGCCGCTCGAACTCCCGCTCGGCGGCCCGGAGCTCGTCCGGCTTGTCCTTGAGCGCCTTCCGGCGCCGTTCGAGCTCGTCGACCAGGGACTGGACGCTCGCGTGGTACTCGCTTTCGACGTTGTGCACGCGCTGGAAGGTCCGATCGCGTACGTACCAGTAGCGGCCGGAGCCGGCCGGGGTCCGGGTGGCGCTCTCGGCCGCCGCGAGCAGCACGGTGTGGGCGTCCAGGGTGCGGCTCTCCGGCGGGCGGGTGCTGGAGGCGGTGGGCGAGACGGTCGAGGTGATCGCCTGCGGGGGCGTACCGGAGTCTCCCGGCCCCGGCACGATGACCACGGCCGCGGCCACCCCGGCGGCCAGCGCGCCCACCAGGATCAGAGGCCGCCTGCGCCGTGCGGCCGCGGGCCTGGTGGTGGCGGGCGGGGTGGCTGCGGGCGGGGTGGCGAAGGTGGCGGCCAGGTCGGCCGCGCGGCGGCGCCTGTACGTCTCCTCGGTCAGCTCGTCCAGCCCTTCGGGCTTGAGCTGGGCGAACATGCGGTCGTTCATGTCTTCCTCCTCGGGGGATCGGCCGGCGCTCGGCATCAGGCCTCCTCGACGAACCGCTGCCGGGCGGCGGTCCGGAGGGGTGGCGTGGCCGATCTCGACTGCGCGAGCAGCGCCTTGCCCAGGCGCTTGCGTGCGCGGTGCAGCCGGACGCTGTACGTACGGGTGGAACAGCCCATGACGGCGGCGGCCTGCTCGGGCGGCAGGCCGTGCCAGGTGGCCAGGGCCATCGCCTCCACGTCCTGCTCGGGCAGCGCGGCCAGCACGGCGAGCGCGAGTTCCCTGTCCACGACGTGTTCGGCGACGTCCCAGCTCACCCGGTCCCGCTCGGTGGTGAGAGCGGCGACCCGGTCGAGCAGGGCCCGCAGCCGGAACCGCGAGTCGCGCTGCTTGGCCAGCAGGTTGCGGGCGACGCCGAGCAGCCACGGCAGCGCCGGGTCGGGCAGCTCGGCGATGCGCCGCCACGCGATCAGGAACGTCTCGCTGCACACGTCCTCGGCCACGACGCTCTCGGCCCGCAGCAACGCGTAGCCGAGCACGGCGCGATAGTGCCGGTCGTAGAGCTCGGTGAATCGTTCTTCGGGATCGTTCACAAGCAGTAGTCCTCCGAGGAACCCCAGGATTACCGCTGACACCGCATCTTTTCCGGCGAACCCACAGGGAAGCACCGTCAACCTTATGCAAGACGGAACGTTCTATCTGCTATAATCCGGGCAATGGTGCAGAACACTCGAGGTCAGGTGTCCGAAGCGCGATCACGGCTGCTCGGGACCGCCACCCGGCTCTTCTACACGGAAGGGCTCCACTCCGTGGGGATCGATCGGATCGTCGCGGAGGCGAAGGTGACCCGCGCGACGTTGTACCGGCACTTCGCCGGCAAGGACGAGCTCGTCGTCGCCTATCTCCAGGCAGCCGACCAGGCCCTCCGCGAACGGGCCGGCGAGGCCGTCCGCAGCGGCCGACCGGCGGCCGACATCCTGCGAGCCATCGCCAGGTCGATCGCCGAGGACATCGGGTCACCCGGGTTTCGCGGATGCGCCTTCCTCAACGCCGTGGCGGAGTATCCGGACCCCGAGCATCCCGTGCACAAAGCCGTCCTCGCCCACCGGCAGTGGTTCCTGCGCACCATCACCGACCTGCTCGCGCAAACCGGAGAGACACCGCCCGAGCCCGCGGGCCGGCATTTCGTCATGCTGCGCGACGGCGCGATGGCGGCGGGCTGCCTGACCGACCCGGCGGCGGTCTGCGAGACGTTCCTCGAAGGAATCGAGGGCATCCTGCGGTTCCGCACCGGCCCCACGGCTCCTCGGCCCAGGGCGGAAACCGCCTGAGCGCTACGGACCGTGGGGCCTCCTCCTCGCGGATCCCGTTCTGCTACGCGCGCAGCAACTCCGCGACCGCCTCCACGGTGCCGGGATGCCGTGCGAGCAGCGCGCCCGCCTCCCCCGGAGCGGCGGGGACGGCCTGGCCGAGCGGTTGCCAGTCGCCGTCGCAGCCGAGCAGCCCCGCCACCGCGTCGATCGCCGCCGGATGCGCGGCCAGCAGCTCGGCCACCGGCCCACCGGAGGCGGCGGGCCGGGCTTCGGCACGCGGCGCGGGCTGAGCCGTCCGCGCCGCCGTCCACGGCGGCACCCAGGCGTCCACGGCCGCCAGAGTGGCCGGGAACGTACGGCCGGCCTCGCGGATGAGCACGGGCACCAGCTCGGGCGCCTCCTGGCGCAGGGTGGTGATCAGCAACGGCAGCCACGGCAGCAGCACCTCGTCGGGCAGCCGGGCGAACGCGTTGGAGACGACCTCGACCACGAACGGCGTGAGCGCGGGCGCGGGTTCGAGCGCCTGGACGAACCCGCTGATGTACTGCGGGAACGCCGGGACCACGAGCGGGTTGGCGAGCAGCTCGTCACAGCGTTCGCGCAGCTCGGCCAGTGACAGCACGCCGAGCTGGAACTGGGCGCCCCACAGCAGCGCGACCTTGCCCGGAGTCTCCGGATGTGACTGCCGCACGGCGATCTCGAGCTGGGCGCGGTCGCAACCGAGGGACAGCGCGAGGCTCTCCATGGACGACAGGAACCCCAGCATGGCGGCCACCTGCCGCACCCCGATGTCCTCGGCCACGAAGGCGGTCGGCAGCAGGGTGCAGTAGTGCGCGTAGCCGGTGGTGACGAAGCGCTCGCACCAGGCCGGCAAGGCGGGCTCGGTGGCGCGGTAGTGGGCCAGCAGCCTCCGGATCCTGCGCAGCACGTCGGGGGCGTCGTCCACGGTCCGCTCGGCGGCCAGCAGCTCCACGGCCCGCGCGCCGAGCTCCTCGGTGAAGCGGCGGCTGCCCAGGAACAGGATGGAGTCCTCGACCGCTTCGAGCGCGACGGCGGCGGTCGCCTTCGGCTCCCACACGCTGCGGCGCAGCCGCTGCTCCAGCACCTGCTCGACGGTGACGCCCTCGTAGCCGAGCTCGATGAGCGCGCGCTGGTGGTGGCCGAGCGCCACGTCCCAGCTCTCCTGGATCGACCGCTCACCCAGCCGGCGACTGCCCATGATGGGCCGTACGGCTCCGTCGGGGAGCAGCCGGACCAGGAGCCACAGCAGGTCCGAGCAGGACGCCAGGCCCGGATCGGCGTTGAGGTCGAGCAGCGCGCGGTGCACGGCGCGCTTCTTCAGGTCGAAGCCGAGCGGCGCGAGCCGGTCGTAGACGTCCTGGGCCAGCGGCGGCAGCGCCTGATAGCCGACCTCGCCGATCCGGTCGCCGCCGAGGAGGATCTCACACAGGCGGCGCACGTCGCGACGGCCCGGCACCGTGTCCTTTTCGATGCAGGTGACCGCGGCGTCCTGGAAGTCGTACGGGGTGGGACGCGCCCTGTTGCGCATGCCGGCGAGCAGGATGGAGGTCTCGAACACGGCGATGGCGTCGGCGGTGCTGGCCAGATAGCCGTTGCGGCGGGCCAGCCGGACGATGTCCACGCACCAGCCGAGCAGCTCCGCCTCGTCCAGCTCGTCCAGGGCGGGCGGCCTGGACAGGAAGCCGGACAGCCGGTCGGCGAGCGGTTCCCGCTGGGCGGGCGTCCGGGTGGGCGTCTTGCCGGCTCGCGCCGGGCGCTTGGACTGCTGCCCCTTGAGCTCGAACGGCTTGACGCCGCCGCGTGACACGGCCTTGGCGAAGGTCGCGGCGGCGATGGACACCGAGCCGCCGGCCAGCCCGAACTGCTCCTCGATGGCCGAGTGGCTGGACGGAACGAGGCCGTACAGCCAGGTGGTGGCGGTACGGGGGGTGATGTCGAACTCCTTCCGCTCCGCCGCCAGCCCGAACTGCTCGACCCGGCTGGCCGCGTGGAAGGCGCCGCACACGTACAGGCATCGCTCGGGGTCGGCGCCCGAGGTGGCGAGGTGCTCGCGCATCCGCGTCCACATGTAGCGCTCGCGGTCCTCGTCGCGGGCCAGCCGCCCGGCGTCGTCCGGCCCGAGGCGCCTGAACAGGCTGCCGATCAGCACCATGACCTGGCGGTAGGTGTCGTAGTCGGCGCCCGCCAGCGGCTGCTCGACGTACTGGTCCCACCACTCCGACCAGTGCCGGACCTTGCCGTGGTGCAGCAGGTGCTCTTCGAGCTCGGCGAAGCGGGGACGCAGGTCGCCGATCTCCACGCCCACCGCGTCGGCATGGGCGGGCTGCTCCTGCGGTGACCACTGGAAGACGTGGTCGGCCGAGCGGTCCACCAGCACCAGCTCGACGCCCGGCGTGTCGAGCGCGTAGGCGATGGCCTGGTACTCGGCGGACGCCTCGGTGATCGGCGCGATGACGCTGAGCGGCCCCCAGCTGTCCGGGAAGCCGTCCAGCTCGGTCGCGAACGCCTGCAGCGCCACCGGCAGGCGGCAGTTGCGCAGCTCGTCCAGTATCGGCTGCAGGTCCTCGCACAGCTCCAGGTAGATGACCTCGGGCTGCTTGTCACGCAGCCGCCGCGCCATGGCCAGCGCCGAGCCCGGCGAGTGGTGGCACACCGGGAAGATCTCCAGCTGTTCGCCCAGCGCCCGGTCGACGTCGTCGACCATGCCCGACAGGATGCCGGACAGCGCGCCGGGCGCGCCGGCGAAGGCCGCCGCGGCGTCGTGCAACTGCTCGCGCAGGGCGGCGAACGGGCTCTGGGTCATGACAGTGTGGCGATCGCCTGGCGGCCGCCTTCGAGGAAGTCGACCCACTCGCCGCCGTCCTTCTTGCTGCGGGGCTCGATCACGCCGTGCCAGTACTTGTTGAGGATGGCCAGGTCCTCCGGCTGGCGACGGGCCAGCGAGCCCACCAGCGAGCCGGCGAGCGTCGCGGCGCGCAGCGTGCGGTCGCCGAAGAAGTTGCTGTGCAGGATCGCGTCCTCCAGCACACCGATCTGCTCGGCCGTGGACAGCGCCGACTCCAGCTTCTCGTCGTCGCTCTGCGCCGCGGCGGCCGCGGCGCGCAGATCCGCGAAGCTCTGCAACAGGATGTCCAGCAGCGTCGGCGGCAGCTCCAGCTCGATGCGGTGGCGGCGCAGCAGCTCCACGGTACGGAAGCGGACGATCTCCGCCTCGCTGCGCTTGTTCGTCACGACCGGGATGCGGACGAAGTTGAAGCGCCGCTTGAGCGCCGACGACAGGTCGTTCACGCCACGGTCACGGCTGTTGGCCGTCGCGATGATGGAGAAGCCCGGCTGGGCGAAGACGATGTTGTCGTCGTCGAGCTCGGGGATGGAGACGTACTTCTCCGAGAGGATGGAGATCAGCGCGTCCTGCACGTCGCTGGTCGACCGGGTGAGCTCCTCGAAACGGCCGATCACACCCCCCTCCATCGCCGTCATGATCGGCGAGGGGATCATCGACTCGCGCGACTGCCCCTTGGCGATCACCATGGAGACGTTCCACGAGTACTTGATGTGGTCCTCGGTGGTGCCCGCGGTGCCCTGGACGACCAGGGTCGAGTTGCGGGAGATGGCGGCCGACAGCAGCTCGGCGAGCCAGCTCTTGCCGGTGCCCGGGTCGCCGATCAGCAGCAGGCCGCGGTCGGAGGCGAGGGTGACGATGCTCCGCTCGACGAAGCTGCGGTCGCCGAACCACTTCTGCGGGATCTCCCGGTCCAGGCCGTCGGCGCGCTCGGAGCCGAGCACGAACAGCCGGACCATGCGCGGGCTGAGCCGCCAGGAGAACGGCTTGGGGCCGTCGTCGATCGACTCCAGCCAGTCGAGCTCTTCTGCGTACTTGACCTCGGCGGGGGCACGCAGCATCTCGTCGGTCATTTTCCGGGGTCTCCTAGTTGAGGAAGCTCTTGAGCTCGAACACGAGTTTGCGGATGTGGCCCGAGATCACGGGCGTGCCCAGGTCCTTGAGCTTCTGGCGGAACCAAGGGTCCACGCTCTGGCTGCCTGAGCTGTTGACCGACCCGACGGGGATGAACTTCACGCCTGACCGGTGCACTGCCTCGAACTCACGCTGCAGGTCCCGGTTGTCGTAGAAGTCGGAGATCCACACCATCGCGGTGTTACGCGGGTCGAGAATCTTCGGGCGGGCCTGGGCCATCGCGACCACGCCGTTCGTGCCGCCGCCGAGTTGGGTACGCAGCAGCACCTCGAACGGGTCGTGCACCCATGGGGTCAGGTCGAGCGCCCGCGTGTCATAGGCGATCAGATGAACGTCCACCTTGGGCAGCCCGGCGAAGATCGACGCCAGGATGGTGCAGTTGACCATCGCGTCGACCATCGAGCCCGACTGGTCCACGACCACGATCATCCTGGCCGGGGTGGTGCGCTTGGCGGTGTGCCGGTAGTACAGGCGGTCCACGTACAGGAGCTGGTCCTCTGGGCTCCAGTTGGGGAGGTTCTTCCAGATCGTCCGCTCGATGTCCAGGTTGCGGAACACCCGCTTCGGCGGCACCGACCGGTCGATGGTGCCCGCGCTGGTCTGCTGCACCTGCGTGCGCAGCACCTCGGCCACCTCGTCGACGAACCTGCGGATCAGCGCCTTGGCGTTGGCCAGCGCGACTCCGGACAGGTTGTGCTTGTCGCGCAGGAGTTGCTCGATGAGGGACATGCTGGGGGTGAGCTGCCTGGCCAGCGCCGGGTCGGCGAGCACCTCGCGCAGCCGCATCCGGCGGACCAGGCCGCCCTCCAGGTTGCCCAGCACCCCGGCCAGCTCGCCATGGCCGTCGCCACGGCCGGGCCCATGACCGCCACGGCTCGGATGGGTGCGCAGCTCGCCCGGCTGGTGGCCGAGCGCCCGCTCGAACCAGCCGGCGTCCTGCTGCCACCTGGCCAGGTCGGTGGCGGTGACGTTGCCCTGGCCGGTCGCGAACAGGTTCAGCAGGAGCTTGGCGGCGAGCGCCGCCGTGCGGGCCCGGTCCCTAGGCAGGCCGCTCTCGTCGGCGGTCATCAGGCCGTCGAACTCGGCGGCCAGCTCGGGGAAGCGCTGCACCAGGTTGTCGACCGACACCGACGGGTCGAGCAGCGCGGTGGGCAGGCCGAGGTCCTCGACCACGGCGACGCTGGCCGCCTCCAGGGACGGCTGCTCATCGGTCTCGAACACGCGGGCCAGCAGCCGCCAGAGCAGCACTTGCCGCCGATTCTCCTCAGCCGTGGTGACCGATCGTGGCGGGGTCGTCGGTTCTGATGTGGTCATCGGCGCAGCAACCGTCCGGCTCGTTCGCGCAGGACCGACACCGCGTCGCCCGCCCTGGCCAGTGACTTGACCACCTTGGGATCGGTGGGCCCCTGCGCCCAGTCGCCGGTGTGCTCCTCGACCGGCTGTTTCTTGACCGTGCCCTGGATCGCCAGCGGCTGCAGCAGCCACCGGCCGGCATCCCAGCGCAGCAGCCCGACGCACGCGGTGGAGACGGCCATGAGCTTCGGCGTGAGCGGGCCCGAGGAGGGCAGCCGATCGACGGCCACGGCCAGCTCGTGGCCGTCCAGCGAGATGCTGTCGCCGGTCTTGGCCGTGGTGTAGCCCTCCACGAACACGGGCTCGGCGATGCGCGCCGGATGCCGGTCGAGGGGCGGTGTGGCCGGAGCCAGTGCGCCCGCGAGCATGACCCGGGCGGTGGCGAACGGGTCGGCCGGCCCCTGCAGGGCGGCCCGATCCTCCTGCCACACCAGGTCGCCGCTACCCAGCAGGGGCATGTCGGTGATCTCCACCGATCGCCGCCCGGCCAGCGCGCCCGTCAGCACGGGGTAGTCCCCCAGCAGCGACCACATCGCCGGGCCCACGATCGTGTCCACCTTGCAGGCGGAGACGGCGGCCCGCACCACCTTGGGCTCGCCGCCGACGGGCTCCAGCACCGCGTGCACCTGCGCCTGGATGACGGTCGCGTGCTCGTGTACGTCCACGCCGAGGATCAGCAGCCGGCCCGAGACGAGCGCCGCAGGGTCCGGGGCGCCGAGCCAGTCCGGCTCGGCCAGCAGCACGGCCCGCGTCCACAGGTCCGCCCACCGGCGCACCGGGAGCTTCTCCATGGCCGCGACCGGGGACGACGCCCTCAGCTCGCCTGCCAGGCCGTCGATCAGCACGGCGAGCCGCCGCGCACCGGGCTCGGCCAGCACCGCCTCGACCGCCTGATCAGCGGCGGCGGCCAGGTCGTGCCCGACACCCCGCCAGCCGGTGATGGCCAGCTCGTGCAGCCACGACCGACAACCGGCGAGCAGATTACCCATCGCCGGAGCCGCCCCGGAGGCTTGCGCAGCGGAAGGCGCTTGCGGCGCGGAGGGGGCGGCGGGCGGGGGCTGCCATGGGGGTCTGGTTCGGCCCAGGGAGTCGTCCAGGTGGGTCAGGAGGGCGTCGTGGGTGGCGCCGAGGAGGGCGGCTCGCGCTCCCGCCAACGCCGTCAGGTGCTCACCCGCCACCGAACCGGCGATGATCTTGTCGGCCGCCTCGCGGGCCCGGTCGCCGAGCGGCGTGGCCGCCACGGCTCCGGCCAGGCCGGTGACCGCCTGCGCGCCCCGCTCGTCCAACCGGCCGAGGCCGTTGGCGAGCGTCTCGTCGAAGGCTGTCACCAGCTCCAGGGCCTCCGCCACACCAGGCGGGTCCTCGGCCAGCGCGGCCAGCTGCACCGCGAGCATCAGCGCACCGCCCCGGAGGCCGGGAACCAGTGCAGCTCGGGCAGCGGCGCCGTGGTGGCGGGCAGCTCCAGGTAGGCCAGGTGGCGCAGGAAGCGGCTGAACACGACGGCCGCCGGGGCCGGCTCGTGCTGCCCCGCCCCGATGCGATGCCGCAGCTCCCCCGCCTCGGTGACGCTATCGGGGTCGGCGACCCGCAGGTAGCGGGCGACCCGCTCGGTGCCGTACTGCACGACCGCCTCGTCGATCAGCGACCGCAGGTGCTTGCAGTGGGCGCCGATCAGGCCGCCGCACTGCCGGTTGTTGTTGGTGCTGCAGTTGTAGGCGTGGGTCCCGGCGGCGATCGAGGAGACGTACACGCGCTCGATGTCCGAGCCGCTCGACACCACTCCCTGCAGGCGCCCGTCAGCCAGCTCGACGAAGGGGACCTTCGCGAGCTTGCGCGGCTGGAGGGGCGGCACGACCTGCGTCACGCTGCTCTGCTCCCACGCGGTTGGGTCCGCGTTCACGATCCTCGACCTCCAGCACAAGACAGCTCGGGGAATGCCACCGGCACGGCGGCACCTGCACGTACGGCTGATCAATGATCCGGAAATGTACCGGATGCGACCGACAACAATGGGCCGTTCCTGATCTTCGACGAGATGCGTACGCCGTGCGCTGCTCGCGACCACCGGGTCATCATCTTTCGCCGGATTTTAAGGGTGTATTTCCTAGCATGGGGCTCCTCCTAACGAAGCGAGACGTCATGCCGCACGATCACGAAGGACAGCGGGTCAGCAGGCGCAAGCTGATCGCCGGCATCAGCTCCCTGGGACTCGGCGCCCTGCTCGCCGCCTGCGCCCCGGACGCCGCCCCGGCCACCTCCTCGACCGGGGCCGTGGTGACGCCGCGCGCCACCACGGCCAAGGACCTCACCTCCCTGTTCGACCAGGCCGGCACCTGTACGCTCAGCCCCGCGACCACGGCCGGCCCCTTCTACTTCGACGCGGACCGGATCCGGAGCGACATCCGTGAGGACAGGCAGGGGTTACGGCTCCGCGTCGCGATCAAGGTGCAGGACAGCGAGACCTGCGAGCCGCTGCGCGACGCCGTGGTGGAGATCTGGCACTGCGACGCGGCAGGCTCCTATTCGGGCACTGAGTCCCAGGACGACGAGCGTTACCTGCGCGGCGCCCAGGTGACCAACGCCGACGGCATCGTGGAGTTCACCACCATCTGGCCGGGCTGGTACCAGGGCCGGACCATCCACATCCACGCGATGGTGCACTTCACTGACGTTCGCGTGCTCACCACGCAGGTGATGTTCGACGAGGCGCTCAACACCGAGGTGCTCGCCCAGGCCCCCTACACCGACCGCCCCGACCGCGACACCCGCAACGGCGACGACGGCATCTACCGCGACGACATGCTGCTCAAGGTCACCAAGGACGACGACGGCTACCTCGGCGTGATCGTCTTCGCCGCCGACTCCGACCGGGACGGCGCCTGACCTCCGATCAAGCCGCTGCCCTGCGCAGCTCGGCGAGTTGCATCCAGGACAGTACGGCGCTCCCGCCGAGCAAGGTGATCCCCGACAGCACCCCGCTCACGAAGGGCACCCACTCCAGCGCGGACGTGCCCGCCATGACGAACCCGGCGATGCCCAGCACCGTCGGGGCCACCCCCGGCACCAGCATGCTCGGCGCCTTCCACACCGGTGCCAGCGCGACGAAGTGCGCGCCGACGACGAACGCGATCCAGGCCACGTTCACCTGCTCCGGCACCCCAAGCGCGCCCAGCACCGGCAGCCCGCCGAACAGCAGGACCACCTCGACACCGACGATCACCAGGTAGGCCTTGCCGAACATCGGCCCGCCCGCCTGCCCGCCCTGCGGCACGGCACCGGTCTTGATCATTCTGCCTGCCGTCATATATACGAAGATCACGAACATGAGGGCCAGGACCGCCGCCACCCGCAGCAGGGTTCCCACCAAGGACGGCAGCGGCTCGTTCGCGTTGATCGCCACGAAGAGCATGCCGAATACGGCCCCAACCAAAAGCCCGATAAGACGTTGCATGACCCGCGACTTTACCGACCGCCTCGGGATGCCATCAGCGCCTCCCGAGGGGACCGTCGCCTTGAGGCGACGGGTGAATCGCGAGCGGGAGGGCTTGCCCTTCGCCAGGCTGCGCAAGCGACTTAGCGAGAAGCCGCTCTCTTCAGTGAGCGGAGGAGTCACATCGGGTGACAGCGTTGGCGGGCGGCGTATAGCGTCGCAGGGTTGTCAGAGTCGGCATACCGAGGGCGGCGAGCGGTGCGTTCCTGGACGGAGTTACCCGTCGGCAGGGTCGTGCGGCTGGACGGCGCCGACGCCGAAGCCGTCGCCCTGGCCATCGACCCCCTCCCCGCGGGCGCCCCCGCGATCGTCACCTACACCTGCACGGCGGAACGCTCCATCACGTCCCTGATCGCCGCCGTCCTGACCGAGTTGGAGGCGGCCGCCGCGGCCCTGTTCCCCGCATGGCTGCCCGGTGCCGAGGGCGTCTCCGGGCCCGGCGGCGCCGGCCTGCCCGCCGTACGCGCTCTCGCCCGGCGCAAGGCGGCGGACGGCGAGGACTTCGGCCCTTTCCTCGCCGGGCTCGCGGAACGGGCGCTGACCGGGCGGCCCGGCCGGTTCTCCCCCGAGATCAGGGCCGCCGGGCTCGCCAGGGTGCTGGCCGCCAGCTTCGGCCGGTCACACACGTCCCTCCTGGTCCGGGTCCCCGAGGGGCTTACGGACGCGGCGCAGGAGGTGCTGGCCGCAGGCTGCGAATGGCTCGCCCATCGCGGCGGCTTCGGCGTTTCGCCGGTTACTCCGTGCTGCGCTTCACCGATTCCCAGGTGCTGACCGATACCCAGGGCGTGCTCCGCCAGATCGAGCTGTTCCTCCGGGACCGGCGTCGTGCCACTCAAGAAGGATGAGACATGTCAGAGCAGAAGCTGTCGCTACCCGATTTCACGGCGCTGGTCGTCCTGGCCGTGGCGGCCGGAGAGATCTCCAACAACGACCTCAAGGAGCGCTTCGGCCTGACGATCGACGGTAAGAAGCGGATCAAGCTGAACGAGCTGAAACTGGTGGACAGCTGGAAACAGGGCCGCCAGTACGTTCATATGCTGACCGACCAGGGCTCGGCCCGCCTGGCCGAGGACCTGAGCGAGGGCTCGGTGCCGGCCCTTCCCGGCTCGGCGGGAAGCATCGCCCGCGCGCTGCTCGGCTGGCTGCCCCTCTACCTGCGGCACTCCGACCAGCGACTCGCCGACGTCTTCCAGCCGTACGACGACGCACCCGAAGATGCCCGGTCCGGGGGCGCCGGAGATGCGGCGTCCAGCGACGCACCGACCGATTTCACCCCGAGCGGGATAGCTCAGCCGGAGGATCTGGAGGCGAGTGTCCGGGCCGCCTACGCCGAACTGGCGCCCCGGCCGGGCTCCTGGGTGGGGCTGGCCAGGCTGCGGCCGCTGCTGGGCGACGTGCCGAGAGGGCAGGTGGACGAGACGTTGATCAGGATGGAACGTCTGCCTGACGTGAACATCGTCCCCGAGTCCAACCAGAAGACCCTCACCCCTGGCGACCGCGAAGCCGGGGTGATCATCGGGGGGCAGGAGAAGCACCTGCTGTGGATCGGTGGGGCATGACAGACGCCAAGGCGCTCACCGCCCTGAGCTTCAACTACACCGAGGGCGCCGACGACGTGTGGCGCCCCTCCCCCTTCCATGTGGAGGGCCTGCACGGCGGCTCGTCGAAGATCCTGCTCGACGGCCTGGCCGAGGCACGCGCCCAAGCGGACGGCAGCCCTGTCGGCGTGGTCGTGCAGGGCCAGCGCGGCACCGGCAAGACGCACCTGCTGGGCTGGCTGCGCGAGATGACCCAGCGGGAGGGCGGCTACTTCGTGCTGGTCGGCCTGCTGGACGCGAAGGGCTTCTGGGAGAGCACCGTGGTGTCGATCCTGGACAGCTTCTCGCGGGTGGGCGAGGACGGGGAGTCGCAGCTCAGGGTGTTCCTGTCCCGCCTGGCGTCGTCCGTGGACGTGTCGCGGATGACCCGGCGGGCGGTGACGGGCAGGAAGGACGTCACCCGGGAGGAGCTGGACTCCTTCATCGGCGCGCTGCGCCGCCTCGACGAGCAGGTCGGCAGGTGGTGCCAGGACACCGCGCGGGCGCTGGTGCTGTTCGCCTCGGCCGACATGGGGATGCAGGACATCGGCGAGGCGTTCCTGTACTCGATGCCCGAAGGGGAGCCCGGGGAGCGGGCCCGATGGGGCATCCGGCCCGTCGACAAGACGCCGCAGGAGATCGTCAGGGACATCTCGCGGCTGCTGGCGCTCACCGGGCCGACCGTGGTCGCGATCGACCAGATAGATCCGCTCATCGCCCAGTCGTCGGCCGCGACCGATTCCGCCCTGTCCCCGGCCTCGCCCGTATCCGGCGTGGTCCTCGACGCGGGCGGGAAGCTGCTGCTGGAGCGCATCGCGGGTGGCCTGATGGCACTGCGGGAGGCCTCACGCAGGACGTTGACGGTCCTGTCCTGCCTGCCGAACAGCTGGGCGCTGATCCAGCAGGAGGCCGTCGACACGGTCCGCGACCGGTTCAGGGAAGCGGTCCAGCTCATGACCATCCCCGACGCCGACACCGCTCGCGAACTCGTCGCCAGGCGGTTCGAGGCGCAGTATCGGGCAGCGGGCGTCGAGCCGCCGTATCCGACCTGGCCGATCCGGCCTGAGGCCTTCGAGCGGGTCCCCGGCATGACCCCTCGGCAACTGCTCATCGCGATCGAGGCGCACGTCAGGTCCTGCGTGCGGGACGACGAGGTCAGGGAGCTCGCGACCTTCGACGGCACCGCCGTAAGGGTGCCGTCCGCCCAACCGACGGGGCCGGAAGCGCTCACCGAGTCGGTGGCGCAGGCGGTGATCGAGCTGGACGCCCGATTCGCCGCGTTGCGGGACGGGCGGCAGCCGCCGACGATCGACGGCGCGTCCGAGGACGTCCTGATGCCCGCACTCCTGGCTGCGGGCCTGTCGGCGTGGATCGCCGCGCAGGGCGAGAACGGCCTGGCCTTAAACGTGGACCCGCCGCCGAGCGCCAAACCGCCCCTGCACGCTCGGTTGCGCCGGATTCTGGACGAGTCCACCGAGGACGAGGAGCACTGGGCGTTCCGGGCGGTCACCGCGAACAACGCCATCGCGGCGCTGAACCGTATCCGCAAGGCGTCCGTGGCGGCCGGGCTGGACGCCGAGGTGCCCAAAAGGCGGCTCTTCCTGCTACGCAACCGGGACTGGTCGAACGGAGAGCGCACCCAGGAGGTCGTCGCGGCGTTCGAGCGCGCGGGCGGGCGGAGGCTGACCTTCAACGGCGACGACCTGCGCGTCCTGTCCGCGCTCGACGAACTCCTCGCCGAGAACCCGCCCCACCTCGACACCTGGCTGTCCGTACGCGATCCGGCGGGCGACGTCAGCTTCCTCAGAGAGGCCCTGACGAAGATCTGGAGCGTTCCCACCACGCCGACGCCGCCCGCCGCCCCGGCGAAACCGCAGGACCGTACGGACGATCCGGGCCGGGCGCAGGACCGTACAGTCGTCTTGCCCGCGACCAGCGGACCGCGGTCGCCCTTCCCTACGGCGGGTCGGGGAACGGCGGGTGGGGGGCAGCGCGACGAGGGACCGAGCGTTCCTGTCGGCAGGCGGATGGCCACCGGAGCACAGGTGAGCGTGCCGTTGGAGGCGCTCAGGAAGCACACGGCGATCTTCGCCGGCACCGGCTCCGGCAAGACCGTGCTGATCCGGCGGCTGGTCGAGGAGTGCGCGCTGCAGGGCGTCTCCGCCATCGTGCTCGACCCGAACAACGACCTGGCCCGCCTGGGCGACCCGTGGCCCCAGCCGCCGCACGGGTGGCAGGACGGTGACGAGCGGAAGGCGGCCGACTACCTGGCGGGCACCGAGGTGGTGATCTGGACCCCGAGGCGAGGGGCCGGCCGCCCGCTGAGTTTCCAGCCGCTGCCCGACTTCGCGAGCGTGGCGGACGACCCGGACGAGTTCA
Organism: Nonomuraea sp. ZG12; assembly: GCF_052068115.1. Lineage (NCBI taxonomy): Bacteria > Bacillati > Actinomycetota > Actinomycetes > Streptosporangiales > Streptosporangiaceae > Nonomuraea > Nonomuraea sp. ZG12. Next base: position 380,623 of record NZ_JBQHCW010000005.1, read on the forward strand.
CCGAGGCCGTGGAGGTGGCGGTGGCGGCGATCGCGCCACGGGTCAAGCTGGAGGCCAAGACCGACAAGGCGCAGCGTGGGCAGGCCGTGCTCAGGAGGGCGCTGGCGCGCTACGGCCGGCGGGGCGGCAGGAATCTCAGGGGCCTGATCGAGCTGCTGGCCGACCTGCCGGACGGGGTGAGCGAGCTGGCGAGCGCGCCGAAGATCGCGGCTGAGCTCGCCCAGTCGTTGACCGCCGCGATGGACAACGACCCGATGTTCGGCGGCGGTGGCGAGCCGGTGGATCCGGGTCTGCTGCTGACTCCGTCGGAGGGGCGTCGGGCCAGGGTGTCGGTGATCAGTCTGGCGGGGCTGCCGGGCGAGGAGCAGCGGCAGAGCTTCGTGGGACAGCTCCAGATGGAGCTGTTCGCCTGGATCAGGCGGCATCCGGCGGCTGACCGGCCGTTGGGCGGCCTGTTCGTGATGGACGAGGCGCAGACTTTCGCCCCGTCGAACGGCCGGATCACGCCCGCCACCCGCAGCACGCTGGCGCTGGCGTCACAGGCCAGGAAGTACGGCCTGGGCCTGGTCTTCGCGACCCAGGCGCCGAAGGGCTTGCACAACCAGATCCCCGGCAACGCCGCCACGCAGTTCTTCGGCCTGTTGAACGCCTCCGCGCACGTCAACACGGCCAAGGAGCTGGCCCGGGCCAAGGACGGCGACACTCCGGACATCGCCAAGCTGAGCGCCGGTGAGTTCTACGTGGCGCTGGAGGGCCGCTCCTTCGACAAGGTCCGGGTGCCGATGTGCCTGAGCCACCACCCGAAGGCGCCTCTCACCACGGAGGAGGTCATCGCCCGAGCGGCCAGGTAAGGGGGAGAGCGCTCTCTAAAGCGATTGCCAGCGCCGCCACACGTTACATCCCAAGCTGAAGCGGCTCTTGACAACGCTTCCTGACAAGGCCAATCTCCTTTTCAGGGAGCGCTCCCCCCACGCTCCCCGAGACGGAGTCCGCATGTCCGCCTTACGACCGATCCTCATCCTGACCATGCTCGCCGCCCTGCTCGGCGGCGCGCCCCTCACGCAACAGCCCGCCTCGGCCGAGCCGGTGCGGGTGGCGGAGTTCCTCGCCGACTGCCCCTACAGTCACCGGCTGCCCGACGACCCGATCGTCTTCCCCGGCATGCCGGGCGCCTCCCACATGCACAGCTTCTTCGGCAGCCGTGTCACCAACGCCCACACGAACGTGAACGACCTGCTCAACGGCCCCACCAACTGCAACCCGGCCGTGGACAAGTCCTCCTACTGGGTGCCGACCCTCTACAACAACGGCGTCCCGGTCGAGCCGACCATCACCACGTTCTACTACCTGGGTGAGGGCGTGCGACCTGACATCACCGCCCGGATCCAGCCGTTCCCGCTCGGGCTGCGGATCGTGGCGGGCAACGCCAGGGCCACCGGGCCGGACTCGACCACCATCGCCCGCTGGTCCTGCCTGCACGCCGGGCACGTCGGCGCGTCCAAGGACTTCGTCACCTGCCCGTCCGGCACCATGCTGGAGTCGTACCTCGACTTCCCGCAGTGCTGGAACGGCCGTGACCTCGACTCGGCCGACCACAAGAGCCACATGGCCTACCCGGTCGACCAGCAGTGCCCGTCCAGTCACCCGGTCCCGGTGCCCAAGCTCCGCCAGGTGCTGCGCTATCCGGTGAGCGGCAACCCGGCGGGCTTCCGGCTGGCGTCCGGAGGCGGCTTCACCATGCACGGCGACTTCTTCAACGCCTGGCCGGTGGCGGAGCTGGAGCGCCGGGTGCGTGACTGCATCCGGCCGATCATCAAGTGCGGGGCCGACGGCCGGCCGTCGTGATTCCGGTAGGGCGGGCCGGGCGGCCTGCCCTACCCTTACCCGTTCGCGATGGTATGCAGGCGATCGCGATGGAATAGTCAGGGACTCACAGGGCAATACCTTTCGGCATTCGGCTGCTTGGGGGTTGCAATGGTCTCTGCTCGACGACTGCTCGGCCGGCTCGCGTACGGCACCCGCTACAACCGTGTGCCCTGGGGGCAACGGGTCTACGTCCGTCCGGGGGAGCGGATGGTCCGCGAGGCCCAGTGGCGATGGCGGTTGCGACGCGCCCCCATCATGTCGCTGGAGGACTACCGAGCAGACCTGCCGCTCGGGGAGATCGAGGAGTTCCTGAGCTGCATGATGTGCGGCGAGGCGAGCCAGCAGCCGCTGTTCGAGCCGACCGGCGGCGGCAAGTGGCACTACCGGGTCGTCCGCTGCCCGTCCTGCGGTTTCCTCTACCGCAACCCGAACGTGCGGCCCGAGCGGCTCGGCGACCTGTACGCCTCCGGCTACAGCAAGTTTCTGACCGGCAAGTACGCCGCGAACCGGCAGCGCCGCTACAACCTCACCATGCAGGCGTTCTCCCCCATTCTCGACCACGGGGAGGGGCGGCGGCTGCTCGACTTCGGCTGCGGCGCCGGGCTGTTCCTGGAGCTGGCCGAGCAGCGCGGCTTCGACGCCTACGGGGTGGACCTGTCACCCGACTCGGTCGCCCAGGCCAACGAGCGGCTGACCAAGGCGCGGGCCTACCACGGCGCGCCCCAGGACGTGCCGGAGATCGCGGCGGGCGGCTTCGACGTCATCACGCTCTGGTCGGTGCTGGCGCACCTGCCCAGGCCGCTGGACGACTTCAAGATGTTCCGCGAGCTGCTGGCGCCCGGCGGGGTGCTGCTCATCCTGACCGTGAACGCGCGCTCACTCCTGCTCAAGGCGTACGGGTCGGAGTGGAGCGGCTTCACCAAGAACCACCTGATGTTCTACTCCTCGGAGACGCTGCCGAGGCTGCTGCGCCGTACCGGCTTCGCGGGGGTCGGTTACGCCCCGAGCTACGGCGACACCATCGAGGCGGGCACCACCCGCCTGTCCGACTCGCTGCGGCAGCGGCTGCGGCGCACGGTCGAGGCGACCGACGGCGGCAACATGATGCGCGCGATGGCCTTCGCCGACGACGAGGCGATCATCCGCTGGGGCGACCGCCTGGAGATCGACCGCCTCCGGGAGGCCACCGTCAGCACGCCCCTGGACCTCACCGGCTCGGCGGGCCTCTGACGATCGGAACTTGTGGCTGCGCGGGAATAGTTGAAACGCTTACTGTTGCAGCATGGCTGCAACCCCTGAAACGGTGCACTGGCGGGGCGTGCACCACCTTGCCCTGGTCACTCCGGACATGGATGCCACCGTCCGGTTCTGGCACGGTGTGCTCGACGCCCGCCTGGTCACCACGCTCGCCGTCCCCGCCTTCAGGCACTACTTCTTCGAGGTGGGGACCGGCAACACCGTCGCCTTCTTCGAATACGCCGACCAGGAGCTCGACAGCTTCGCCAAGCCCGCGGGCGTGCCGTACGCCAAGGCCGCGCAGTTCGACCACCTGTCGCTGCACCTGCCGGACGAGGACGCCCTGGTACGACTCCGCGACCGGCTCAAGGAGCACGGCTGCGAGGTCACCGACGTCATCGACCACGGCTTCCTGAGGTCGATCTACTTCAGCGATCCCAACGGCATCGCCCTGGAAGCCTCCTGGTGGACCATCGACCCCACCGGCAGGCCGGTCGACCACGCCGACGAGCGCCTGTTCGCCGACCCCGACCCGGTCCCCGCCGTCCGCGAACTCCGCGAGCACGGCCGCCTGACCCACACGGTCAGCACCCGCCTGGTCGACGGCATCGTCGAGGACCTCCGCCGCGAGGGCATCACCCTGGAGCGCTGACGATCCCCGGCCGACTCCGGCGTCGGCCGGGCCGATCTCCAGGCCGATCACCGGCGGGTGCCCAACGAACGCGCACGAACTTGCGTCTTGACTTGACCAGCTGTAGTTATGGCTTCACGCTCAGTGGCGTACAAGTTCATACCCCCCGAAGACCAGGAGGCCAAGGCATGGCAACAGATGCCTTCGACGAACCGGTTCCGGCAGCAGCCATACGTGGGCAGCGAGTCCTCGACCTCCTGGACAAGGCAATCGACGTCCAGAGCGCACTGGTGCGCAAGAACATCGCCCGGGCCCGCCAGCGGAACCCAGAGGCGACACCAGCACAGGTGATACGCCATCTGGAGCGGATGTACGTCAGCGCCCTGACCGGGACGGGTGCTGCAGTTGGAGGAACCGCAGCCGCGCCCGGCGTCGGCACCGGAGTCGCACTGGCACTGTCGGCAGGCGAGGCTCTCTCATCTCTTGAGCTGAGCGCCCTCTTCGCGCTCTCGATCGCCGAAGTCCACGGAGTCCCCAGTGACGAGATCGAGCGCCGCCGCACGATCGTGATGGGAATCATGCTCGGCGGGACCGGCTCCGCCACCATCACCAGGGCCGCCGAGCGTACGGGGCAACACTGGGGACGTCAGGTTGTCGCCAAGGTGCCTGTCGAGACGTTGCGTCAGATCAACAGGATCTTGGGGAAGAACTTCGTCACGAAGTACGGGACCAAGCAGGGAATCATCGTTCTCGGTCGAGTGGCACCGTTCGGTATCGGCGCTCTGATCGGTGGTGGCGCCAACGCCGCCATGGCCACTCTGACAGTGAGGGCCGGTCGTCGCGCATTCGGCCCACCCCCGACGTCGTGGCCCTGACTCACACTCCATCGCAAGGGCGCGGAACGATCGCGCCACTTGACGATCGGCTCGTCATAGCTGAACGGCCGGCACGGCTGTCCGGTCTTCAACAGCTGATCGGATTCGCCTGAGGGCGCCGTAAAGGTCCGCGTGGCGACCTCCGGCGTGGGTATCTGCAATCGCCACACCCAGCGATGCGGCCTCACGCCAAGGAGAGCACATGGAGCAGTCTCACCCCATCAAGTCGGCGGTGGACAAGGTCGTCGGCGCGGTCACCGGTGACAGGCATCCGGCCGAGATTCCCGGGGTCCCGAACAGGCGAAGGTGGCGCAGGGCGGCGGCCATCTGACGACCTCCCAGGGGCTGCGGCTGCGCGACACCGACCACTCGCTCAAGGCGGGCCCGCTCGGCCCTGTCCTGCTGCAGGACCACCACCTGCGCGAGAAGGTCATGCACTTCGACCACGAACGCATCCCCGAGCGAGTCGTGCACGCGCGCGGCGCCGGGGCGCACGGCGTCTTCCGCGGCTACGGCACCGAACATCACCAGGGCCGCCTTCCTCGCCAAGGACGCCGAGACGCCGGTCTTCGTGCGGTTCTCCACGGTGATCGGCTCGCGCGGCTCGGCGGACACCGTACGCGACACGCGCGGCTTCGCGACCAAGTTCTACACCTCCGAGGGCGTGTTCGACCTGGTCGGCAACAACATGCCGGTGTTCTTCATCCAGGACGGGATCAAGTTCCCGGACGTCATCCACGCCGCCAAATGGCACCCGGACCGGGAGATCCCGCAGGCGCAGACCGCGCACGACACCTTCTGGGACTTCGCCGGCCTGCACACCGAGGCGACCTTCCACACACTGTGGAACATGTCCGACCGTGGCATCCCGCGCTCTTACCGGATGATGGAGGGCTTCGGCGTTCACACTTTCCGCCTGGTGGACGCGGAGGGGGCGACCACGCTGGCGAAGTTCCACTGGAAGCCCAAGCTCGGCGTGCACTCCCTGGTCTGGGAGGAGGCGCAGCTGATCGGCGGCGTGGACCCGGACTTCCACCGGCGCGACCTCGCCGACGCAATCGAGGCGGGCGCCCTGCCGCAGTTGGAGCTGGGCATCCAGGTCTTCCCCGACACGCCGGAGCAGACGTTCGAGGGCATCGACCTGCTCGACTCGACGAAGATCGTCCCTGAGGAGCTGGCCCTGGTCCAGCGGATCGGCCTGCTCACTCTCAACGCCAACCCGGCCAACTTCTTCGCCGAGACCGGCCGAACTCGCTCGACGGCGGCTGCCCCTTCACGGCGGGGGCCGCCGACGGGGCGTACGTCGAAGTTCCTCCGGAGGTGTCCGGGCGGAAGGTACGCGAGGCGCCCGCCTCATTCGCCGACCACTTCAGCCAGCCGCGGCTGTTCTGGCTGAGCATGTCGCCGGTCGAGCGCGAGCACATCATCGCGGCCTACACCTTCGAGCTGGGCAAGTGCTACGAGCAGGCCGTCAAGGAGCGCTATCTGCGGGTGCTCGCGAACATCGGCTCCGTCCTGTATACGCAGGTGGCCGAAGGGCTCGGGCTGCCCGCGCCGGCCGCGTCCGAGCCGCTGGCGGAATCGCCGCCGAGCCCGGCGCTGTCCCAGGTCGGGCAGACCTGGCCGACCGACGGCCGGATCATCGGCATCGTCGCCGACGGAGCCGACGTGGCGGCGCTCGGCGCCGTCCGCCAAGCGGTGCTCGACGGCGGCATGGTGCCGCTGATCATCGCGCCGACCGGCGGCATGCTCGGTGGGACGCGCCGGTCGACCCGCGCGTGCTGCTGATGATCGCGGAGACCTACCGTCACGGCAAGCCGGTCGGCGGCTGGGGAAAGGCCTCGCAGGCCTTCTCCGAGGCGGGTGTGCCCGCGCAGGCTCCAGCGTGCTCCTCGGAGACGACGGCCCGTCGGTCCTACGGGAAACGCTCGGGTTCCTGGCGGCGCACCGTGTCTGGGACCGCTTCCCCGCTGCCGCCTCCCTGACATGAGGTGACCGCGGGGTTGCCACCAGCGGGCGGGGTCTCGATGAGCGGATCCTCGGTCGGCCTGGAATTGGTACTCAAATAGCCTGAAATATCGGCCCTTATCGCGTATACCAATTCCTGTCAGGCTCAGTGGCATGACAACGACAGCGACCCGCTTCGACGGCCGGCTCCTCACGCCTGGCGACGTTGGCTACGACACCGCCCGTACCGTCTGGAACGCCATGGTCGACCGGCGTCCACGCATGATCGTCCGCGCGTCGGGCGTCGCCGACGTGGTCGCCGCCGTGCGGCTGGCCCGGGAACTGGACCTGGAGATCGGCGTGCGCTGCGGCGGCCACAACGTCGCCGGCTTCGCCGTGCCCGACGGTGGTCTCATGATCGACCTGACGCCCATGGGCGGCGTGCGGATCGACCAGACCCGTCGCCGGGCGCGGGTGCAGGGCGGCGCGCTGCTCGGCGCACTGGACCGGGCGTCCCAGGCGTACGGCCTGGCCACCACCGCAGGCAACGTCTCGCACACCGGCGTCGGCGGGCTCACGCTCGGCGGCGGCATGGGCTGGCTGGCCCGCCAGCACGGCCTGGCCTGCGACAACGTCGTCTCCTACACCATGGTCACCGCCGAGGGGGACGTGGTGACCGCGAGCCGCATCGAGAACCCCGACCTGTTCTGGGGCCTGCGCGGCGGTGGCGGCAACTTCGGCATCGTCACCGAGTTCGAGTTCCGGTTGCATCACACCGGCACGCGGACGCTGGTCGCCGAGTTCGACTTCCGCGCCGAGGACACCGTGCCGGTCATCGAGGGCTGGCGCGACCTGAACGCCGTCGCGCCCCGGCAGGCGACGTTCACCGCCGGTGTCGGCAGCGGTCCCGCCGGCCCGATCGCCACACTGGGGTACGTGTGGGTCGGCGACCCGGCCGAGGGCCGCCGGCTGCTCCCCGCGATGCGGGCACTCGGGCGTCCCGTCGCATCGCGCGTCACCACACCGTCGTACCTCGAACTTCAGCAACGCGACGACTCCACCGGCGGCCACACCTACCGTCGCTATTCCAAGGGGCACTACCTGCGGCGATTCCCCACCGCGGCGATCGAGGCGTTCCTGCTGCGCGGCGGCACCGACCTGAGCGCGAGCCCGTACCTGCCGAGCGTCGGCCTGCAGGCGCACGGCGGCGCGATCGCCGATGTCCCGGAAGCAGACGCGGCGTTCAGCCACCGGGGCACGATGTTCGAGTTCGGCGCCGGCTCTCGCTGGACCGACCCGGCCGAGGACGACGCCAGGATGGGTGCCGCCCGCGCGGCCGGTGCGTCGCTCGAGCCGTACGCGAGTGGGGTGTACGTCAACTCGTTGACGGCCGACGAGCTGGCCGATGGGCAGCGCGGCGTACGGCGAGCGTACTCGGCCGCGAAGCTGGCCCGGCTGACCGCGGTGAAGACCGCGTACGACCCGGCCAACGTGTTCCACCTGAACCAGAACATCCGCCCGGCACACTGATGCGCCGGTGGAGCTCCTGCGCGGGATCAGGGTCCCCGTACCTCCCGGATGGCCGTCGCCAGCAGCGCGACCCCCTCGGCGATGGCGCTCTCGCCGAGGATGGCGTAGCCGAAGATGAGGCCACCCGGTCCGGTGCCGGCGATCCGGTACGGGCCGACGCCGTGGATGCCGAGCCCATGCCGGGCGGCGGCCGTCACCACCGCCGCCTCGTCCAGGTCGGGCGGGAGCCAGGCGACCACATGCTGCCCGGCGGCGATCCCGGCCGGTTCCAGGTCGGGCAGGTGAGTGCGCAGGGCGTCCAGCAGCGCGTCGCGGCGGCGGCGGTACACCGGGCGCATCCGGCGAAGGTGCCGGTCGAACTCGCCGCGCGCGAGGAAGTCGGCGAACGTCAACTGGTCGATGACCGGAGAACCGCGGTCGGCGAGCACCTTCGCCGCGGCGACGTCGGCGACCAGGTGGGGAGGCACTACCAGCCAGCCGAGCCGCAGCCCCGGCGCGAGCGTCTTGCTGGCCGTACCGCAGTAGACGACATGATCGGGCGCCAGGCCCTGCATGGCGCCCACCGGCGACCGGTCGTAGCGGTACTCCGCGTCGTAATCGTCCTCGACCACGATCGCGCCGCGGCTCTTCGCCCAGCGGATCACCTCCGCCCTCGCCGCAGCCGGCAGCACTCCCCCGGTGGGCCACTGGTGCGACGGCGTGAGCACGACCGCATCGGCGTCGGCCCGGTGGAGCGCATCGACCTGAACGCCGTCCGGACCCACCGGGATGCCGACCACGTCCAGACCGGCGGCGCCGGCCAGCACCCGGGCGTCGTCGTTGGACGACGGGTCTTCCAGGGCGATCCGCGTGGCGCCCCGCCGGACGAGCACCTGGATCAGCAGGGAGATGCCCTGCCCATAGCCGTTGCAGATCACCACGTTGCCCGGGACGGACGAGGTGCCGCGCACCCGGTTGAGGTAGTCGCACAGGGCACTGTGCAGTTCCGGCACGCCACGCCCGTCGAGGTAGGCGAACCGGTCGTTGGGCGTGGTGGTGAGCACGGTACGAACCGAGCGCAGCCAGGCGGCCCGGGGGAACTGCGACACGTCGGTGCGCCCGTACCCGAAGTCGACCCTGAAACCGGCACTGAGACCGGCGCTGAGACCGGCGCTGAGACCGGCGCTGAGACCGGCGCTGGAGCCGGCACTGCGCGCGGCCGGCCGCGCCGTCGAAGTTGCGGCGCCCGCGCCGGTGGTGGCCGGCGGCATCGACGCGGCGACCTGGGTGTAACCGCCCGATCGGCTGGCGAGGTAGCCCTCGGCCACGAGCTGCTGGTAGGCCTCCACGACCACCCCGCGGGAAACCCCGAGGCCGGCCGCCAGGGTGCGGGTGGGTGGCAGCGACGCGCCCGCTCGCAGCCGGCCCGCCTGGATGCTCGCGCGGATGGACGTCTCGATCTGCCGGTGCAGTGACACCCCGGCGTCGCGGTTCAGCTCGATGAGCAGATCCTCGGCCGGCCCTGAATCGGTCCTCAATCGGCCCACAGGATCGGACCTTATCGGCGTGTACCGATTCCTGCCAGACTGGGCGATCCTGCCGGGGCCGGGTTCCGTCAGACCGTGCTGAAGGTGCGCGGGAGGGCGAACCAGGTGGCTTTGCCCATCCGCTCGGGGCAGGTGAGGTAACGCTGCGGGTGGTAGCCGTAGAAACCGTCGGACAGCGCCGCCACGATGTGCAGGCCCCGGCCGCGTTCGGAGTCGTCGTCGGGGATGCGTGGGGTGGGCAACGGCTGACCGCTGTCCACCACCACGCACACGATCTCCCTGAGGCCCGCGCTCAGGGCCAGCTCGTACGGCGCGTCCCCGTACAGGAGGGCGTTGGTCACCAGCTCACTGACCATCAGCACGGCGTCGGCGATGAGCTCGGTGTCCATCTCCAGCTGGGTGAGCACGGTGCGGATGGTCGTCCTGGCATGACCTACCGCCTGGGCGTCGCCGTCCAGCGGCCACGCGAAGTGCATGCGGTTCTGCGGAGCCGATCGCAGTGTGGTCATGTCGTCCCTCTCCTCAACGGGGCGGAAGGGCCCGTCTGGCGAGCACCGTCCAAACCTGTACGCACGAGGAGAGGACCCGGTTGAACCTCGGGGGTGACAATGTGGTTACGGACCGCCAGGCGACTCAGCCCTCGGCGTCGGGAGTGGCCCAGGAGTCGCGGAAGGCGTAGCGGGCCGGGGCGCTGTTGTAGCGGAGGAAATTGGGGGAGGCGGTGCCGACCGCGCTCGTGTTGTGGTAAAAACGGCAGCCTTCGTAGATCATCTTGCCGTGGGTCAGGGCCGACCCGGCGGCGTCGACGTCATGGAAGCCGGCCAGCGTGCAGTCCTGGTAGCGGACGATCGGCAGCCGGCCCGAGGTGGCGGCGTACCGGTGCAGGCCCCAGTTGACGGCGGCGTGGCTGTCGGGATCGGAGGACTGCAGCGCGGCCATGTCGGAGCACGAGGTGAAGACCACCGAGCCGTTGTTCCAGTTACAGTCGATGATCTTGTGATTCGGGCCCTTCGGCTCGAACCGCACGCCGGTGACGTACAGCCGGGTCGCGCTGATCTCGCCGTTGGCCAGCGGCATGTAGAAGTAGCGGACCGGCTTGTCCTTGCCGACCGTCGACCAGGAGCCGCCGATCACGTTGATCGAGCCACCCCGGTCGAACCGGAAGAAGTCTCCGCCGGCCACCGCGAAGTTGCAGGACAGCATGAAGTAGTTGAGGAACTGGTTCTGCATGTTGCGATCGGCGGGGCTGGAGATCCCGCAGTGCAGGAACGCGTCCTTGAACTCCGAGACGGTGTCCGTCGAGCACAGGATGAAGTGGTGCTCGCTGTTGTTGTTGGCCTTGTGGTCGCCGTCGAGCCCGATGACCCGGTCCCACTTGCCCTTCCACTCGATGTTCTCGTAGACGAAGTACTGGTTCTGCCCGTGGCCGTAGTCGGGATACTGCGAGTTCTCGTCGCGCGCGTTGACCGACCAGTAGTAGGCGAAGCGGTTGTTCAGGTTGTCGGACTTGAACGCCATGTCCTGGAAGTAGGTGTAGCGCAGCCGGGTCGCGGCGGTGATCAGGTTGTTCTCGCGCGGGTCGTCGGTGGCGGCGAAGTCGGTGTCGAAGGTGATGGTGGTCACCCGCGCGCCGCTGCCCCGGTAGCGCAGCCCGAAGACCTGGTCGGCGTTCCCGGTGGTGGGCGACCACATCAGGGTGTCCTTCTTCGTCACCCGGTAGGTGCCCGGCGGGAAGAAGATCTCCTTCTGGACCACGCCGCCGTTCCGGCCGGAGATCGCCGCGGTGACCGCCGCCCTGATCGCGTCGGAGTCGTCGGTCGTGCCGTCCCCCTTGGCGCCGTGGTCCTTGACGTCGACCCGGTAGACGGACGGGTCGACGGCGGTCGCGGCGGCGGCCGCGGCCGTGGCGGGATGCGCACCCCATGCCGCCAACGCGCCCACGCCCGTGGCGGCCAGGCCACCGGCCAGCGCCCGGCGGCTGAACGTGCTCGGCTGCTCATCCCTGTCGTTTCCGGACATGCTGAACACAGCTCCTCGCGTCGATGGACGCCCGATGGGGCATGATCACCGCCACCGTAGAGTCCCGCGCTCCGCCGGACAATCGAAATGAGCTAATTTTTCAGGCCCTGTCGGTAATTACCACCGCGGCCGCTAGGTCTGGGAGACGATGACGATCCCCAGGCACATCTCGTCGCTGGTGCCCTCGCCCCACACCACGTAGCGGGGCTCCAGCTTGCTCAGCTCCGGCAGCATCGAGCGCAGCTTGGCGTCGTGGGTGCAGGTCACCCGGACCACGTCGCCCTTGTCGGCGGTCACCGGCTCGGGCAGCGGGCGCAGCGCCTGGTCGTCGAAGTTGTACTTCGGCACGTCGAGCAGCGTCCGCGCCTTGTCGGTGCCGGGGTTGAGCTCGACCTTGATGGACCGGCCGAGCAGGTGCATGTGACCGGCCAGGGCGTGCACCTTCACGGGGCCCTCGATGGGGAAGTCGCAGTGCTGGGTCGGCCCCGGCTCGGGTTTGCCGCACGCCGCCGCGAGCGCTCCCGGCTGGGCCTCGGAGCCCTGACCGAACCGGCGGCCGACATCCTTGACGGCGGCCTCCCGATCGCACAGCGGGCCGGACTCCTCCTGGGTGCAGGGCAGCTCCACCGGGGCCGGGAACAGCGCGGTGTTCAGCTCCTTGACCTTCTTGCCGGTGACCCGCAGGCGGATCCCCGACCGGTCGGAGCCGGACTTCCCCTCCACGTTGAGCGTGTTGTAGTGCACCTGCATGACCAGCTTGCTCCCCGGCGGCATCGGGTAGCCGTAGGCCGAATCGAGCAGGACCTCATTGGTGCCGGGCGCCCAGTGCGCCACCCACGCGGCCTCCTCGATCCCGGCGTCACCGAAGCAGGTCCACCCCTGGCCGGGCGTGCTCTGGTCCCGCCGGTTCGCCTCGGCCGCCTGCTCCGGACTCAGCCTGAAGAAGATCGCATGGTGCACGATCTCGGCGTTCTGCGGCTGGAACTGGGCCCCCGTCAGGAACGCCTGCTCGGTCAGCCCCGGGTCGATGACGAAGCACCGGTAGTCATCGGTCCCGCCCCCCGGCGCCGACGGCGTGTAAGGCTCCGCCATCGTCAGCGACATGAAACGCTCCCCATCACGCAACGGGGAGGCCACCGGGGTGGTCCGCTGCTTGGCATGCCCGGTGTGCCCGGTGGCGGTGGTCTCCGGCGGCGTGGTTCCACACGCGGCGAGCAGAACGGCCGCAGCCAGGGCGAGGGCAGCCCGGGTGAGTGAGTTCATCACTCAACTGTGACCCGCGATACGGCCGGAGGCATCCTTCCCAAGGACGTTTTCCGTAGTCCTCTGGAAGGACGTATCAACCCTCCAGGAGTTCGCTCCAGCGACGCCCACGGCGCCGAGGCCACCGCCGAGCAGGTGTTGGCAAGCGCTTACCACCCCCTTGACCCACCCTCCTGATAGCGCTAACAATCGGGACACCCGTATGCGCAGCAAGGAGCCGCCACCGTGCACCAGGCACATCTCACGATCGATCCCGCGTTCCGGGTCGCCCCGGTCCGCCGCCGCACCTTCGGTGGCTTCGTCGAGCACCTGGGCCGATGCGTCTACACGGGCATCTACGAGCCCGGCCACCCCGCCGCCGCCGACGACGGCTTCCGGCGCGACGTCCTCGACCTCACCCGCGAGCTGGGCGTCTCCACCATCCGCTACCCGGGTGGCAACTTCGTCTCCGGCTACCGCTGGGAGGACGGCATCGGGCCCAAGGAGAACCGCCCCCGCCGGCTCGACCTGGCCTGGCACAGCACCGAGACGAACGAGGTCGGCGTCGACGAGTTCATGCTCTGGTGCCGCAAGGCCGGAGTGGAGCCGATGATGGCCGTCAACCTCGGCACCCGGGGCATCCCCGAGGCCCTCGACCTGCTCGAATACTGCAATCACCCGTCCGGCACCGCGCTGTCGGACCTGCGCGCGGCCCATGGCGCCAAGGAGCCGCACGACATCCGGATGTGGTGCCTGGGCAACGAGATGGACGGCCCCTGGCAGACCGGGCACAAGACCGCCCGCGAGTACGGCCGGCTCGCCGCCGAGACGGCCCGCGCCATGCGCATGGTCGACCCTGGCCTGGAGCTCGTCGCCTGCGGCAGCTCTGGCTCCGGGATGCCGACCTTCGGCGCCTGGGAGGCGACCGTGCTGGAGGAGACGTACGACGTCGTCGACTACATCTCCTGCCACGCCTACTACGAGGAGAAGGACGGCGACCTCGGCAGCTTCCTGGCCTGCTCCACCAACATGGACTACTTCATCCGCTCGGTCGTCGCCACCGCCGACCATGTCGGCGCCAAGCTGAAGTCGCGCAAGCGGATCGACATCTCCTTCGACGAGTGGAACATCTGGTATCAGTCGCGCTTCCAGGCAGCCGAGCCGGGAACCGACTGGCCGATCGCCCCGCCCCTGCTGGAGGACCACTATCACCTGGCCGACGCGGTGGCCTTCGGCGGCCTGCTGATCAGCCTGCTGCGCAACAGCGACCGGGTGACGTCCGCCTCGCTCGCCCAGCTCGTCAACGTCATCGCCCCGATCATGACCGAGCCGGGCGGCCGGGCCTGGCGGCAGACCATCTTCCACCCGTTCGCCCAGGCCTCCCGGTACGCGGCCGGCGACGTGCTGCGCGTCGAGCCGGTCTCGCCGCTGTACGACACGGCCGAGTTCGGTGAGGTGCCGCTGCTGGACGCCGTCGCCACCCGGTCCGACGAGGGCGTGACGATCTTCGCGGTGAACCGTTCGACGGACACGCCGCTCTCTCTGGAGATCGACGCCCGCGCCCTCGGCGGCGCGCGCATCGTGTCGGCCACCACGCTCACCGACCCGGACGTGCACGCCCGCAACACCGCCGACGACCCCGACCGGATCGCCCCCCGCGCCAACGACGACATCGAGCACGACCCGATGCGGGTACGCCTGCCCCCGGTCTCCTGGAACGTGATCCGGCTCGCCTAACGGCCGACGCAGGGGCCGGTGCTCTCCCGTACCACGAGCTCCGGCTCCACCAGCCGCCGGGTGGTGTCCTGCGCCGTGCCGGCCATCCGCTCCAGCAGCAGGTGGAAGGCGTGCCTGCCGACCTCGCCGAACTCCTGCCGCACCGTGGTCAGCGGCGGCCAGAAGTAGGCCGCCTCCGGCACGTCGTCGAAGCCGACGACGCTCACGTCCTCCGGCACCCGCCGGCCGGCCTCGCGCAACGCCCGCAGCATGCCGAGCGCCATCTGGTCGTTGCCCACGAACACCGCCGTCACCGACGGGTCGGCCGCCAGCCGCCGGCCCAGCTCGTAGCCGGAGCGCGGGCTCCAGTCGCCGCGCAGCGGCTCGGGCACCGGCCGGCCCTCCGCCTCCAGGACTCCGCGCCAGCCGTCTATCCGGTAGTTGGCGTCCAGCCAGTCGACCGGCCCGCCCAGATGCCAGACCGTCTCGTGGCCGAGGCTGAGCAGGTGTTTGGTCGCGCGGGCCGCGCCGGCCCGCTGATCGACGGTCACCACCGGAACCGGGATGTCCTCCCCCGCGTCCACCGCGACCACGGGCAGATCGGGCGGCAGATGGCGCAGCCCGTCGGCCGCCGACTCGTGCGGCGCGAGGATGACCACCCCGTCGACCGACTGGGCGCGCAGCCGGTGCACGGCCTCCTGGATGGACCGGCGGCTGAGGATGCCCAGGCTGGCGATGCTCACGCTGTAGCCGCTGAGCCTGGCCGCCTGCTCGATGCAGTAGAGGGTGGAGGCGGGACCGTACAAAGTGGTGTCGATACTGACCACGCCGAGCACGCCGGAGCGGCCCGTGACGAGCTGGCGGGCGGCCGAGTTGGGCCAGTAGTCCAGCTCGCGGACGGCGGCGAGGACGCGGGCGCGCGTCTCCGCGCGCACCCTGTCGGGTGCGTTGAGCACCCGGGAGACCGTCATCGCCGAGACCCCGGCGAGCGCGGCGACGTCGCCGAGCACCGCGGGCCTGCTGCGCGGGTTGCTCTCATCCGACCTCGTGGTCATGCGTCAACGCTAACAGCCGATTGACCGCGCGACTTCCGGCAGATTACGTTCTCGTGAGCATGCGGGCGGCCGAAGGAGAACACGTGAACCTGCCCGAAACCGGGAGAACGGCCGATGACCTGCTGGCCGAGCTGGCCAGGCTCAAGGAGCACGACCTGCCCGTGCGCGGCGGGCAGGTGACCTCCTACGTGTACGACACCGGGCGGCCCGGGGTGCACGAGGCGGCGGCCCGCGCCTACTTCGAGATGCTGGAGGTCAACAGCCTCGACCCGACCGCCTTCCCGAGCGTGGTGGAGATGGAGAAGCAGGTCGTCGGCGCGGTCGCGGACCTGCTCGGCGGCGGCCACGGCATCTTCACCAGCGGCGGCACCGAGTCGATCATGCTGGCGGTGAAGGCCGCCCGCGACGAGGCGGGCCGCGACCGGCCCAACCTGGTGCTGCCCGTCACCGCCCACCCCGCCTTCCACAAGGCGGCCCACTACCTGGGCGTCGAGGTCAGGCAGGTGCCGGTGGACCTGGCGACGTACCAGGTCTCGCCGCAGGCCGTGGCGGAGGTCATCGACGGTGACACGGTGCTGGTCGTCGTGTCCGCGCCGTCCTACCCGCAGGGCGCGATCGACCCGGTCGAGGAGGTCGCCGCCGTGGCCGCGGCGGCGGGCGTGCGCTGCCATGTGGACGCGTGCGTGGGCGGCTGGCTGCTGCCGTGGCTGCGGGAGGCGGGCGCGAAGGTGCCGCCGTTCGACCTGTCGGTGCCAGGTGTCACCTCGCTCTCCTGCGACCTGCACAAGTTCGGGTACGCGCCCAAGGGGGCCTCGGTGGTGCTGTTCACCGATCCGGCGACGCGGCGCAGGGCCTACTTCGCCTCGGCCGCCTGGCCCGGTTACACGATCATCAACGCCACCGTGCAGAGCTCCAGGTCGGCCGGATCGCTGGGCGGCGCCTGGGCCACCCTGCAGTCCCTCGGCAGGCAGGGTTACGTGGAGCTGGGCCGGGCCACGCTGGAGGCGGCGACCAGGCTGCGCAAGGGCATCGCCGCGATCGACGGCCTGCGCGTGCTGGGCGAGCCGGAGTCCACCCTGATCGCCTTCGCCGGGGAGGGGGTGGACGTGTTCGTGCTGGCCGACGAGGCTCGGGCGCGCGGCTGGTTCCTGCAGCCGCAGCTCTCGTACGCGGGCATCCCGGCCAACCTGCACATCACCGTGACCGGGGTGACGCTCGCCGGGGTGGAGGCGATGCTGGAGGTGATCGCCGAGTCGGCGGCGGCCGCCCGGCGGCGCGGCCCGGCGGAGCTGCCCGACGGCCTGGTCGAGCTGATCACCGGCCTGGATTTGGACGCCCTGGACGACGCCACCTTCGCGGAGCTGGCCGCGTCCGTCGGCGTGGACCTGCGCCCCGGCGCGGGACAGCCCGCGATGGCGGTGGTCAACACCGTCCTGGACGCCCTGCCCGCACCGGTGCGGGAGGCGGTGCTGGTGCGCTTCCTGTCGGTGATCTACAGCTGATCGAATACCGCTATGGTCAGCCTGTGAGAGAAAAGCCCGGGTTATCCCATGCCGCCTGGGCAGCGGCGGTCGCCGTCGCGGCCGTCCCCACCTGGCAGGAATGGCAGCCACGGCCGGAGCCGACGGGGCTGTTCTTCTCCTATGGCCCTTGCTATTTCTCGCCGCCGACCAGCAGGGAGGCGCTGGTCTCGGCGGCACACGACCTGCTCGGCGACGCCGCGGAGTTCGCGCTGCTCCGGGCGGTCCCCGTGATGCTCGTCGTGCTCGGTCTCCTCTGGTGGCTGCGGCAGGAAGATCCGGCGGCGGGGCAGCGGGTGGCGTGGGGGCTGACGCTGATCGCGGCGGCCGGGTTCTGCGTCGCCGAGTACCGGATGGAGCCCTGCGACGTCCTGTCGCCCCTCGGCCTGGACTGGATGGGGAACCAGGGTTACTACCTCGTGGCGGCCCTGCTGGTGCTCGCGGGCAGCAGCAGGGGCCGGGCGCTCAGCCGCGCGACTCGTTGACGCAGCGCAGCACCGGATAGGTGGTCAGCGCCTCCGGGGATCTGGATGCAGGCGCTCGGTTCAGAACGTGTTCTGATATAGACTCAGCGCGTGAGCACATGCCATGCCGACGCCGTGACCTTCTCAGAACTGTCAAGAAATCCCCGATCGGTCGCCGAACGCGCGGCGCGCCTCGGACGCGTTCGCGTCACACATCGCGATGCTCCCGACTTCTACCTGACAGCAGCAGACCGTGAAGAGGAGCGCGAACAGACACTGGCCACCGCGTCCCGGCTGTTCCTTGCCCTGATCAAACATGACCCCACAGCGCGGGCGCTGGTCATCGCCATGCCGGAGGTCTTTCCCTGGGTTCGCCATCTGTCCTCGGACGAACTGCGCGCCTTCACGCTGGAACTGGTCGAAGCGCTCTCCGACGCGGCCGAACTCGACGTCGACGCCACAACCCGAGAGGTCGTCGCGGGCTGGCGAGCCACCGCCAGAATCAAGGCCGACCCTGCACATCACGCCGAGGCCCGCAAGCCCACCAGCGGCGACTTCGGCCCGGTACAGATTTTCACATGAGTCCGAAACGGGGCGATCGCGTTACGGTACCGCCACCGGATGACGAGTGGGATCTCCGGTTCGGCACCGGCGATGCGGTCAAAGGCTGGGAAGAACTGTGCCGCCACGCCTTGGCCAATACGCGCCGATGCTTCGAGATGCTGCGAGCCGATCCCCGATCACGCGCAAGTCACGACCGTCAGCATCGCCTGCGCGGTGATCTCGCGACCCATCGTCACAACGGCAAGGACTTGGAGCAGTGGGAGTTCGAGGTGACCAGCGGCGGGCGTGTGCGGTACGCCATCGATGACGCCGCTCGTACTGTCTGGGTGATATACGCATCGCCTCGACACCCCAAGGACACCGAATAGGCACGGCCGAAACCTGGCGCACCATAAGTTCTTGGCGACGCGAGCGGCCCCATAGCCGGCGCGGGTCGCGTTCCGGGCACTGCGGAATCGCTTCACCCTTCGATAGAGCTATTCGGCCTCGCCGAATCGCCGAAGCGATGCGTAAAAGCAGCCTGAGCGGAAGCGGGAACGACTGCGTCGAAGTGGCTGACAACCTTCCCGGCATCGTGGCCGTACGCGACAGCAAGGACCCTGACGGGCCGGCGTTGGTCTTCAATCCGAGCGAGTGGAGAGCATTCGTTTCCGGAGTCAAGGGCGGCGAGTTCGACCTGGCTTGACCACCCGGTTCACCGCGGTCTCTTACGGCTCGCCGATCCGATCGGCGAGCCGTCTGCTTAAAGAAGGATCACGACCCGATGCCGGTCCACCGTGCGGCCGAGGGAGGGCCTGTCGGCGGCGGGTTGAATCACGTTCTTGCAAGATCTTCGTGCAGGGGTGAGCAGGAGTCCGGAAAGCCTCTCAGCCGGCCCGACCCAAGGTCACGGTGCGGGATCCGAGTGTGAAGTCGCCGAAGGACTGTTGCCAGGACTCACCGGGCCAGTAGTACGTCACAAGGCCCTCGGCGGGCCGGTAGTGGGCGGTGTAGAGCGTTACCGTCCCCTGCTCGTCGAAGGGTCGATACAGCGGCGGCTTGAGCATCGCCGCCACGTCCACGCCCGCGGCGCGGATGGCTTGCAGCCGCTCCTGCGTCCGCATGGCCCGCTCCTGTTCGTCGGTCACCGGCAGATGCTGGTGATTGGCGGCGCAGGCGTCCGGTGCCACCGTCGGCGGCATATCCGGTCCCACGAACACCGTCATCGCCTTCTTGGGATCGACAAGGGTGAGGTTCTGGGGGACGGCGACCGGCAGGGACCGCAGCCTGTCGACCGCCTCATCGACGGTGTCGCACGTCTCCAGCAGGTAGCGCACGAGGATGAGAATGGCGAAGCCGCGTCCGTAGACGGAACGTCCGCCCCAGGTGAGCGAAACCGCGAGACCGGCGTCGTTCATCCCGTCCTGCAAGCCCCACAACATGTCCTGCATCCCGATCACGGGGCGCAGGAAGCAGGAGGAGATGATGGTCCCTTCACACTGATCGGGCCGTAGGTCATAGTTGCGCAGCAGAGTGCCGTTCTGGCCGATCTGGGTGCAGGCCTGGGAGAACGGTCGCAGTGCCGCGTGGGTGAGGAAGACTTCCGCCTCGGGCCGGTCGAGTTGGCCGACCAGGCGGTCCAGAACCGGGACCAGCTCCGGCATGTGCGCACGGAACAGCACCCGAACACGATCCGCGCCCTCCGGAGTCCGGCCTTCCTCGGTCAGCAGGCCCTCCATCTCCTGCCACAGGGCCCGGGCGTAGGCGGCCCACCGCCCGTCGCCGCCGTCGCCGACCTCGATCGCCTGGAAGGTCTTGTGCTGTTGCCGCACGCCCGCCACTCCCCTGTGAGAATCGGACAAGGCGAGGACAACCTAGCTAATTGGGCAAGTATTCACCAGGTGGCCGCCATCGGCGACGAGCTAGGCGCCGGTGATCGCGTGCCAGCGTTCCCGGGCGTCACCCGCCTCGACACAGACCCCGAGAGCGGTGAAATCAGGCTGTGTTCACGGAAGAGTCCCTGGGCGCCCACGCGTGGTTCGCGTTCCTGGGTCCCATGCTGACCGTGCTGGACCAAGGCTCGGTCCTGCTCGTGGACGAAAAGGAAGAGAACCTCGAACGGGGGTACCTGCGTGGCCGCTACGGCGGGGTGCCGCGAGTGACCGCAAGAGAGATCGTCCGCGAAATCGTGCTCGGTCACGATGCGCGTTCGCGTGCCTCGTTGACGCAGCGCAGCACCGGATAGGTGGTAAGCGCCTCCAGGTCGAGGGGTTCGTCCGTGGTGACGTGGAAGGTCGCCTCCTCGCCCGGCAGCAGGGTGACCAGCATGGCGTCCACCGAGGCCGCCGGGTCCAGGCGGTCCGGGAAGAGGGCCAGCTCGCGCAGCAGGGTGCGGGCCGTCACGGTGACGCGGTAGCCGCCCTCGGCCGGCTCGGCGCGGGCGTCGTAGTCGGCGGGGGCGAAGGCCACGGCGGTGTCCTCGGCGAAGAACGACACCACGCGCGTGTCCCCGAGCCGGACGGTCAGCAGCTCGGCGGCCGGGTCGTCGGGGTCGCCGACGGCTGCGGGCAGCGCCACCCTGGCCACCGAGCGGGGGGCCGCCTCGACCGGGACGGCCTCCTTGGCCAGCGGTCGGCCGCTGAGGCTCTGCCGCGTCAGCACCAACTCGCCCAGCCACGGCTCGTCGCCGTCGTTGACCACGGCCACCTCCCCGTCCTGTAGGGTCACCAGCCGGTCGGCGTAGGCGCGGCGGAGCGCGTACCAGAGCGGTTTGCGTCTGCCGTCGCCGTCGACGGCGGCCCAGGAGGTGACCGGCCAGCAGTCGTTGAGCTGCCAGACGATGGTCCCCATGCAGTACGGCGCGAGCGAGCGGAACCGCGCCACGCCGAAGGCCATCGCTCTGGCCTGGTTGAGCTGGGTCAGGTAGTGCCAGTCGTCGAACGAGTCCGGCTGCGGCAGGTGGTCGCCGAGGCCGCGCAGCAGCTTGGCGTTGCCGTCGTCGGCCTTCTGGTGGTGCAGCACGAGCGGCGCGTCGGCGGCCAGCTCGCCGCTGATGGCGCGGCGCATCGTGGCGTAGGCGGGCGGCCCCTGAAAGCCGAACTCGGCGACGAAGCGGGGCGTGTAGGCGGCGTAACGGCTGTAGTCCTCGCGGTTCCACACGTCCCAGATGTGGATCGTGCCGCTGGCCGGGTCCTGCGGCGGCTGCCCGGGGGTGGCCGAGAAGGGGCTGCCGGGGATGTACGGGCGCGTCGGGTCGAGCTCGGCCACGATCGACGGGAGCAGGTCGTGGTAGAAGCCGCCGCCCCAGCTCCGGCCTTCGAGACGCTCCTGCCACTGCCAGTCGGCGTAACCTTCGAGGTTCTCGTTGTTGCCGCACCACAGCATCAGGCTCGGGTGCGGGGCGAGCCGGACCACGTTCTCGCGGGCCTCGGCCACCACCTCGGAGCGGATCGGCTCCTCCTCCGGGTAGCTCGCGCACGCGAACGGGAAGTCCTGCCAGACCATCAGGCCGAGCTCGCCGGCCAGGTCGTAGAAGTCCTCGCTCTCGTACAGGCCGCCGCCCCAGACCCGCAGCAGGTTGACGTCCGCGCCGGTGGCCTGGGCGAACCGCTCGGCGAGCCGCTCGCGGGTGACCCTGGTGGGGAAGCAGTCGTCGGGGATCCAGTTGACGCCGCGCACGAACACCGGCACGCCGTTGACGACCAGCTTGAACGCCTCACGCTCGACCTCCACCGAACGGAAGCCGATCTTCCTGGTCCACGCCGAGTCGCCGAGCCGCACGGCCAGCTCGTAGCGGTGCGGCTCGCCGTACCCGCGAGGCCACCACAGCGCCGGGCCGGGGACGGAGAGGGACACGACCGCCTCGCGCTGCCCGGTGGCGAGCCGCACCTCGGCGGCGACGCCCGCCACCTCGGCGCGCAGCGTGAGCGGCTCCTCGGTGGCGCGCTCGACCTTGACGTGCACGTCGACGGTGCCCACGCCGTCGCCGACCCGGACCAGCGGGCGCACCTCGGCCAGCCGGGCGCCGCTCCAGCTCTCCAGGCCGATGGGCCGCCAGATCCCGGCGGTGACCAGGGCGGGCCCCCAGTCCCAGCCGAAGTTGCCGGCCATCTTGCGGATGAACGGGTACGGCGCCGCGTACGCGCCGGGCCGCTCACCCAGCGCCGCGCGCTGCTCCTCCGCGTAGCCGACGGCGGAGTCGAAGGTCACGGTGAGCGTGTTGACGCCCTCGCGCAGCAGGTGCCGCACCGGGAACCGGTAGGAGCGGTGCTGGTTGGCGGTGCGCGCCACCCGCACGCCGTTCAGGATGACCGTGGCCACCGTGTCCAGCCCCTCGCACACCAGGTCCGTGCGCTCGTGCTCGTCGCCGGACCAGGTGAAGGAGGTGGTGTACGACCAGCCGGCGCGGCCGATCCAGGCCAGCCGGTTCTCGTTGTCGTCCAGGTAGGGATCCTCGATCAAGCCCGCTGCCAGCAGGTCGGTGTGCACACAGCCGGGCACTGTGGCGGGCACCTCGATGTCCTGCGAGACAGCTGACAGGATCCAGCCGTCGTGCAACGGTCGGTACGAGCTCAAGTAGGTCTCCTTAGCAATCGCTGAGCTGGGCGCAGGCTACGAAGTGTCCCGGATCGGCCTCCAGCAGCCCGCCGGTGGCCCCGCGCTCGTGGTACAGGCAGGTGGCCGGCGGCTCCAGGTCGTCCCACGGGGCGTGGAGACGGGGGACGGCCGACAGCAGCTGCCTGGTGTAAGGATGCAGGGGGTCGTCGAAGACCTTCGAGGTCAGGCCCATCTCGACGATCGTGCCGCGCCGCAGCACGACCGTGCGTTCGGCCAGGTAGTGGCCGAGCGACAGGTCGTGGGTGACGTACAGCACGCCGAGGCCGCGCGCCTTGAGCTCGGCCAGCAGGTTGAGCACGTCGATGCGGGTGGAGGCGTCGAGCATGCTGGTGATCTCGTCGGCGATCAACAGCTTGAGGTCCAGCAGCAGCGCCCTGGCGATGAGCAGCCGCTGCAGCTGGCCGCCGCTGAGCTGGTGCGGGAACTTGCCGAGCACCTCGTCCGGGTTGAGCCGTACGTCCTGGATGGCCGAACGGACCCGCTCGGTCCACTCGGCGTCCGGCACCGACGGGTAGTAGCTCTCCTTGATCAGCTGGAAGACGCGGTCGGCCTTGAAGACCGGGTTGTAGCAGCTGAACGGGTCCTGGAAGACGCCCTGGACCGACCGGTAGTAGTCTTTGCCCGGCTGGATCGGCACGCCGTCCACGGTGATCGAGCCGCTGGTGATCGGGGTCAGGCCGAGGATCATCTTGCCGATCGTGCTCTTCCCGCTGCCGCTCTCCCCGATGAGGGAGACGACCTCGCCGGGCCGCACGTCGAAGCTCACCGTGTCCACGGCCGTCATGGTCCGGCCGCCGAAGGTCCCGACCTTGTAGACCTTCGTGACGTTGTCGACTTTCAGCATCAGGCCTTCCAGCATGCGACGAAGTGGTCGGGCTCGATCTCGGCCACGGGCGGCTCCTCGGCGCACTCCTCGCCCGCGAGCGGGCATCGGGCCCGGAAGCGGCAGCCCTGCGGCGGGTTCAGCAGGGACGGCGGGCTGCCGGGGATGCCGGCCAGCTTGCGCTGGTCGTACCGGACGCCGATCTCCGGCAGCGAGTTGATCAGAAGCTGGGTGTACGGATGCCGTGGCGCCTTGACGACCTTGTCCGCGGGCGCCTTCTCGGCCAGCTTGCCCGCGTACATGATCATGATTGTGTCGGCGAGGTTGGAGGTGAGCGCCAGGTCGTGGGTGATGAAGATCATGCTCTTGACGAAGCCGTTGTCGCGGAAGCCGAGCATCGCCTTGACGACCGCCTTCTGCGTGGACACGTCCAGCGCCGAGGTGATCTCGTCGGCGATGAGCAGCGACGGGTCGAGCAGGGTGGAGATGACCATGACCATGCGCTGCTTCATGCCGCCGGACAGCTCGATGGGGTAGCGGCTCAGCACCTCGCGTTCCAGGCCGACCAGGTCGAGGCGGTGGTGCAGCTCCTCGGTGTCGAGCGTGACGCCGCGCGACCTGAGCAGCTCGGCGATCATCTTGCCGATCCTGCGGGTCGGGTTCATCGCGCTCATCGAGTACTGCGGGATGAGCGAGACCTCGTGGAAGCGGAACGCGTTCATCGCCCGGTCGTCGCCGACGGGCAGGTCGCGGCCGTCCAGCTCGACCGTCCCGCCGGCGTGCCGCATCCGGCCGTCCATCCGGATGAGGCTCTTGCCCAGGGTGGTCTTGCCGCAGCCCGACTCGCCCGCGAGGCCGAGGATCTCCCCGTCCGCCATGGTGAAGGACACCCCGTCCAGCGCCTTCACCTCACCTTTGAGGGTGCGGTAGTGCACCCTCAGATCGCTGACCCGCAGGCTCATGTTTCCCTCAATTTCGGGTTGAAGACCTCGTCAAGGCCGACGTTGGCGACGTACAGGGCGCCCACGACGGCGGTGATGCCGGCCCCCGGCGGGACGAACCACCACCACAGGCCGAGTTGGAGCGCGCTCCACTGGGTGGAGTTCTGCAGCATCAGGCCGAGCGAGACGCCTTCGGTGGGACCGAGCCCGATGAAGTCCAGCGAGGAGGCGATCAGGATCGAACCGCCGAACAGCAGGATGAAGGTCATGAACAGGTAGGAGCTCATGTTCGGCGCGATCTCCCGCATGATGATCTTGCGGGTGTTCATGCCGCTGAGCCTGGCCAGGTCCACGAACTCCCGGCTGCGCAGCGAGAACGTCTGCGCCCTGATCGACCGCGCGGCCCACGGCCAGGAGGTCAGCCCGATGAACAGCGCCTGCACGCCGACACTGCGGATGCCCAGGTAGGCGTTGATGATGAGCAGCACGGCCAACGTCGGGATGACCAGCACCACGTTGGTGAGCATGTTGAGGATCTCGTCCACCCAGCCGCCCCGGTAACCGGCGACGAAGCCGATCACCATCGCGATGACGGCCGCGATGCCGCCGCCCAGCGCCCCGGCCAGGAACGTGGTCCGCAGGCCGTACACGAACTGGGCGAAGACGTCCTGGCCGAACGTGGTGGTGCCGAACCAGTGCTCCGACGAGGGCGGCAGCATCGCCGCCGCGACGTACTCGTTGGGGTCCTCGATGCTCATGAAGATCGGCCCGAACACGCCCACGAGCAGCAGGAACAGGACGATCCCGAAGCCGATCATCAGCTTGGTGTTGCGCACCGCGAAGTACAGCGCCTCCCGCCGCACCACGCGCTCCTGCGTGGGCAGGGTGGTCGTCGTGGTCATGCCTGAGCACCCGCCATTCCGGTACGCGTACGGGGATCGATCAGCACGTAGACGATGTCGATGATGAAGTTCGCCACCAGCACCCCGATCACGATGAACATGAAGGTGCCCTGCAGCAGGAAGAAGTCCTGGTTCTGGATGGCCTTGAGTATCAGGCTGCCGAGCCCCGGATAGGAGAAGACGATCTCGGTGACCAGCGCCCCGGCCACCAGCACGCCGAGCTGCAGCGCCAGGCCGGTGATCTGGGGCAGGATCGCGTTGCGGTAGGCGTAGCGGCGGATCAGCCGCGACGGCGCGCCGAGCGCGGACAGATAGTTGGAGTAGTCCGACTCCAGCTCATAGATGATCATGTTGCGCATGCCGATCGCCCACCCGCCGAGCGCCACCAGGAACAGCGACAGGAACGGCAGGACCCAGTGGTGCAGCAGGTCGAGGACGAAGGCCCAGGTCCAGCTCGGCTGCAGGGAGAAGCTGTAGCCGCCGGCCACCGGGAACCACCCGGCCACCACGCCCAGCCCCCAGGCCAGGAGCACCGCCAGCCACATGTACGGCGTCGCCGTCAGGATGTAGCCGACCGGCAGGACCGTGTTGTCGAGCAGCTTGCGCCGCGCCGCGAAGGCGCCGAACCGGTTGCCGACCCAGTAGCTGAGCAGCACCGACGGGATCATCAACGCCAGTGTGTACGGCACCGCCGCCAGGATGACGTCGGCCACCGGGGTCGGGAACACCCAGATGCTGATGCCGAAGTCCCCCTGGAACATCGCGCCCCAGAAGTTCAGGTACTGCTGCCAGACAGGCTGGTCGAAGCCGAACAGGTTGGTGTAGTAGGTCCGCATCGCCTCGACCGCCGCGGGCTGCGTCACGCGGGCCCTGGCCAGCATGCTCGCCACCGGGTCGCCGGGCATGAAGCGCGGGATCATCCAGTTGACCGTGACGGCGACCACGAAGGTCAGACCGTAGATGAGCAGTTTCCTGCCGAAGTATTGGCGCACGTGAGGTCTCCCCAAAGGGGCCCCCTCCGCCCGGGGGGACAGGCGGAGGGGACACGATCATCCGGTCAGCCGGCCACGGGCTGGAGCTGGGTGAGCGTCTCAAATCCGCCCAGTTCGAGCCAGTTGCGCCACATGACGGGCGCCGACTTGGGCGCTCCCGGCGCCGAGGAAGGCCAGTTCTTCCACACGCTGTTGCTGGACTGGGCCCACAGGCCGTTGTACCAGAGCGGGATGACCGGCATC
This sequence comes from Nonomuraea sp. ZG12, assembly GCF_052068115.1. NCBI lineage: Bacteria > Bacillati > Actinomycetota > Actinomycetes > Streptosporangiales > Streptosporangiaceae > Nonomuraea > Nonomuraea sp. ZG12. Next base: position 407,311 of record NZ_JBQHCW010000005.1, read on the forward strand.
TCGTCCAGGTGGATCTTCTGCAGGTCGGAGATGACCGCCTTCATGCCCTCGATGTCGTCGGTCTTGACCTGGTCGAGCTTCTGGACCAGCTCCCAGGCCTCCTTGTTCTCGTAGCGGCCGAAGTTGACGGTGTTCTGCGTCTTGCGGATCGGCAGCTGGAAGAGGTAGTCGTAGTAGGTCCACGGGCTGCTGGACAGCTGGCGCTCGTTGTTGACGATCAGGTCGAAGTCGCCCTTGCTGCGGTTCTCGACGAGCGCGTTGAAGTCGGGGAACTCCGGGTTGACGTCGATGCCGGCCGCCTTGGCGCTGCTGGAGATGACCCGGGCCGCCTCCATCCAGTCCGTCCAGCCGGCCGGCACCTCGATCTTCAGGCTGATCTTCGAGCCGTCCTTGTTCTCCACCAGCCCGTCGCCGTTGGTGTCCTTGTAACCGGCGTCGGCCAGCGCCTTCTTCGCCTTGGCGGTGTCGAAGGCGAAGCCGCCGGCGCTCACCACGCTCTGGTCGACGAACTGGTCCCACTGCGGCAGCAGGCCCGTCGGGCTGGAGGCCTTGACCAGGTTGCCGTAGACGCCTTCGACGATCTTCTTGACGTCCACGGAGGTGGCCAGCGCCTTGCGGAAGGCCGGGTCGTTCATCGGCTTCTTGGTGGTGTTGGGCACCAGCCAGGCGGTGTTGGCCGACAGCATGTACGGCGGCTCGTTGTAGAACGTGGTGATCCCGAAGTTGCCCTTGACCAGGTTGGCCACGCCGGGCAGGAAGTTGTTGCTCATGTCCATGCCCTTCTGCAGCAGAAGGCCCATGGCCACCTCGTTGCTGGGCGTGGCGACGTCCACAATGTACTTGGGCTTGGGCTCCATGTTGAGCGCCGCCTTGCCCCACCAGTCGTCGCGCTTCACCCAGACCACGCGGTCCTGGTCGTGGCTCTGGTACTTGTACGCGCCGGTGCCGACCGGGTTCTCGTTGACCCCGTTCAGCACGTCCTCCTCGGAACGGCTGCTCCAGATGTGCTCGGGCACGATGACCCGGCTGTAGAGGTTGTAGTCCCATTCCTGGTAGTTCGCCTGCGAGAACGAGAAGCGGACCGTCTGGTCGTCGACCGCCTCGACCGACTTCAGCCAGTCCCAGATGTTGTGGTACGGGACCGTCTCCATCTTGCCCAGGTTGTAGGAGAAGGCGACGTCCTTGGCGGTCAGCGGCTTGCCGTCCGCCCAGGTGACGCCCGTGCGGATCTTGGCCTCGTACGTCGTGTCGTCCGTCCAGCTGCCGCTCTCGGCGAGCCACGGCGTGAGCTTGGCCGCGTTGGGGTCGAAGTGGAAGAGCGTCTCGTACACCAGGCCCTTGGTGCCGGTGGCGGAGTCCCACTCGCGGATCGGGTTGAAGTTGGCGGGCGGCCCCCACTGGGTGCCCGTGGTGTACAGCGTCTCGTTACGCGGGAGCTCGCCGGTGTTGCCCTGGGGGGCGGGTGCGGCGCTGCCGGCCTGGGAGGCTTGGGGAGCCGGCGTCGCGCCGCCTCCCGAACAGGCGGTGGCGGCCATGCCTGCCGCGAGGAGCGGTATCAGGATCCGTGCCCGGGTCTGCATTGCGTTTCTCCTTCCCCCACCGAAGCGGAGGTCGACCATGTGTCCAACCCCGAAGTCGGCGGCCCGGGACATTACGCCGCCGTCGTACCTGGTCAGCGGCCTGATCGGCGCCATTGAGCCGTTTGGGAGCGCTCTCATGCACTGCCGCGCAGAACCTTGCTGAACCGGATAAGTACCGCGAACGTAAATTCGCGGTGACAACCACGTCAAGGGCCGTGATCTGTTTGAGACAACGCCCCTTGGTGTGCCCCAGCTGATGTGCGACGCCCGGACCAGGGGTAAGGTCGTCTCGACACGTAGCTAACCGGTTCAGAAACAGGGGGCTCGGTGAAGCGACCGACGATCGCCGACATCGCTCGACAAGCGGGAGTCTCCAAGGTGGCCGTCTCCTACGCGCTCAACGACCGCCCCGGAGTCTCCCCCGCCAAACGCGCCGCCATCAAGGCCATCGCCGAAGAGATCGGCTGGCGGCCCAACAGCGCCGCCCGCGCCCTCAACGGCGCCCAGGCCCGCACCGTCGGGCTCACCCTGTGCAGGCCCGCCCGAATACTCGGCGTCGAGCCCTTCTTCATGGAGCTGATCAGCGGCATCGAGACCGAGCTGTCGGCCCGCTCCTACGCGCTCATGCTCCAGGTCGTCACCAGCCCCGAGCAGGAGATGGAGATCTACCGCCGCTGGTGGGGCGAGGGCCGCGTCGACGGCGCCATCCTCGTCGACCTGCGCTTCGCCGACCCCCGCGTCAGCGCGCTCAACGAGCTCGGCCTGCCCGCCGTCGTCATCGGCCACCCCTCCGAGGCCGGCTCACTCACCCCCGTCTGGTCCGACGAGTCCGTCCCCGTCCGCGAGACCGTCGAATACCTGGCCGCCCTCGGCCACCGCAGGATCGCCCGCGTCGCGGGGCTGCCCGACCTCGTCCACACCGTGCTGCGCGACCAGGCGTTCACCACCGCCTGCCAGGACCTCGGCCTCGACCAGCACCCGATCATGCACACCGACTACACCGGCGAAGAGGGCGCCCACGCCACCCGCCGCCTCGTCAGCTCCCCCACCCGCCCCACGGCGATCGTGTACGACAACGACATCATGGCCGTCGCCGGCATGTCCGCCGCCCACGAGATGCGCCTCGACGTGCCCGGCGACCTGTCGATCGTGGCCTGGGACGACTCGCCGCTGTCCCAGGTCGTACGGCCCGCGCTGAGCGCCCTCACCCGCGACATCCCGGCGTACGGCGCGCACGCGGCACGGGCGCTGCTGTCGTTGATCGCCGGCGAGGAGGTGGAGGGGGTGGAGGACGAGGCGGCCCGCCTGCTTCCCCGGGGCAGCACCGCTCCACCGAAAGAGAAGACCCTGCCCGTCCCGGAGGACAGCGAGGAGTAACCACATCGCGCCAGGTGTGCCGCCCAGGGCTAACGATCATGTCGAGGGAGATCATTCGGGCGTGCGGGAACCCTGGTCGTCATGGGCCTTCTTCGCCGTGCCGAACCACCGTCCGAGCGCTTCCCGGAGCCCGTCCGGATCGGTTCCCGACCACGCGACGTACCCATCGGGCCGGATGAGCAGTGACGGCGCCGCCGCACGGGCGGCCACGCGGGCGACGCGATCGGACCAGGCCGACCCGGCCTCGGCGAGCGCGGCGTCGTCGGAGAGGTCCAGGAGCAGCGGGCGAGCGTCGCGGCGGAGTTCGGCGAGGCGGAGCGCGCGACCGTCCTCGGTCGTCAGGTCGAGGCTCGGCGCGAACCACCCGATGAGGTCGGCGGGCTCGCACTCGCCCATGTCGTACCGGACATCCGCGCCCGCCATCAGGTCGGCGACCAGCTGGACACTCTCGCGCTTCGTCATTAACTCGGTGAACAGCTCGCGGAGGGCGGTCACGGCGCTGCCCGGCGCCATGAGGGCCGTCTGCGACTGCGTCTGCATGAACACGCGTTCGCCGAGCGCGCGGCGTTCGGACTCGTAGCTGTCGAGAAGTCCGTCGGGGGCCCAGCCGTGCAGGTCCGCTGACAGCTTCCATGCCAGGTTCGCGGCGTCCTGCAGCCCCAGGTTGAGGCCCGGGCCGCCCGAAGCGGCATGGACGTGGGCGGCGTCGCCGGCGAGGAAGACCCGCCGGTTGCGGTACCGGTCCGCCAGTCGCGTGTTCCGCCCGCAGATCCGGCGCAGGAGGGTCGGCGAGCCCTCCGGCGGCGAGGACAGGGCCACCTGCACGCCGAGGACCCGTTCGACGCTCGCCTCCATCTCCTTGAGCGTCATCGGTGCGCCCGGACCGGGGTGGCTGCCGACGGGGTGGTCCTCCCATTCGAGCGTCGTGACGAAGGGGTGCTCGGGAGCGAGGAAAGCGATCACGATGACCCCGCGTTCCGTCCTGTGGAAGTTGCCGGAGATCTCCCCGAACCCGCCGATCGCGATGCGACCGCCCGGCGCCGGCGCGATCTGCCCGGTCGATCCGATGAGTGCCGCTCGCGACACCACCCGTTCGTCGACGATTCCCGGGAACGCGATGCCCGCCTGCTTCCGGATCTCGCTGTGGCCGCCGTCGCAACCTACGAGGAACCGGGTGCTGAGGTTCTCCTGCGCGCCGTCGAGGCTCGTGACGACGAGATCGACGTGGTCCTCCGACTGCGCGAACTTCCGGACCTCGTACCCGCGACGAACGTCCACGCCCAGCTCGGCGGCCCGCTCGGCCAGGATGCGTTCGATGTCGCGCTGGTTGATCTGGAGCATGTACATCGGGTTGCCGTCGCCGAGGATGTGCAGCGGCAGGGGCAGTGTCCCGAAGGAGAACGTGGGCAACGGCTTCGGAACCCCCGATCCGCCGAACCGCTCGAACAGGCCGCGATCGTCGAGCAGGCGCACCGCCTGGCCGACGACGCCGTGGGCCTTGTCCGCCTGACTCGGTTCGGGCAGTCGCTCGACCACCACCGGGTCGACCCCCGCGAGCTTGAGCTCGCAGGCCAGAAAGAGCCCGACGGGCCCTCCACCGACGATGACGGCGTCGAACATCATGCACGCTCCCGTTCACTGTAAGAGAGGAATTGCTCTCTTAGTACAGTAGGCGTGCTTGCTAAGAAAGGAAAGCCTCTCTAGCGTGGAGGGGTGGTAGAACCCGTCCCGAAGCACGCCCGCCGCAGACACGGCGAAGAACTCCAAGCCGCGCTGCTCGAAGCCGCATGGGACGAGCTCGTCGAGACCGGCTACGCCAAGCTGACGATGGAGTCCGTCGCCAGACGAGCACACACCGGGATCGCGGTGCTCTACCGCCGCTGGCCCAACAAGGACCAACTCGTGCTCGCCGCCATCGAGCACTACCCCAAGGTCCACCCGGTCGCGGTCCCCGACACCGGCACGCTGCCCGGCGACCTGCTCGCCCTGCTGACCGGCATGGGCGAAGCCCGCGCTACCTTCTTCGCCACAGCCGCGGCGAGCGTCTTCTCGGGGCTGCTGACCGATGCGGGGCTGACTCTCGCGCAGGCACGCGAGAGGATTCTGGGTGGCGCGCCACTGGCACGCGCCGAGATCGTTTACCGGCGCGCCCACGACCGCGGCGAGATCGATCTTGAGCACATCCCGTCCGCAGTGCTCGCCATGCCGTTCGACCTGGTGCGCCACGATCTGCTCATGGGCCTGAAACCCCTGGAGCCCGCACGCGTTCATTCGATCGTCAACGATCTCTTCATGCCCCTGGTCCAGAAGCACCGGAGCAGACCGGATCGATCACGCATACCGAACTGACTTCACCACGGCGAACTTCCGCCGTTCCCGCGGCTTACCGCAGGCACGGGAGCTCGAACCAGACGACGGTGCCCGGCTGGCCGGTGGCGCACAGGCGAGTCCACCCGGCACCGCAGCGTCCGTGGGTGAACTCGGCGACGATCCGCAGCCCCCGCCCCCCGAGGGCCAGCTCGTCGACGTCGTCCGGGACGGCGAGGGGGCGGCGCAGCAGGCTTTCGATCAGCCCGGCGCCGGCGCCGGCGTCCACCACCTCGACCCTGCCCGGTGCGCCGTGGTCGTGCACGATCCGCAGCTCGTAGGGGCCGGGGGCGTAGCTGGCCGCGTTGGTGGCCAGCTCGGCGACGACCAACTCCAGCTCGACGAGCACATCGCAGGCGAGGTGCTGCCGGGACAGGTGGTCGCGGAGCAGTTCTCGCGCACGGCTGGTGGCGCTGTCTGGGGGCAGGCACCATGCGATCATCCGAGAGCTTTCATCGGACCTGTCGGATAGGGCGGAGCGTGGGGTAGGCACATCGTCTTCCTCTCCGGCTGAGACAGGCGACAGCCTGATCGCCATCGTGCCCGACGAAAGCCGTACACGGAGAGTCGCCGAACCTATACTCTGCGCTTGTCAGGTGGGTGATCGGCCGAGCCGATCGCCTTGGGCGATGGGCCCGCGGAAACGACCTCGAGCGCGGTGGGACGCCGGTTACCGTGAGCCAACGAACTCGGCCGTGGAAAGGTCGGCATGAACGTCAGCCACGCCAGCGCGCACGACATCGACCCCACCATCTGGGACGACTCCCAGATGCGTCAGGCCTTGTACGTCCGCGACATGGCCACTGTTTACCGGCTGCTGCAGCGCATCGGCATCTCTCAGCGGCACATCGCCACCCTCACGGCACAGTCCCAGTCGGAGATCTCCGAGATCCTCAAAGGCCGCCAGGTGATGGCCTACGACGTGCTGGGCCGCATCGCCGACGGGCTCGGCATCCCGCGCGGCTACATGGGACTGGCCTACGACACGTCCTCGCCGGAACCGGAGCCGGAGCCGGAGCCGGCCAAGCCTGCGAAGGAGCCCGACCTGGACGAGGACGAGCAGGTGCGGCGTCTCCTCGCCCATGCCGCGCAGGTGACCGTCGGCGCGGCCGGGGAGCACGGCGAGAACTGGACGCATCCCCTGGCCCCGGTGGAGACACCCGCGCCGCAGCGGATCGGGCTGGCGGACATCGAGCAGGTCGAGACGGTGACGCGCACGCTCCGCGCGCTCGACTACCAGCACGGCGGCGGCGTCTGCCGGGACGCGGTGGTGGCGCAGCTCGCGTGGTCACAGCGGCTGCTGCACGCGACCTGCGCGCAGCAGGTCGGCCTCCGGCTCCACCAGGCGCTGGCCGATCAGCACAACCTGGCGGGCTGGACGTCCTTCGACGTCGGTCTGTACGGCCCGGCGAGACAGCACCTGGCTCTCGCGCTCGAACAGGCCAAACACGCCCGCAACTTCTCCCTCGCGGCCAACGTCCTCTACCGGATGGGCCGCGTACACCTGCACTGTGATCGTGTGCAGGACGCGTTGCGCTTCTTCCAGCTGGGGCAGATCTGCGCGCAGGACGCCAACTGTGAGCGGACGGTGGCGATGTTGTGCGCCAACGAAGCCTGGGCGTACGCCCTGCTGGGTGATGCCGAGCTCGCCCTCAAGTCGATCCACCGGGCGCGGGACGAGTTCGCCCGCTCGTGCGGGCAGCCGTTCCCGGCCTGGGTGAGCTTCTTCGGCCCGGCCGACCTCGACGCGCTGAGCGGCATGGTCTACGCCGACCTCACCGACGACCATCTCGACGTCGCCTCGGAGTTCCTCACCGACGCGCTCGGACGCCGCAGCCCGAGCATGACGCGGAGCAGGGTGTTCGAGCTGACCGCGCTGGCGACCGTGCAACTGCGGGCGGGCGAGCTGAACAGCGCGATCGCCAACGGCCATCAGGTCGTCGCCCTGGCGACCCAGATCCGCTCGAAACGGATCGTCGACCGGCTCGCCCCCCTCCAGGCCGCGGCCCGCGCGCGGGCGCACGACGCCGACGCGCACGAGCTGGCCCAGCGCATCGCGGCGGTGCGTGCGGCATGACGGCGACCGCCGACCACACCTGCGGCCTCACCCGCGACCGGCTCGACACCCTGCTCGCGGCCTTCTGCGACCAGGCGGGCCTGCCCTCCTCAGGCGCCGAGCTGATCAAGTTCACCAACAACGCCGTCTTCCGCCTCCGCCACGCGCCCGTCGTCGTGCGCATCGCCGGCTCCACGGCCGCCCGCGTCCGCACGCCGGCGGTCGTGCGGGTCGCCCGCTGGCTGGCGCAGCACGACTTTCCAGCGGTACGGCTCCTCCCCGGCGTCGAGCAACCGCTGCGGGTGGACGACCAGCTGGCCACCCTGTGGGCGTACGTCCCCGAGGTGGGCCCGCGTCCCGGCGGCGCCGACCTGGCCACCCTGCTCCAGAGCCTGCACGCGCTGCCCGATCCGGGGCACACGCTGCCGCCGTGGCGGCCGATGAGCCAGATCCGCCGGCGGCTCGCCGAGCCGGAGGACCTCTCCCCCGACGACCACGCCTTCCTGCTGGACGAGTGCGACGACCTCGAAGAGCGCCTCGACGCGCTCCGCTACGTGCTCCCGCCGGGGGTCATCCACGGCGACGCGTTCCTCGGCAACGTCATCGCGGGGCCGGACGGCCCTGTCCTGTGCGATTTCGACAGCACCACGATCGGCCCGCGTGAATGGGACCTGACCCCGGCGGCGGTCGGCAGCCTGCGAATGAACTACCCGGTGAACGAGCATCTCGCGCTCGCGGGGTCGTACGGCTTCGACGTGATCGGGTGGGAGGGCTTCCCGGTGCTGCGGCGGCTCCGCGAGCTCAAACTGGTCACCAGCGTGCTGCCCATCCTGCGCAGCAACCCGTCCATACGGTCCCAGTGGCGCCACCGCATGCACAGCTTCAAAACCGGCGACACAACCGTCCGCTGGGAGCCGTACAGGTGATGAACACCGTGCTGCGAGGACGGCGAACCGGCAGCGCTCATTCGAGTAAGAGCTACGCGACCCGCGTGCGGCGTTCGTGTAATGCGGAAACCTCGACGAACAGGCAGACTGGGAGTGTGAATCCTCGGTCGCGATACGTCAGCCACCGGCTGTATCTTGTGCCGGCCGATCTGCGAGAGCTGACGGGGCCGGTCACCGGCGTGGTCGAGCTGCCCGTCCACCTTGATTGGTCGGAGCAACGGGTCTATGACCTGGACGACGATGCCCAGCTCGGGCTGATGTACGAACGTGTCATCCGCGAGGCAGTGCAGCTCGATGACCTACGCACCTACCTGAACGGATCGCTCCTGATCAGGATCTGGCCGCAGCTTTTCCTACCCGTGCGAGCCAGGAAGTCGTGGGAAGCCCGCTTCCGAGATCTAGTGCGAGCCGCGTAAGGCCATGGACCCCCTACACGAACTGGCCGCCGGCATCGGCCTGGCGGCCACCGAGCGCTTCGGCTTCGCACCCGCAGGAGGCTATGCCGTACAAGCTCACGGGTTCCTCACGCGACGTTCAGAGGACGTGGATCTCTTCACGTCGGCCGACGGTGAGTTCGACGCCGCCGTCCACGCGGCCCTGACGGCGTACCGAGAAGCCGGCATGAAGGCTGAGATCACCCAGGAGAACCCAGGGTTCGCCCGCTTGCTTGTCACCGACGCCAGTGGTCGCTCGGTGAAAGTCGAGATGGGAGTCGATTGGCGCGCGCATCCGCCGGTCCGATTGGAGATCGGACCTGTCCTTCACCCGAACGACGCCGTCGGGAACAAGGTGGCCGCGCTCTATGGCAGGGCGGAAGTCCGTGACTTCGTTGATGTGGACGCCGTCCTGAGCAGCGGCCGCTACACCATGGAGGATCTGACCCACCTGGCCACAAACGCCGATCCAGGTTTCGACCTCATCATGTTCGCCGTCGCGCTATCGGCTCTTGACCGTATTCCGGACCAGGCGCTCGCCCACCACGGCCTGTCCACCAGCGATATCGCCCTACTCCGTGAACGATTTCAGCGGTGGGAGCGAGCTCTGCGCGCCGATGGCCCATGACGCCCCGGTGGTGGTCGGTAGCGTAGCCGCTGCACCCTTGTGTCGGGGGGATGCGTCCAACCGAACCGCTCGCGTATGTGCCGGAATACCGAAGGCGCGGCGCCCGTGCGGGGCGCCGCGCCTGTTTGACGGCTGGATCAGGCGGTGGGACAGGTGTAGGTGAAGGGCTTCGTCTCGGTGTCGGCGTTCGGGGCGATGATCACGAGCTGGATGTCACCCGCGATGGTCGGCGGGCCCGTCGGCGTGAGGCCGAGGGTCACCGGGTGGACGCCCGCCTTGTCGAGGACGACGGTGGTGGGGATGGAGGTGGTGGCGCCGTTGATGACCCAGTGGTAGGTCAGCGTGGTGGCGCCGGTCACGGTGATGCCGGCCGAGACGTTGACGGCGGGGCTGGACTGCAGCGCGCAGGTCTCGTAGTTGGGGGCGGTGCTCAGGCTGGAGATCGAGGCCGTCACGGCGGCGTCCGCGCACTTCACCGTGGTGTGGGCGACGTTCGAGGACCGGTGGTTCGGGCCGAGGATCTCGATCCAGCGCTTGACGCTGCCGCTGTCGGACGCGGTCACCGTGTGGCTCACGTGCTTGGCGCCGGAGTAGCGGGCGAAGTACAGCGACTCGACGGAGCCACGGTAGCCGGGGCCGGCCCAGCGGTACTTCACGGTCGTGCTGGTGCCGTTGACGGCGATGGTGCCGTTGAACACCCGGTCGACCGGGCAGCTGCCCTGGTAGGAGGAGGGCGCGGTCACCCTGGCCGAGGCCGTGGCCTCAGGCCGGCACCACACCTTGTAGTGCGCGCGGTCGGAGTCGGTGTGCCGGGGGCTCACGATCTCCAGCGCGACCCAGCCCTGCTGACTGCCGTGCGGCGTGAAGGAGTAGTGGACCTTGCGGTCGTCCCAGACCTTGACGCTGCCGGAGTCCACGACACGGCCGTTCCGGATCCAGCGGTACTTCACCCAGGCGGGCTTGCTGACGCGGATCGTGCCGTACGCGTCCACCGGGGACTGGCAGGAGGTGTAGCGGTCGACCTTGACGCTTGCCTTGACCCACGTCCTCTTCTCCACCGGCTTCTCCACCGGGTTGAGGACGAGCTCCTTCTCGCAGCTGACCGAGAAGTAGCCCTTCTTCGACGTCACCTTGCGGGGTGAGAGGACCTGCAGGACCTGCCAGTTCTTCTTGATGTCGTTCTTGAAGGTGGCGGTCTCCTTGAAGGTGACCGTCTTCGTGCTCTTGCCCTTCAGGGTGTACGACTTCGCCTTGCTCTTGGAGCCGTCGCCGTGCAGCCAGCGGTAGACGACCCGCGTCTTACTGCTCGTGGGCTTGACCTTGGCTTTGGCCGAGAAAGTGACCTTTACCGGACACTCTCCCTCGTAGCGCTTGGGAGAGGCCGTCGGCGTCGACACCGAGACCTTCGGCTTGGCGGCCTGGACGGCCCCGGTGCCGGCAGCCGCCGCGGGCGCGGCCACCAATCCGGAGACCATGGTCGCGCCCATGGCCAGGCCGGCGCCCAGAGCCGCCAGCCTGCGGACTGAATCCTTGGAGATCATGAGGGTGTTGCTCCGTTCAGGAGTCGAGAGTGCCTCCGAAGCGGCTGCCGCCCCGGCACGTCCTGCGCCGGGGCTCGGCAAAGCTTCGGTAAGCCTTCTTACTCAATCACGGGCAGCTGATCTTCAACCTGGCGTTGATCGCGGGTTTTGTCTCATTATCACTACTTTCGGGAACGGCCGCCGGTGCCGCTGAAATGCCGCGCTTGCTCCCCCGCGATCTCGAAGGTCACGAAGCAGCCCGGCTACACCGAGTAGGCCGTGGCCACCCGAACGGGTGGGCCTAGCTCAGGTCGTCAGGTCCCTCGGTCCAGCGGGCAGACGGTCGGCGGGAAGGCGGTCCGGTGGGGGACTGAGGACCGGACGGGCCATTGGTCGCCTGGCGCCGATGACCGATGCGACACATGATCGAACGAGTAGGGTGCGGGTCTTCCTGGAACCGGACGGTGTTGAAAGCATGTCAGTTGTTTCGCACGATGAGCCCTCACGGGAATTGCCACGTGAGCGAAAGCATCGCCCCTGGATTCACTCGACACTTTTCGTGGCGGCGCCGATCTTTCTGATTTATGTGTTCATCATGGCGCCCGCCTGGATCCACGACCACCAGTTGGCAGGTCTCACGGATCGCATTCTGCGACATCCAACGCCACCCGGCGGCTCTGGCATCAGCCTTTACGGGCCCCAGCAGGTGGTCAGCGGCGACTCGGGCGACTGCATGGTCAGCGTACGCTTCGACCTGGTCACGGACAGGCCCGGGGAAGAGGTGCTGCGGCACTATCGAACAGCGAATTTCACGGATGGTGACCAGCGGTACACCGACTTCGAGGTCAACGCATGGGTGCCCTACGGATCCGACCAGGCGGAGTACGGCTACCAGACAGTGATCGTCGAATTCGATGCCGCCTACCAAGGCGATGGCAGCTGGGATTTCCGCTGCTGGTGATTCACGAAAGAAGCGCTTTTCACCGGCATGGGTTCGGGGCGATGACCGACGCACGGAAGGCGCGAGCGGCCAGGAAGGCGTCCGAGCGAAGCGAGGACCTCAGTGCTGGGCGGGTGTGGACGGTCGACATCTCAGGGCTAGGAGAACAGGCGTTGGGGGTGCATGCCGTCCACCAGGCCCGTGTCCGGTGGGTGGATGCTGTAGCCGAGCATGCGGCGCACCCGCCGGCTCAGTTGCCGGGCGACGTCGCGCCCCGGCGAAAGGGTGAAGGCCTCGCGGGTGCGCAACCACGGCTCGCAGTAGTGGGCCTTGACGGTCAGGCTCGGGTTCGCCCAGGTCTGGGTCGGGGGGCGGGCGTGCCAGAGGGTGCCGAGCAGGACCGTACAGGAGCCGGCGGGCGGGGTCAGGGTGAGGCCGTCGCCGGCGGGAAGGCGTCTGTCGGGCCAACGGTGGCTGCCCGGCCACACGGTGAGGGCGCTGCCCGCGTCGATCGTCCACAGGGCCGCCACCGACAGGGCCGGGCGGGGGCGGGACACGGGATAGTGCTCGTCGTCGGGGCGGGGGTGCCGGGCGGCGGCGCCTGGGCGTACCTCGACCACTTCGAGCTGTGACAGCAGGAAGTTGGGCAGCAGCAGGCGGTCCAGGAGGGCGAGCACGTCCGGTTGGTCGATGAGGTCGTCGACGGCGCGGGTGTTGTGCAGGACGCCGAAGACCTGGCGGGTGTGCCGGGTCTGGAAGGGGTCGCGCCCGGCGGGGCCGAGCAGTGGGGTGAGCTCCGCCCGGATGTGCCTGCGGCGCGCCTCCGGCAGGAGCGCCGGGAGCACCACGTAACCGTCGCTGTGCAGGAGCGACATGGGACTTCGTGTCATGTCAGGCGCTCCTGAGTATCGGGCACACGCGGTGCGGCCTCCTCGGCTCCCAGCGCGGCGACGCTGAACTTCCAGACCTCGGCGACGACCAGGTCACGATCCGGCCGGGGATTCTTGTCCAGGACGACGGTGAAGATGGCGCGCATGCCGCCGACGACTCCCGCTGACAGCATCTCGGGGTCACGGTCGGCGGCGACGGCGCCTTCGGCCTGGCCTGCGGCGATGTGTTTGACGCCGGTGGCGACGACCTGCCTGATACAGCGTGCCTCCATGGCGGCGACCTCGGCGTCGCCGACCATGCGGCCGAGCACCACGGGGGACAGTGGGTCGTCGTAGACCCGGTCGACCCAGGTGCGCACCTGGGCGCGCCAGCGTTCGAGCCAGGTGTCGCCCTGATGGTCGGCCAGGACGGTGTCGGCCACCAGCCGGTCGTAGAAGTCGGCGAGCAGGGCGCTCATCAGGCCGCTGCGGGTGCCGAAGTAGCGATAGGGCAGCCCCACGCTCATCCCCGCGCGCCGGGCGACGGCCGCCACCTCGACGTCACCGGTCTCGATGAGCTCTTCGGCGGCGGCTTCCAGCAGGCGCCTGTGGGTAGCGGCCGCACGGCGGGACAGTGGTTCCATGGAGTCCATATTGGTTGAGCTCAACTCAACATGCAAACACTATCCTGTCAATCGACACACAGCATGATCATGTACGCGTGCCCGCCTATACTCGAGGAAGTGAGTAGGCCGTGACCGTCTCGTTGCCCGCTGCCTGCAACGCAGCTGAGTCGTTGCGTTATCCGGCGGGGTCGCTGGTCATCCTGACCGGCCTGCCCGGGGCGGGCAAGACCACGCTCCTGAGACGCCTGTACTCCCTGGACGGCACCGAGACCGCGCCGGTCACGGCGGGCGAGGCGACGGTGATCGACTCGATGCAGTCCCGCCTCTACTGGGCCGACCGGCTCGGCTGGGCCCCCAAACCGGTGCGCACCGGCGTGGTGTTCGCCACACACCTGTGGCGCATCCGGTCGGCGGTGCGCGGCGGCCGGTCGGTGATCGCGCACAACCGGGGCTGCGGCCCGATCGTGCTGCGCGTCTTCGCCAGGATGGCCCGGCGTTCCGGAGCGGGTTTCCATCTGCTCCTGCTGGACGTGGCCCCCGAGGCGGCGCTCGCCGGGCAGCACGCCAGGGGCAGGGTGGTGCCCGAGCGGACGTTCGCCCGCCACCGCCGCCGCTGCCAGCGGCTGCTGGTCCGGGCCAAGGCCGGTGACGCCGCCCCCGCCTCCGGCGCCCATGTGCTGGACCGCGCGAGCGCGAACGTCCTGACCAGCATCCGGTTCGAGCGATGAGCATGCGCGCCTTCGTCCTCACCGGCCCCGGTCAGGGCGGGGTGCACGACGTCCCGCCGCCCGAGGCACGTCCCGGCCAGGTGGTGGTGGACGTCGAGCGGGCCGGGGTGTGCGGCACCGACGCCGAGTTCTTCTCCGGCGCCATGAGCTATCTGCACACCGGCCAGGCCCGCTATCCCATCCGCATCGGCCACGAGTGGTGCGGCGTGGTCTCGGCGGTCGGCGAGGGCGTCGATCCCGGCTGGCTCGGGCTGCGCGTCACCGGCGACACCATGCTCGGGTGCGGCCACTGCGACCGCTGCGCCGGCGGTCGCCACCACCTGTGCGCCGACCGGCACGAGATCGGCATCCGCGGCGGCTGGCCCGGCGCCCTGGCCGAACGACTCCCCGTCCTGGTCACGGCCCTGTACAAGCTGCCGGAAACGCTCGACCCCGCGCTCGGCGCCCTGGTCGAGCCGGGCGGCAACGCGCTGCGCGCCGTCCGCGCCGCCCGCCTGTCACCGGGGCGGCGGCTGCTCGTGCTCGGCCCCGGTACGATCGGGCTGCTCGCCGCCATGCTGGCGGCCGCCCAGGGCGCCGAGGTGCACCTGATGGGCCGCGACGATCCCTCGCTCGCCTTCGCCCGCACCCTCGGGCTCGGCCCCGCCTGGACCCGGGAGACCCTGCCCGGCCTGCGCTACGACGCGATCATCGACGCCTCGGGCGCGACCGCCCTGCCGGCGCTGGCCGCCGAGCTGGTGGAGCCCGGCGGCAACGTGGTCTACATCGGCATCGCCGCCGCGCCCAGCCTCCTGGACACCCGCGCGCTCGTGCTCAAGGACGTCACCGCCACCGGCGTCCTGAGCGCCTCGGGTGGCCTGGACGGCACCATCGAGCTGTACGCCTCGGGCGCGGTCGATCCGCGTCCCCTGGTCGCGGCCACCGTGACGCTGGACGAGGTCGCGCGGGTGCTCGGCGGCGACCGCCCGGCCACGTGGGGGCACGCGCCGAAGGTCCACGTCGATCCCCGGGTCAGAGCCGGGTGATGCGGATCGCGTCGGCGATCACGTACCCACTGGTGGAGGTCCAGCGGCTCACGCCGACCACGTTGTAGGTGCCGGCGGCGAGGGTGAAGTCGCCGAGCGAGCGCCACTGGCCGCCGCCCGTGCGCTGGTCCACGTACACCGTCCGGTTGTCGGTGATGATGTACGGCGTGGCGCTGTTGTAGCCCGCGTCGGCCGGATGCCAGACCTCCACGCGATAGCTGCCCGCGCTGGGGATGCTCGCCCGGTACCACGCGGGGTCGCTGGCTGCGACCGGGTCGGCGAAGCGGTAGTCGGCGCCGTGCGGCTGACCGGAGAAGGCCGAGGTGCCCCAGCCGGAGCTCGCGGTGAAACCGGGGTCGGCGTTGTCGATGACGACGCTGAACCCGCCGCCCGACCCCGTCACGGCCCTGCCGGCGCTCGGCGCGCTCTCCTGGTGGGTGCGGTTGAGCGCGGACACGTAGTAGGTGTAGGCGGTGCCGGCCGTCGCGGTGGTGTCGGTGAAGGTGGTCCGCCTGGTGGTGGTGAGCAGGTTGCGGGCGTCGGCGAAGGCGCACGGGTCGGCGGTGGCCGGGGTGCCGTTCACCCGGTGGACGGCATAGGAGGTGCCGCCGCCCTGCCAGGCGAGGGCGACTCCGCCGGAGCCGCGGGTGGCCGAGGTGATCGCGGGGGCGGCGGGCGCGGCGGACGTGCCACGGGCGGGCAGCAGGGCGGGCTTGGCGTAGTGGGCGGCGGCCAGGGTGGAGAAGGCGTCGATCCGGTTGGCCCGGACGTCCTTGGCGCTGAAGAAGATGTCGCCGGCCACTTCAGGGTGCCGCCTGTTGACGTGCAGGTGGTCGCTGAGCTCGGCCCGGTCCTGCCAGGCGGCGTCCTGGCCGCTCGCTCCCGCCCGGTAGGCGGCCTGGCCGATGAGGAGCTGGACGCCGGTGCCCCTGACCACGCCCGCCCACCATGCGGTGAGCACCTCGTAGTCGGCCGTGCCGAACCCGATATGCCAGTAGATCTGCGGCGCGATGTAGTCCACCCAGCCCTGCTTCACCCACAGCCGGGTGTCGGCGTAGATGGCGTCGTAGGACTGCAGGCCCGAGGTGCGCGAGCCGAGCGGGTCGGTGCCGGCGTTGCGCCAGATGCCGAACGGGCTGACGCCGAAGGAGACCCAGGGCTTGGCGGCGTGGATGCGCCGGTCGAGCTCGCGTACGAGGAGGTTGACGTTCTCGCGGCGCCAGTCGTGCACGTTGGCGAAGCCGTCGCCGTGCTCGGCGTAGGCGGCGGCGTCGGGGATGGCCTGGCCGCCGGCCGGATAGGGGTAGAAGTAGTCGTCGAGATGCACGCCGTCGAGGTCGTAGCGGCTGACCGCGTCCATGATCACGTCTTGGATGAAGTCGCGGACCACGGGCAGGCCGGGGTTGTAGTAGAGCTTGCCGTCGTAGGCGAAGCGCCAGCCCGGATTGCGGCGGGCCGGGTGGGTGGCCTGCAGTCTGCTGGGGTCGTCGTGGTTGGCCACCCGGTACGGGTTGAACCAGGCGTGCAGCTCCAGGTTGCGCGCGTGCGCCTCGCCGACCATGAAGGCGAGCGGATCGTAGCCCGGGTCGCCGCCCTGGCTGCCGGTGAGCCATTGTGACCACGGTTCGAGCGACGACGGCCAGAACGTGTCGGCGGTCGGCCTGACCTGCACGACCACGGCGTTCATGCGCCGCTGCACGGCCAGGTCCAGCCAGGCGCGGAACTCCGCCTGCTGCGCGGAGACGCTCAGGCCGGTCCGGCTCGGCCAGTCGATGTTCGCGACGCTGGAGATCCACATGGCCCGCAGCTGCCGCTTGGGCGTGGCGGGGTCGGTGGCGCACGCGGCGGCCTGCGCGGGGGCGGCGGCCAGGGTGACAGCCGGGGTGACAGCGGGGGTGACGGCCAGGGCGAGCACGGCGGTGAGGGCCACGAGGACGAGACGCGGAAGCGTGGTCACGAAGAGAAGTTTCAGCGCACTTGCCACAAAGCGCAATAGTCTTCACACGGTTCGCATAAGTCCACGAACTACCGCGCGGGCGGAAAGTTTCCTTTCATGCCCGAGTAATGTCAATTATCGACATCTGTCATGGAAGTCCCTTACTGTGCGTCCGACACCCCTCGGTGAGGAGCACCCATGGCATCCCCTCTCATGCGATTAGTCGCCCTCGTCATCGCCTCCCTCATGGTCCTCGCGGGCCAGCCCGCCCTGGCCGGCACGCAGAACCCGCTGGCGGAGTCCTTCGACCGCGCCGCCGCCGCCCACGACGTCCCCCGCGACCTGCTCGTCGCCCTCGGCTACGCCGAGACCCACCTCGACGGCCACGGCGGCGAGCCCAGCGCCAGCGGCGGGTACGGCCTGATGCACCTGGTCAGCAACCCCACCAACAAGTCCCTGGAGAAGGCCGCCGAGCTCACCGAGCTGCCGGTCGAGAAGCTGCGCGCCGACGACGCCGCCAACATCCTCGGCGCGGCCGCCGTCCTCCGCTCGCACGCCGACGCGCTCGGCCTCGACGAGGCGGCCAGGAAGGACCTCGGCCGCTGGTACCAGGCCGTCGCCGAGTACGGCAACGCCACCTCCCCCGAGCTGGCCCGCCTGTACGCCGACGCCGTCTACGAAGGCCTCGGCCTCGGCCTCGAAGCCAGGGGCGTGACGGTCGAGCCGCAGGAGGTCACCGCCGACCGGGGCGACCTGGCCAAGGCCCGCGACCTGAACGCGCGGGCCGCCGTGGCCAGCGCCGACTACCCGCCGGCCGCCTGGGTCGCCGCCAACTCCGGCAACTACCGCGTCTCCAGCCGCGAGACCAGCTACAACATCGACCGGATCGTCATCCACGTCACCCAGGGCTCCTACGCGGGCACCATCTCCTGGTTCCAGAACCCCAGCGCCAACGTCTCGGCCCACTACGTGGTCAAGTCCTCCAACGGCGCCGTCACCCAGATGGTGCGGGACAAGGACGTCGCCTGGCACGCCGGGAACTCCACCTACAACAACCGGTCCATCGGCATCGAGCACGAGGGCTTCGTGGCCGACGCCTCGTGGTTCACCGAGTCGATGTACCGCTCCTCCGCCGCGCTGGCCCGCCACCTGTGCGACAGGTACGGCATCCCCAAGACCCGCACCGGCATCATCGGCCACAACCAGGTCCCCGGCGCGACCCACACCGACCCGGGCTCGCACTGGAACTGGTCCACGTACATGAGCTACGTGACCGGCGACGACGGCGGCACCCCGACCTGGACCACCACCGTCGACAACGCCGCCGCCGGGTTCACCGCCAGCGCCAACTGGGGCACCTCGGCCTACTCCGGCGACCGCCACGGCGCCGACTACCGCTTCGCCGACCCGGTCGCCGCCAGCGACCCGGCCTGGTTCCAGGCGGCCATCCCCAGCGCAGGCAACTACCGGGTGGAGGTCTGGTATCCGAGCGATCCCGGCTACAACAGCTCCGCGCCGTACATCGTCGCCGCCGCCGGCGGCAACCAGACGGTGTACGTGGACCAGCGCTCAAGTGGCGGAGCCTGGCGCTCCATCGGCACGTTCCCCCTCGATGCCGGCACCCAGAACGTGGTCGGCGTGAGCAGATGGACCTCCGGCACCGGCTACGTCATCGCGGACGCCGTACGCATCTCACGCCTCTGATCCCCAGCCCCTGAGACCCGTCCGGCTCGTCTCCCCGCCAGAGGAGACGAGCCGGGCGGGGTTCTGAACACGTCCGGCCGTCCCGGCCCTGGTCAGCGGGCGAACGCGTACGCCTCCTCCGGGGACAGGCGCGCGCCCTGGGCGAAGGCCTCGGTGAACGCCTCCTCCCCCAGGTCGCGCCGGGCCGCCGTCTCGATCCGGTCGACGTCGCCGCGCTCGCCCTGCGGGAGCGGCGCGCCGGTCGAGCGTCGCGCCTGGTCGGCCGCGCCCAGCAGGACCGCGGCCGTACGCGCGTCGCCCGCGAGCGCCTCGGCCCCGGCCAGTCCCTCCAGCGCCAGCGCGAGGCCACGCGGATCGCCGAACACCCGGGCCTCCTCGAACCCCTCCGCGTGCAGCCGCCTGGCCTCGGCCGCCTCCCCGCGCAACTCGGCCACGAAACCGAGCTCGGCCACGAGCAGGGCCGTCGCGCCGTAGTGGTCGTACTCGCGGAACCAGTCGAGCACCTCACGCAGGTGCCGTTCGGCCTCGTCCAGCAGGCCCTGCCTGCGGGCGCCGAGAGCGAGCCCGATCTGGGCGTACCGCTCGCCGGGGGGGAACGCCTGCTCGGCGGCGAGCCGTACGGCGCGCTCGTGCAGGTCTCGACCGCCGTCGAAGTCGCCGACCAGCAGCGCGATCCTGCCGAGCGCGGACATCCGGTCGGCGACCTCGCTCCACAGGCCGAGCTCCTCGGCCATCCGCAGGCCGGCGCGCAGCAGCCGGGCCGCCTCCGGGTAGTCGCCGCGGATCTCGGCGAGGACGCCCAGCGGGTAGCTGGTCTGGGACAGCCCCCAGTGGTCGCCCAGGTCGGTGAAGAGGGCGGCGCTCCGTTCGGCCCGCTCCCGCGCGAAGGCCAGCTCGCCCCGCGCCAGCGCGGTGTTGGCCAGCGCGCACAGCACCGCCGCCTCGCCCCAGCGGTCGTCCAGCGCCCGGAACCCGTCCAGCGCCCGCGCCAGCAGTTCCTCGCCCAATGCCAGGTCGGCCGTGCCGTACCCGGCGTACCCGAGGAACCAGCGGGCCCGCGCCAGCGCGAGCGGGTCCTCCAGGTCGCGGTAGGCGGCGAGGGCCCGTTCGATGCGGGTGCGGCGGTCGTGGCCTTGGCCCCGGAGGAGCTCGACGCCGACCTGCCACACGCGGGCCTCGGCCAGCGGGCCGCGCACCTCTTCGGGTTCGTCCGCCGGCGGCGGCCACGGCACGTCGACACGGCCGCACACGGCCTCCAGCGCCGAGCGGGCCTCGTCGAGCCGTCCGCGCAGCACCCAGTACCAGGTCAGCGCGTTGACCAGGGACAGCGCCCGGCTCCTGGGGGCGTGGCGGACAGCCCGGCGCAGGTTGCCGGCCTCGACGTCCAGGCGGCTCAGCCAGTCGCACTGGTCGTGGCCGCGCAGCTCGGCGCGGTCGGCCAGGCGCCCGTAGTGGCGGACGTGACGGTCGCGTACGAGATCGTCCTCGCCCGCCTCGCGTAACCGCTCCCGGCTGTATTCGGCCACCGACTCCAGCAGCCGGTAGCGGGGGCCGTCGGTGACCGTCACCAGCGACCGGTCCACCAGGCGGCCCAACGCGTCCAGCACGTCGATCCCGTCGCCGCCGCAGATCTCCTCCGCGGCCTGGAGCGTGCAGCCGCCGGCGTGCACGGCCAGGCGTCTCAGCACCACCCGCTCCTGCTCCTCCAGCAGCTCCCAGCTCCAGTCGATCACCGCCCTGAGGGTCCGCTGCCGCGACGGCACGCCGCGCTGCCCGTTGCCGAGCAGCCGGAACCGGTCGTCCAGCCGGGCCGCGAGCTCCCGCAGCCCGAGCACGCCCACCCGGGTGGCGGCCAGCTCCAGCGCCAGCGGCAGCCCGTCGAGCCGGCGGCAGATCTCCGTCACGACGGCCTCGTCCTCCGGCGCCGGCACGAAACCGGGCGTCGCGGCGACGGCTCGCGTCACGAACAGCCGCACGGCGGACGGGAGCGCCAGCGGGGCGACGGGGAGCACCACCTCGCCGGGGAGGCCGAGCCGTTCGCGGCTGGTGGTCAGCAGGCTCAGGCCGGGAGCCGACCGCAGCAGGTGAGCGGCGAGCTCGGCGACGTCGGCGATCAGGTGTTCGCAGTTGTCCAGCACGAGCAGCAGCCGCTTGGCCGCCAGCGCGGCGGCGAGCCGGTCCGGTGGGTCCAGCGGTTCGGCGTGGGTCAGTGGGCCGGGGGCGTCGTCGCGGATGTCCAGCACCCTCATGACCTGCGCGGCCAGCACGGCCGTACCCCCGCGCGGGTCGAGGGAGGCCAGCTCCACCAGCCGGACGCCGTCGGCGAAGTCGCCGACCATCCCGGTGGCGGCCTCGACCGCGAGCCGGGTCTTGCCGACGCCGCCGGGGCCGGTGAGCGTCACCAGCCGCCTGCCCGCCACCGAGGAGCGCACGTCCTTGACGTCGTCGTCCCGGCCGATGAGGTCGGTGACCTGGGCCGGGAGGTTGTCGCGCCGCGCGGTGGGGGTGAGTCCGCGGTCCTGCCGCAGGATGGCCGCGTAGAGCTCGGCCAGCTCCGGGGAGGGATCGACGCCGAGCTCGGCGACCAGCCGATCGCGCAGCTCCTGATAGCCGGCGAGCGCCTCGCTCTGCCGCCCGGCGGCGTAGAGGGCCCGCATGCGCACGCCGTGCAGGCGCTCGCGGAGGGGATGGCGGGTGACCAGACCGGCCAGCTCGGCGGCCACCTCGGCGTGCTCGCCGAGCGCCAGCCGGGTCAGCGCCCGCTCCTCCAGCACGAGCAGCCGCTCCTCCTCCAGACGTGCGGCGGCGCTCCTGGCGAACGGCTCCTCCGCGAAGCCGTCGAACGCGGGACCGCGCCACAGCGCGAGGGCCTCACCGAACAACCGGGCGCGTACGCGCGGGTCCTCGCTCCGGCGGGCGCGCCCGGCCAGCGCCTCGAACCGGCCGGCGTCCACCGCCTCGGCCTCGGCCCGCAGCTGATAGCCGCCCGGCTGCTTGACCACCAGCCCGGCGAGCCCGGCGGCCCCGAGCGACCCACGCAGCCGCGAGACCTTGGTGTGCAGGGCCGCCGAGGGGTTCGCCGGCAGCTCCTCCCCCCACAGGTCCCGGACCAGCCGGTGAACGGGGACGGGATGCCCGGCGTGCGCGAGCAGATCGGCCAGCAGGACGCGGACCTTCGCCTCACCGATGGCGACGTCCTCCCCCTCGGCCGTCCACACCCGCAACGGGCCGAGCACCCCGAATCGCATACCGCCACGTTACCGACAGACGACCGACCGGAAACCGAGAGCCGGCCGGGTCAGGCTCGCCCCATGACTATGAACTCTTCACGCGCCGGGCGGCGAGAGTGGGCCGGCCTGGCCGTCCTGGCGCTGCCCACCGTGCTCCTCGCCCTCGACCTGAGCGTGCTGCATCTGGCGGTCCCGCACCTGAGCGCGGACCTGGCTCCCAGCGGCACCGAGCTGCTGTGGATCCTCGACGTGTACGGCTTCATGATCGCGGGCTTCCTGGTGACCATGGGCTGGGTGGGCGACCGGATCGGCCGTCGCCGCCTGCTGATGATCGGCGCCGCCGCCTTCGGTCTGGCTTCGGCGCTGGCGGCGTACTCCACCGGCCCGGCCATGTTGATCGTCTCCAGGGCGTTGCTCGGCGTGGCGGGTGCGACGCTGATGCCCTCGACCCTGGCGCTGCTCGGCACCATGTTCAAGGATCCACGGCAGCGGGCGATGGCCGTGGGCGTGTGGATGACCTCCTTCATGGGCGGCAGCGCGATCGGCCCGCTGGTCGGCGGCGTGCTGCTGGAGCGCTTCTGGTGGGGGTCGGCGTTCCTGATCGGGGTGCCGGTGATGGCGCTGCTGCTCGTCGCCGCCCCGCTGCTGCTTCCCGAGCAGCGCGATCCCCAGCCGGGCGGCATCGACGTGGTCAGCGTGGCCCTGTCACTGGCCGCGCTGCTGCCCGTCGTCTACGGGCTCAAGGAGCTGGCCAAGGACGGCCCGGCCCCCTTGGCGCTGGCCGCCCTGGGGGCCGGAACGCTGTTCGGCGCCTGGTTCGTGCGACGGCAGCGCACGCTGGCCGTGCCGCTGGTGGACCTGCGGCTGTTCGGCGAGCGTGGGTTCACCGCGGCACTGGTGATCATGCTGCTGGCGTTGGTCACCACCGGTGGCGGGTTCATGATGGTCGCCCAGTACCTGCAGCTCGTCGCCGGGCTGTCCGCGCTGGAGGCCGGGGTCTGGCTGCTGCCGGCCACGCTGCTGACGATCGCCGGCTCGCTGCTCGCGCCGAAGCTGGCCGGCCGGATGCCGATGGGACGCCTCATCGGAGCCGGGCTGGCGCTCGCGGCCGTCGGCTATCTGCTGCTCGCCCTGGTGGACGGCTCGCCGGTCACGGCGGTCGCGGGCATGGCGATCGCCTTCTTCGGCGTCGCGCCCATGATGGTGCTGGGCACCGACCTGGTCATGGGCTCGGCGCCGCCGGAGAAGGCCGGCGCGGCATCCGCCCTGTCGGAGACCAGCGGCGAGCTCGGCATCGCGCTGGGGGTCGCGCTGCTGGGCAGCGTCGGCACGGCCGTCTACCGGGCGCTCGTCATCGTGCCGGACGGGGTGCCCGGCGAGGCCGCCGCCGCTGCCCGTGACACCCTGCCCGCCGCCTTGGCCACCGCCACGGAACTGCCCGAAGGCCCCGGGGCCGTGCTGCTGGAGTCGGCGCACGCGGCTTTCACCACCGGGCTGAACGTGATCGGGGTGGTGAGCGCCGTCATCGCGCTGGGCCTGGCCGCCCTCGCCCGCACCGCCTTCCGCGCTCGCGACACCACCCCGGCAGAGCCCTTGCGGCGGTGACGGATCCGGGGGCGGAGGTGCGGGCCATGCGTACGCGGGCAGGTGACCTCCGGCCGTTCTACCTGCGCCTTCGGTGATTCGCCGGTCGTGCGGCCGGAAAGGACCACGGGGGTGAGCGAGCCGATACTCCGGGCCGAGGGCCTGCGTAAGGGCTTCCCCGGCGTGCAGGCCCTGGACGGGGTGGATCTGAGCCTGCGGCCCGGCGAGGTGCACGTACTGCTGGGTGAGAACGGCGCGGGCAAGAGCACACTGATCAAGATGCTGTCCGGCGCCTACCGCCCCGACGAGGGCCGGGTGCTGATGGACGGGCACCCGGTGCACATCCGCACGGCCGGCGACGCCCAGCGGCTCGGCATCTCCACCATCTACCAGGAGTTCAACCTGGTGCCCGAGCTGAGCGTGGCGGAGAACCTGTCGCTGGGCAGGCCGCCGCGCAGGTTCGGCCTGATCGACAAGGGCGCCATGATCCGGCAGGCGGGCGAGCTCCTGGCGCGGGTGGAGGTGGACGTCGATCCGCGCACCCCGGTCGCCCGGCTGGGCATCGCCCGGAGGCAGATGGTGGAGATCGCCAAGGCGCTGGCGCTGAACGCCCGCGTGCTGATCATGGACGAGCCGACGGCGGTGCTCACCACCAGCGAGGTCGACAAGCTCTTCGCGATCGTCCGGCAGCTCCGGGACGAGAACGTGGCGGTCGCGTTCATCACCCACCACCTGGAGGAGATCGCCGCGATCGGCGATCGGGTGACGGTGCTGCGCGACGGCCGTTCGGTGGCCGAGGTGCGGGCCGACACCCCCCAGGACGAGCTGGTACGGCTCATGGTGGGCCGCCCGATCGACCAGCAGTTCCCGCGCCGCCCGGGCGAGCTGGGCGCGCCGCTGCTCAAGGTCACCGGCCTGAGCCGCAGGGGCGCCTTCGACGACGTCTCCTTCGAGGTGCGGGCGGGCGAGGTGGTGGGCATCGCCGGGCTGGTGGGCGCGGGCCGCACCGAGGTGGCCAGGGCGGTCTTCGGAGCCGACCGCTACGACTCGGGCGAGGTCACCGTACGCGGGCGGCGGCTGCCGCCGGCCGACGTGCACGCCGCCATGGAGGCGGGGCTCGGGCTGGTGCCGGAGGACCGCAAGGGGCAGGGCCTGGTGCTGACCGCCGACATCGGCGAGAACCTGGGGCTGGTCACCATGCGCGACGCGACCCGCGCCGGCTTCGTGGACCGCAAGGGGCAGCGCACGGCGGCGGCGAAGGTGGCCGGCCAGCTCGCCATCCGGATGACAGGGCTGGACCAAGAGGTCCGCACGCTGTCCGGCGGCAATCAGCAGAAGGTGGTCATCGGCAAGTGGCTGGTGGCCGACGCGGGCGTGCTCATTCTCGACGAGCCGACCCGCGGCATCGACGTGGGGGCGAAGGTCGAGATCTACCAGCTCATCAACGCCCTCACCGACTCCGGGCACGCCGTGCTCATGATCTCCAGCGATCTGCCGGAGATCCTCGGGATGAGCGACCGGATCCTGATCATGGCGCGGGGGCGGCTCGTTGGCGAGCTGCCCTCGGCCGATGCCACGCAGGACGACGTGATGGCGCTGGCGGTCACGGAGGTGGAGGGCAGTCGTGTCCGGTAACGTGCTGGCCCGCCGCTCGCCGGCGGCCGTCTGGCTGGCCGAGAACGGCGCGGTGGCCGCGCTCGTCGTGCTGGTGGTGGCGCTGTCGCTGCTGTCGTCGACGTTCCTCAGCGTGACCAACCTGCTCAACGTGGGGGTGCAGGCGGCCGTCACCGCGATCCTCGCCTTCGGCTCGACGTTCGTCATCGTCACCGGCGGCATCGACCTGTCGGTCGGCTCCGTGGCGGCGCTCTCGGCGATCACGCTGGCCTGGACGGCCACGGACGCGGGGGTGGCCTGGCCGGTGGCCGTGGTGGTGTCGCTGACGGTCGGCGTGGTGGCCGGGCTGGTCAACGCGGCGCTCATCGCGTACGGAAAGCTGCCGCCGTTCATCGCCACGCTGGCCATGCTCGGCATCGCGCGCGGCCTGGCGCTGGTCATCTCGCAGGGCAGCCCGATCTCGATGCCGGACGCCGTGTCCGCCCTGGGCGGCAATCTCGGCCGTTACCTGCCGATCCCGGTGATCGTGATGGTGGTGATGGGCCTGATCGCGGCGGTGATACTCAACCGCACGTACGCGGGTCGCGCCATGTACGCGATCGGCGGCAACGAGGAGGCGGCCCGCCTGTCCGGCATCAAGGTCGACCGGCAGCAGCTCATCACGTACGGGCTGTCGGGCGCCTTCGCCGCGGTCGCCGGCATCGTGCTGGCCAGCCGCCTGGCCTCCGCGCAGCCGCAGGCAGCCGCCGGCTACGAGCTCGACGCCATCGCGGCCGTGGTGATCGGCGGCGCGAGCCTGTCGGGCGGCAAGGGCAGGGCGCTCGGCACGTTCGTCGGCGCGCTCATCCTGGCCGTGCTGCGCAACGGGCTCAACCTGCTTTCCGTATCGGCTTTCTGGCAGCAGGTCGTGATCGGCGCGGTGATCGCGCTGGCGGTCCTCGTCGACACCCTGCGCCGCAGGGGAACGTACTAGAAGGGGGATGATCATCATGCGGACTCCCGCGATCGTCATGGCCGGGGTGGCGCTGACGCTGGGGCTGGCCGGGTGCGGCACGGACGGCGGCTCGTCCGGCGGCGGGCAGCAGGGCGGCGTGAAGATCGGGATGTCGGTGTCGACGCTGAACAACCCGTTCTTCGTCCAGCTCCGCGACGGCGCGCAGGCCCAGGCCACCAAGCTCGGCGCGGCGCTCACCGTCACCGACGCCCAGAACGACCCCTCCCAGCAGGTGAACCAGGTGCAGAACTTCACCAGCCAGGGCATGCAGGCGATCATCATCAACCCGGTCGACTCCAACGCGGCGGCGCCCGCGGTCACGCTGGCCGAACGGGCCGACATCCCGGTGATCGCCGCCGACCGTGGCGTCACCGGCGCCGAGGTGGCCCAGACCGTGGCCTCCGACAACGTCGCGGGCGGCAAGCTGGCCGCCGAGGAGCTGGCCGCGCAGATGGGCGAGAAGGGCCAGGCCATCGTCCTGCAGGGCACCCCGGGCACCTCGGCGTCCCGCGACCGTGGCCAGGGCTTCGAGCAGGGCGTCAAGGCCTTCCCGGACATCAAGGTCGTGGCCAGGCAACCGGCCGACTTCGACCGGACCAAGGGCCTGGACGTGATGACGAACCTGCTGCAGTCGCACCCGGACGTCACCGGCGTCTTCGCCGAGAACGACGAGATGGCGCTCGGCGCGATCAAGGCGCTCGGCGACCGGGCGGGCCGACAGGTCAAGGTCGTCGGCTTCGACGGCACCCCGGACGGCCTGACCGCGATCCAGAACGGCACCCTGGCCGCCTCCGTCGCCCAGCAGCCCAGGCTGCTCGGCCAGCAGGCCGTGGACGCCGCGGTGAAGGCGGCCGGCGGCGCGACCCTGGAGAAGACGGTGGCCGTGCCGGTGAAGGTGGCGACCAAGGAGAACGTCTCGGAGTTCCTGACGTCGTAGTGCCCGACGCTCTAGGTGCGGCGCCAGCGGGACTCGCCGAAGCAGTAACCGGCGAACAGCATCAGCCCCACCGCCACCGCCACCAGCAGCCACGGGCCCGCCGGGGTCTCGGCGAACGCGCGCAGTGTCGCGTCGATGCCGCCGGCCTTGTCCTTGTCGTGCGTGATCGCCGCCTGGACGACGAAGATCCCGGCGAGGCCCGCGATGGCGCCACGGGCCACGTAGCCGGCCAGGCCGAGCTTCTCCATCACCGAGCGGGCCCGCGCGGACATCTGCCCGAGGTTGAGCTCCTCGCGGAACTTCTTGGTGACGCCCTGGCGCAGCCAGTGGACGCCCAGCGCGATGATGCCCAGGCCGATGGCGCCCACGATCCACTGCCCGGCGGGCAGGTCGAGCAGCTTGCCGGTGACGTCCTGGGACTTCTCGTCCTCGGAGGCGGCCCGGCCGGCCAGCAGCACGGTCAGCAGCGTGACGAAGATCAGCACGTACACGGCGGTCCTGATGACCGCCTCGACCCGGTCGATGACCTCTTGGTGGCCGAACAACGCCTCGGAGGCCTGCCACAACGCCAGCGCGGCGAAGCCCACGACCATCACCCACAGCAGCACGGCCCCGAACGGCAGCTCCGCCACGGTGGTGATCGCGCCGCCCTTGTCCGCCTGCTCCCCCGCGCCGCCGCTGAGGGCGATCTGGATCGCCAGCACGCCGATCAGCGCGTACAGCACGCCACGGCAGGCCAGGCCGACGCGGGCCAGCCGGTCGAGCATCGGGCTGTCGGCCGCCCGCCGTGCCGTGGCTCGTGCGCTCTGCGCAGTACTCACCGGTCCTCCAAGGGGTCGAAGGGAAGACCCTCATGTGCCCAGATTTCGGGCGGCTAGGCGCGGAAGCGGGCTGATCGGCGCACGTCTCATGGGCGTACGCAGAGATGCCTCTGGGTAGTCATGCGCGTACGGTATGCGTACGAGAGGGACGACACGTGACGATCCACAAGCCGTCAGACAGCGGGCCGGTGAGCTCGCCGCCGGCTCCGGCCCGCGACCGCCGGACCGGGACCGTGATCGTCAACTGGCTGACGTCCACCGATCACAAGGTCATCGGCTACCTCTATCTGATCACCTCGTTCGGGTTCTTCCTCGCGGCCGGGATCATGGCGATGATCATCCGGGCGGAGTTGCTGCACCCGGGGATGCAGCTGGTCAACGCGCAGCAGTACAACCAGCTGTTCACCATGCACGGCGCGGTGATGCTGCTGCTCTTCGCGACGCCGTTGTTCGCCGGGTTCGCCAACGTGATCATGCCGTTGCAGATCGGCTCGCCCGACGTG
This sequence comes from Nonomuraea sp. ZG12, assembly GCF_052068115.1. Lineage (NCBI taxonomy): Bacteria > Bacillati > Actinomycetota > Actinomycetes > Streptosporangiales > Streptosporangiaceae > Nonomuraea > Nonomuraea sp. ZG12. Next base: position 435,731 of record NZ_JBQHCW010000005.1, read on the forward strand.
GCCTTCCCCCGGCTCAACATGGTCAGCTACTGGCTGTTCCTGTTCGGCGGGCTGATCGCGGTGAGCGGGTTCTTCGTCAGTGGCGGCGCCGCCGACTTCGGCTGGTTCGCCTACACGCCGCTGTCCGGCTCCACCTACAGCCCGCAGGTGGGCGGCGACCTGTGGATCGTGGGGCTGGTGATGTCCGGGCTGGGTACGATCCTGGGCTCGGTCAATTTCTTCACCACGATCGTGTGCATGCGGGCGCCGGGCATGACCATGTTCCGGATGCCGATCTTCACCTGGAACGTGCTGCTGACCAGCATGCTCGTGCTGATGGCCTTCCCGGTGCTGGCCGCCGCGCTGCTGGCGCTGGAGTCGGACCGCAAGTTCGGCACCCACGTCTT